>JAFQQV010000044.1 GCA_017410425.1 Oscillospiraceae bacterium
ACCAGTTGTCGTGCCAACGGCACAGCTGGGTAGCTACGTCTGGACGAGATAAACGCTGAAGGCATCTAAGCGTGAAACTCTCCCTAAGATAAGATCTCCCATCCATTATGGAGTAAGGGACGAAGAAGACTACTTCGTTGATAGGTCGGCGGTGTAAGCGCAGTAATGTGTTCAGCCAACCGATACTAATAACCCGAGGGCTTGACCTACATTATGCAGGCAGGAGCCTTGCTCTTATCCTCTGTTTAGTTTTCAGGGTGCAATAAAAAAGAAGTTGGTGTTTTTAACGGTGAGGGTCCACCTGTTCCCATTCCGAACACAGAAGTTAAGCTCACCAGTGCCGAAAATACTTGTCTGGCGACGGACTGGGAAGATAGGTCAATGCCAACACAAAAAAAACCATCCTCTTACGAGGGTGGTTTTTTCTTTTCCCCTTCCTATTATATTTATATATGTAGAGATTTTAATTTTCCAGTCTTTTTAAACACTTTATATACTATGTTGGAACTAGGATTTGCTCTTGACTTAAAAACAAAATGTGGTAAACTCTTTATGTAATAAGCGCTTAGGGCGCTAATTTCTATTTCTAAGGAGATGTAGATTATGGCAAACAAATACGCTGGCACCAAGACCGAGAAGAACCTGTGGGAGGCATTCGCAGGCGAATCCCAGGCAAGAAATAAATACACCTATTTTGCCTCCGTTGCAAAGAAGGCCGGCTTTGAGCAGATCGCTGAGCTGTTCCTGAAGACCGCTGACAATGAGAAAGAGCATGCAAAGCTCTGGTTCAAGGAGCTGGGCGAGCTGGGCGATACCGCACAGAACCTGCTGCACGCTGCAGAGGGCGAGAATTACGAGTGGACCGACATGTATGATCGCATGGCCAAGGAAGCAGAGGAAGAGGGCTTTACCGCTCTGGCTGCAAAGTTCCGCGGCGCAGCAAAGATCGAAAAGGAGCATGAAGAGCGTTACAGAGCTCTGCTCAACAATGTTGAGACTGCAAAGGTCTTCGAGAAGATGGATGTTCAGGTTTGGGAGTGCCGTAACTGCGGTCACCTGGTCGTTGGCACCAAGGCTCCTCTGGCCTGCCCCGTTTGCGCACACCCCCAGGCTTACTTCGAAGTAAGAAAAGAGAACTGGTAATCTGTTCTTAGATAAATATGATAATGTAAAAAATAAGCTGGTCTTATGACCAGCTTATTTTTTCATTTTCTTTGCGTAGGAAAACATCCATACAACTATTATAATAAGGGCGATTATCACAGCCAAGGCAATTATTGTACCCAAAGCTCCGGTAATAATTGCAGCAGCGCCGGATATAAGCTTGATTACAATGCTCACCACAGCGATAACGGCTATGATTGCCAGAACAAACAATGCAATTTTCATATCAGCAACTCCTTTTATGTTTCAGGGCCTAGCTTGGAAACTACCTGTACAAAGTACTCAGGCAGCGGACACTCCAAATGAACAGCTTCTCCACTTCTGGGGTGGACAAAAACCAATTCCCTTGCGTGGAGGCACTGGCCTTCAAGGCCCTTCTCAGGGGAAGGTGAACCATAAACTCCATCGCCCAGCAGAGGGTGACCTATACTCTGCATATGTACACGAATCTGATGTGTGCGCCCGGTTTCAAGAATGCAGCGGATATGAGAGTAAGCCTTATATGAAGCGATAAGTTCCCAGTGAGTAACTGCAGGCTTGGAGTTTTTCTCCGTCACTGCCATACGTTTGCGATCTATGGGATGGCGTCCAATGGGCTTGTTAACAGTGCCGGAGCTCTCCTTGAAGTTGCCGCGGACAATAGCCTCATAAACGCGGTGCAGGCTATGGTCAGATAGCTGAGCCGACAGAGCTGCGTGGGCAAAATCGTTCTTAGCAACAATAAGCAGGCCAGAGGTGTCTTTATCAATACGGTGTACAATGCCGGGGCGGCGCTCACCTCCGATGCCGGAAAGACTGTCCCCACAGTGGTACATAAGTGCATTGACCAAAGTTCCATCAGGATGACCGGGGGCAGGGTGAACAACCATGCCGCGAGCCTTGTTGATAACAACGAGATCTGCGTCTTCATAAACAATGTCCAAAGGAAGATTCTGGGCCACCAGAGGAATTTCCTGCAGATCAGGAAGCTGAAGGAAAATCTCATCACCAATATTGCAGCGGTAATTCTTTTTTACAGCTTTTCCGTCTATGCAGACGTGTCCCTGCTCCAACAATTTCTGGATCTGGCTTCGGCTGAAATCAGGCAAATTGCGCGCAAGGAGAGCGTCGATACGTTCGCCGCTCTCCTCTGCCTTGATTATAGTATCAAAATTTTCCATTACTTGAACTCAGCGAGAATATCGTCCAGGTTAAAGTCGTCTTTTGCCTTTGCGGCGGGTTTGGGCTGGGGCTTGGGTTCTGCAGCTTTCCTCACAGGCTCTGCAACAGGGGTGGGAGCCACGTAACTGGGCTGTTCGACAGGCTGGACAGGGCGCTGAACAGGACGCTGCACGCTCTGTGCAGGACGAACACCAGTACCCATTGCTTTTTCAGCAAAGTTTTCACTGCGCTCTGTTTCGTGCTTTGCGCTGGCCTTTTCCCATGCAGCAAAGGGATCCTCAGCAGGCTGAGCTGCAGGCTGAACAGGACGACGGGGTTCTTTTCTGGGTTCTGCCTTACGCTCAGGGACCTCAGCGGGAGCAGCCTTACGGGTCTTTCTGCCGGGCTGGGGTTTAGGCTCGGAGGCCTCAGGCTTTTCAGAGGCTTTCATATTCATTGCCTTTAGCTGCTGTTCGCGATATTCTTCATACTCGCGCTCATACTTTTCCTGGCGGGATTTCTTGGATGCCCTGCGGGAAGCATTTCTCTTTTCCTTAAGCTTACCCATAAGAGGCTTGCGAACACGGATTTCATCGCCATACTCGTCGACTTCATCATCTTCATAGAGCTCGTCATCTATATCTTCATCGGGCTTTTCCAGAATCATTGCAATTGCAAAGAGAATAGCAAAAACAGTGATGAAAATATCAGCTACGTTGAAAATGGCAAAGTTAAAAAGCTCAACCTTGAACATATCCTGAACATAGCCATAAATAACGCGGTCTATCATGTTGCCGACACCGCCGGCTGCGACCATTGCAAGGCTCCAGCGGGCAAGACGGCCGGAGACAAAGTTGGTTGCCAAAGCCAGAACAACCAGAATAACAAACACCGCAGTTACTATGACAAAATAGATACGGGCGTTGCTGCCGCTGAGAATACCAAAGGCGGCGCCGGAGTTATGGACATTGACAAGAGAGATAACACCGGGAATGAACTTGACGATATCAGTACCGAAAAGAGTGTTCTGAACCCAGAGCTTGACGGCCTGGTCAATAATAATAACCAGTATACCGACTATAGAATACAACATAATAAAATCTCCAATCTGGATATATTACGTGGAGATTGGCCGATCAGAAATACCAAAATCCACCAACCGGGATGGCAGAGCCAGAGCTTTGCCATCCCGGATGTTTTTAATTAAAGCTTTGCAACAACTTCTGCGCAGCGGGGGCAGAGACCGGTTTCAGGATCGGCATCCACAGAGTGCATCCAGCAGCGGGGGCACTTGGTGCCGGCAGCCTCAGAGACTGCAATTTCCAGGCCGGGATTGTTGCTGCCAACGCCGGAAGCGGCCTGCTCGCCCAGCTCATCCTCGGTGATGAGGCAGGAGGAGACGATGAACAGCTCGCTCAGGTTCATGGAGGAGATAGCGTCAACAACTTCCTTGGCGCTCTCGTCCTTGACACGCAGAGTGACAGCGGCTTCCAAAGGCTTACCGATGCGCTTGGCTGCGCGGGCAGTCTCGATAACGCCGTTGACATCGTTACGAACGGAGATGAGCTTGTCCCACTGAGCCAGTTCCTCTTCGGAGAGTGCGTACTCAGCAAAAGGCTTGTTCATGTAGTTGAGAACGACGTTGCGGGCATCGTCTTCCTTGCGGTGGGGCATTGCCAGCCAGATCTCATCGCAGGTGTAGGCCAGGATGGGAGCAAACATCTTGGTAATGGAGTCAAGGATCAGGTACAGAGCGGTCTGAGCGCTGCGGCGCTTGAGGCCGTTGCGTTCCTCACAGTAGAGGCGATCCTTGATAATATCAAGATAGAAGCTGGAAAGCTCAACAACGCAGAAATCGTTGATGGCGTGGGAAATGACATGGAACTCGTAGTTATTGTATGCCTCGGTGACCTTCTCAATAAGGGTGTTGAGCTTGGTGATAGCCCAGCGATCCAGAGGCAGCATTTCCTCTGCGGAAACCAGATTATCAGCGTCGAAGCCAGCCAGGTTGCCCAGGCAGTAGCGGGCGGTGTTGCGGAACTTCAGATAGTTCTGGCTCAGCTGCTTGAAGATTTCCTTGGAGCAGCGAACGTCAACATGGTAGTCGGCAGAGCCGGCCCAGAGACGGACCATGTCAGCGCCGAATTCCTTGATGATGTCAGCGGGGTCAATGCCGTTGCCCAGGGACTTGTGCATGGCGCGGCCGTCACCGGCGACGGTCCAGCCGTGGGTCAGGCACTCTTTGTAAGGTGCGCCCATGCCCAGAGCGCCGACAGCGGTCAGCAGGGAGGACTGGAACCAGCCACGATACTGGTCGCCGCCCTCAAGATACATATCGGAGGGCCAGAAGCCCTGGTCGCGCTTCATGGAAGCGTAGTGAGTGGAACCGGAGTCAAACCAGCCGTCCAGAGTGTCGGTTTCCTTGTAGAAGTGGATACCGCCGCAGTGGGGGCACTTGAAGCCCTGAGGCAGAAGCTCGGCGGCCTCAAGCTCAAACCATGCGTTGGAGCCGGACTTTTCGAAGATATTGGCAACAGACTCGATAGTCTCTTCAGTGCAGACGGGCTTGTTGCAGTCTTCGCAGTAGAATACGGGGATGGGCAGACCCCAACGGCGCTGACGGGAGATGCACCAGTCTGCGCGCTCGCGGATCATTGCGCCCATGCGCTCCTTGCCCCATGCGGGCAGCCACTTGACCTCATCGCAGGCCTTGACGGCGTCCTCTTTGAAGGAGTCAACGGAGCAGAACCACTGGGGAGTGGCGCGGAAGATGATGGGGCTCTTGCAGCGCCAGCAGTGGGGATAGCTGTGGATGATATCCTCGGAAGCAAAGAGCATGCCGCTCTCCTTCATATCGGCGAGGATGACGGGGTTGGATTCCTCGGTCTTGAGACCAGCGTACTTGCCGGCATAGTCGGTGTGGCGGCCCTGATCATCAACAGGAACGACCATTTCCATGCCGTAGCGCAGGCAGGTCTGATAGTCGTCTGCACCGAAGCCGGGAGCAGTGTGAACGCAGCCGGTACCGGATTCCATGGTGACGTAGTCAGCCAGCAGCAGGCGGGAGGTCTTGGGCAGGAAGGGATGCTGTGCCAGCATATTCTCGTAGAAGTTGCCGGGGTGAGTCTCAACGATTTCGTATTCCTCAACGCCGCCGACCTTCATGACCTTCTCGACCAGAGCCTCGGCCAGAATGTACATCTCGCCGTTTGCAGCCTTTACGACAGCGTAGCTCTCATCGGGGTGCATTGCGATGGCAAGGTTGCCGGGCAGGGTCCAGATAGTGGTGGTCCAAATGACGAAGTTAAGCTTGGAGTGATCAAGGTGAGACAGCTTGCCCTGGTCGTCCTTCATGGGGAACTTGACGTAAACGGTGGTGCAGGGGTCGTCATGATACTCGATCTCAGCCTCTGCAAGAGCAGTCTCGTCCTTGGCGCACCAGTACACGGGCTTGAGACCCTTGTAGATGTGGCCGTTCTGGTACATCTTACCGAATACACGGACTTCCTCAGCCTCAAATTCCTTGCTCATGGTGCGGTAGGGATGCTCCCAGTCACCGATGACACCGAGACGCTTGAAGCCTTCCATCTGGATACCGATGTACTTTTCGGAATAAGCTTCGCATGCGTTGCGGAAGTCGGAAACACTCATCTGCTTGTGGTTGAGCTTCTGCTCCTTGATGATGGCAGATTCAATAGGCATACCGTGGCAGTCCCAACCGGGAATGTAGGGAGTGTAATAGCCGCGCATTGCGTAGGAACGGGTGATAAAGTCTTTGATGGCCTTGTTCAGGGCATGACCCATATGGATGTTGCCGTTGGAGAAGGGAGGGCCGTCATGCAGGTTGAAGCGGGGCTTACCCTCGTTCTTCTTGAGCATTTCGTTGTATATATCCAGCTCTTCCCAGTGCTTGAGCATCTGAGGCTCACGTGCGGGCAGACCTGCACGCATGGGAAAATCTGTCTTTGGAAGGTTGATAGTAGAGTTGAAATCCTGTGCCATATTCTTTTCTCCTGTTTAGTGTTTGTCTAGTAAAAAATCCAAAGGGGGCGTACGCAGATGCGCTCGCCCCGCTTAAAGTTTAATGGAAATCAGAGGGAAAAAGTCTGGGTGCTGTCAAGCTTGCGAGGGCGCTGCTTTTCGACTGCGTCTATATCGAACTTAGCATCGGGAGCGGGCTGAATGCGGGCTGCCTTGCTCTCAACGCTGCGTACGGTTTCTTCAACAGCGGGAGCTTCGGCCTTCTCGGCAGGAGCATAGCCGCTGGCAATAGCTTCGATGTTCTCAAGCTGCTTGCCTACCAGGCCACGGATGTTCTCCAGGAACTTTGCGGTGGCAGCCTTTGCAGCCTCGAGGCGCTTCTCTTCAACATCGGCAAGCTCGCTGATGCCGCCGACGGTCTCCTTAACCTGCTTTTCGGCTTCGGCGATCATGTTGGCAGCTCGCTGACGGGCCTCGGCCTCTATCTGAACAGCCAGCTTCTGAGCGGAGAGAACGGCCATGTTAAGAGCTTCTTCATTTGCGCGGTACTCTTCGATCTTGTCAACGAGAACCTTCATCTTGCTCTTGAGAACGGCGTTTTCCTTCTGGGAAGCGGTAATGTCGTCGGCGATTTCTTCCAGAAATTCATCGACAGCAGCCATGTCATAGCCGCCCAGACGGGACTTTTCAAAACCTTTTTCACGAATATCCTGTGCAGTAATCATAACTTATCCACCTTTCAAGTTCTTGTGCCGGACTTAGAAATAATGACTTTCGCTTTCGGGCTGTTCCGGCTGGGTGCCCAGTATATCTACATCCTGAGGGGTAATAAAATATGTCTTTGCAGAGACGGGGGTGATTTTGCCCTGGAGGGCAAAGGCAATGCCGCTGAGAAAGTCCAGCAGGCGTCTTGCAGTTTCACCGGCCACGCCTTCAAGAGTCATAACCACGGTCAGACCCTGGTTCATGTAGCTGACAAGCTCACCGGCTTCGTCAAAACTCTTGGGGCTGAAAAGAATAACAGAGGTGTCCCGGCCGCCAAAATTCATAGTGCGCTGCTTGGGTGCCTTTTGACGTGCAGGCTTTTTCTGCCCTCTTGCGCCAAAGATGCCGCCTTCTGCACCGGGCTTTTTGGGGGCAGCTTCTTCTGCAGGGGCAACAGCTCCGTCGCCGCCGAAGGAATTCTCAAAAGCCAGCTGTGCCGCGCTGATGGGATTTTTTATCTTGGGTTCTGCCTTCTGCTTGGGCTGAGGTTTGAAACTGGGGTCGGCACCCTCGAAGAAATCTTCCTCGTCATCATAAGGCTGTGTTAATTTTTTAAGTTCATCCATGAAACCCATGGCAATCCTCCAAAGAGCATCGAAAAATTGACCGGGCACCTTCTTGGCTCAGAGACCGGCCTTTATTTGGCAGGGTAGTGGCGCTGACCGAAAATAGCAGTGCCCACCCGAATCATATTGGAACCGCAGGCAATTGCAGCTTCAAAGTCACCGCTCATGCCCATGGACATAAAGTCCATGTATACATTATCGTATTTTTTTTCGCTATTGTCAACAAAAAGCTGCTTCAAAAGCTGAAAAAATGGGATGTTTTCAGTTCCGTCGACGCAAATTGGGGGTACAGTCATAAGACCGCGGACCCTTATGCCGGGTAATTTGGATGCTTCATAGAGTGCAGTGCCCAGTTCATCGGGGCGAAAACCGGATTTTGAGGCCTCTGCGCCGGTGTTTATCTCAAGCAGAATGTCCTGCACAAGGCCCAGCTTCTGCGCCTGTTTATCAATGGCCTGCATCAGCTCCACGCTGTCAACACTGTGGATAAGCTTTACCACACCAACGAGGTACTTGACCTTGTTTTTCTGCAGAGTGCCGATGAAATGCAGCTCCGCACCCTCATAGGCACCCAGGGCGTTTTTGTCTCTCAGCTCCTGCACGCGGTTTTCGCCGCAGGCAGGAAGGCCCGCTGCGATGGCTTCGCGCACAGTGTCAGCATCGTTCATCTTACTCGCTCCGATGAGGAGGATATCGTTTTCATCCCTGCCGCAGGCTTTGGCGGCGGCAGCTACACGCGCTTTGACCTGCGCAAGGTTTTCAGCAATAGACATATTCAGCCTTCTCTCTTTTTCAGCTAATTATAAATCAATTCTGCGCTGCAAAAGCGGCGCTGGAGTAGTTTTTCAGTCAGCATCAGCCGCAGAAGCAAAACACAGTCTGCTTCCGAGCGGGATACTGATACGATTTCGGCCCTGAGAATTTCCGTATCGTCTTCAAAGCGAATGCAGCAGGGACCGGGCTCTATATCAGACTCGCCCTTATAAAAGGCGGCGAAATAACAATCAAATCCATAGATGAGCTTTGCACCGCCGCCGATTTCCGGCGGACTTTGCATAAGCTCCTTTAGTTTTACACTGTCAAGCGAATCAAGGTCGGCGGGGGCGATGTGCTCATATCCATCTGAGTCAGGCATGAAAATTGCGGACTCAGAAGAAAAATTTCCTGCCGGAATACGCGCCCCGGCTTCTGCGCTGGGGGCTTCTGTCAGGGATTGCTCGCAGCGCAGTATTATGCCCCGAAGCTCACCGCCCTCGCTTTTGGCGAGGGTCGGCAGGCTGCTTTGAGGCGTGTTTTGCAGCGCGGCATAAACCGCAGTGCCGGCATAGGCGCAGACTGCCGCGAAAATCAAGGCGGACATCAGGCCGTAGAATCGGGACGCAGCCAATTATGTATCGCAGTCCAGAGCTATGGGTCTGGGCGGAACCACGGTAGATATGGCGTGCTTATAAATAAGCTGCTGCTTCCCGTCGGAATCCAGCACAACGGTGAAGCCGTCAAAGCTCTTCACCACGCCGTGCAGCTGGAATCCATTCATAAGAAACATTGTGACGGTGGACTTGTCCTTCCTCAACTGATTGAGGAAGCTGTCCTGGAGATTTTGCGTTTTCTGCATTTCAGCCAACTCCTTTTTCTCGGAGCGGCTATTCTCCTACCGCTCCATCATGATCTGTTATCCTTGCGGATACGCTATATCATGATACCCTCGGCCCAGTAAAAACTCGGTCGAAGAGAGTCGGGCGGCTTCAAAATCGGGAACGCTTTCCCACTCTATCCAGTGGGCCCCTTCCCAGCGTTTGAACCAGGTGAGCTGGCGCTTGGCGTAGCGGCGGCTGTTCTGCTGAATCATGGCAATAGCCTCGCCGCGGCTGATTTCACCGCGGACAGCCAGGGCTGCTTCCTTGTAGCCTATGGCCTGCATGGCGGTGCTGTCGGGGCTGAGTCCGGAGGCAAGCAGAGCTTCAACCTCTTCAAAAAGGCCCAGCTCATTCATCATAAGCACGCGCTTGTCGATGCGCTCATAGAGCTTTGCTCTGTCCTTATAATTTAGCACTATTCTTGCCGCATCGTAGCGGGGAGGACGGCGGCGGGTTTCTTCGTCGTGCTCGGTGGCACTGATACCGGTGAGACGATATATTTCAATGGCGCGGATAATGCGGCGCTTATCCCCGTGACTCAGCTTTTCGGCCCGCTGAGGGTCAAAGGAGGCGAGATGCTCCAGCATAGCCTCGCCGCCGAGGCGCTCATATTCTTCCTCCAATTCCCGGCGCAGGGCCATGTCCTCCTGGTTGTCGGCAAAATCCCTGCCGGAAACCAGAGAGTCTATATAAAGCCCGGTACCGCCTACGAGTATGGGGGTTTTACCCCTGGCGATTATGTCGTCGCAGCACTTGCCGGCATCTTCCACGTATCGGGCCACGGAATAATTTTCGCTGGGCTCTGCCACATCCAGCATATGGTGCACGGCCTGGGCGCGCTCGGAAGCATCCGCTTTTGCGGTGCCAACGTCCATGCGGCGGTAGACCTGCATTGAGTCTGCAGAGACTATCTCCCCGCTGTACAAGCGGGCAAGCTCTATACCAAGTCTTGTCTTGCCGGAGGCGGTAGGCCCTGCGATTACGATTATTTTGTTATTCATAAATCTTCCTTGTTTCCTGGCTCTCCCTGCGGGAGAGCTGGCACGGCGCAGCCGTGACTGAGAGGGCTACACTATCCTTTTGAAAAGCTTGTCCAGATCCTTTCTCTCCAGCCTTACGCTGACAGGCCTGCCGTGGGGGCAGTAGCGCACATCACCGGAGAGCACGGCCTCCACCAGTTTTTTAAGTTCTTCCTTTTCCGTCTGGTAGCCGGCCTTGATGGCGGCCTTGCAGGCGGTGGTGTGAAGAATCTCGTCTCTGGCTTCGGCAGGATCAATTTTGCGGCCGGAGCGGAGCTTATCCAGAATTTCTTCGATCGCAGCTTCAGCATCGCCGGCATTCATGTCAGCAGGCACGGCGCGGAGAATATATTCTCTCTCGCCAAACTCCTCCAGCTCAAATCCCAGCTCTGCAAGAAGCTCACCGTGCAGTTCCACAAGCTCACGGTCTTCGCCTTCCAGGCGCAGGGTTACGGGGCTGAGCAGGCTCTGGGCCATGACTCTGTTGCCCTGGGCCTTAAGCCGGTCGAAAATGATGCGTTCATGGGCTGCATGCTTGTCTATGAGCAGCAGTCCGTCGTTATGCTCCACAAGAATGTAGAGTTTCATGGTCTCACCCACTATCCGATACTCGGGCAGAGGGGACTTTTCAACACTTTGAACAGCTTTTTCCACAAGTTTGGGCTCAATAAAGGGCTCCTTTGCAGAAATTTCCGTAAATTTTTCACAAAAATTACTTTTTTCGACCTTAGGCGACAACGGTTTTTCCGCTGTGCTCATGTCGATCCTTGTCTGGTAGGGAACATGGTATGCGTGCAGGTTCATTCCGTCCTCTGCGGGGGCGGATTTAAGCTGGCTTTCACGATATTCCTGAGCGCTCATGCTGCGGTAGAAATTCTCCTTGGCAATGGGCTTTGCAGCCGGAGCGGGGCTGGGCTTTGCAGCAGCTGCAGAATACACAGGCTTGGGGCTTTCTTCAACCTTCTCCTCCGGGACAGAACCCAGCCTGTCCTCGCTTTGAAGCGCGGAGAGCACAGCCTGATACACAAGGTCAAATACTCTCTTTTCATGGGAGAATTTTATCTCGGTTTTTGCCGGGTGGACGTTTACATCCACGCTGGCATTGCTCATTTCGAGGTAGAGCACGCAGGCGGGATAGCGACCAGGCAGCAGGCAGTTTTTGAAGGCCTGCTCAACTGCGGTCTGCATCAGGGCAGAGCGGAAGTAGCGGCCGTTGCAGTAGAAAAACTGGGCGCTGCGCTTGCCTCTTGCGGCGGCAGGTGAAGTGACAAAGCCGCTGAGCTTCATTTCTCCATCGTCCCAGCTGCACTTGAGCATATCCCGTGCAAGCTCGCGGCCCAGCAGGGAGTAGATGCAGCTTTCCTGTTTGCCGTCACCGGGGGAGAAGAACTCCTCCTTGCCGTCCTTTATAAGGCGGACGGAAATGTCGGGCCTGCCCAGCGCGCAGCGCAGTGCAGTCTGCACACAGGCGGCGGCCTCGCTGCGGTCGGACTTTAGGAATTTGAGTCTTGCAGGGGTGTTGTAGAAAAGGTTTTTTACCACCATCACAGTGCCGTCGCTGCAGCCTGTGGGGCACATATCCTGAATGTCGCCTGCAATAAGGCTCACATAAGTGCCTTCATCATCGCCCGGGCGGCGGGTGTAAAGTTCAATCTCACTGACAGCGGCGATGGCTGCCAGAGCTTCACCGCGAAAACCCATGGTGCCGATGGCTTCAAGGCCGTTTTCGTCCTTAAGCTTTGATGTGGCATGGCGCATGAAAGCCATGCCTGCATCCTCCGGCGCCATGCCGCAGCCATTGTCGCTGACGCGTATATAGGTGCTGCCGCCGCCGCGAAGCTCCACGGTCAGGGCAGTTGCACCGGCGTCAAAGGCGTTTTCCATCAATTCCTTTATGACGGAAGCGGGGCGTTCCACCACCTCGCCGGCGGCAATCAGGTCTGCCACATGGGGGGAGAGTATATTGATAAGGGCCATAATAAAAGACCTCCAAAGTGCTGATTAACAGAATATCTGATTATACATTATCCGGCTTGAACTTTCCATAGCTTTTATGTTAAAATTAAATGTCAGACTATACGTTTTGACCTTAATCCTTATCAGACCTTATCAGAACGGAAGATTATTATGGCATACGAAAGAAAAGTTATAGATATAAGCGAAGTTGAAAAGCAGCTGGAAATCTGCAGAAGCCTGCGCGGCCGCATCTGCGAAGAAGGCAGACAGCCTCTGGCCATGGTGGATACCTACGGCTGCCAGCAGAATGAGGCCGACAGTGAGAAGCTGCGCGGCTATCTGGCTGAGATGGGCTGTGGCTTTACCCAGGATGAGTTTGAGGCGGATATAATCGTCATCAATACCTGCGCTGTGCGTGAGCACGCGGAAATGCGCGTGCTGGGTAATGTGGGTGCTCTCAACCACTCAAAGAAAAACAAGCCCAGGCAGATTATCGCAGTCTGCGGCTGCATGGTTCAGCAGCAGCACATGGCTGACAAGGTGAAGATGAGCTACCCCGTGGTTGATCTTTGCTTCGGTCCCCATGAGCTCTGGCGATTCCCTGAGCACCTCAAGCGCTATCTGGACAAGCACAAGCGTGTTTTTGAAACCAGCCAGCAGGATGGCTGCGTTATCGAGGGCATGCCCCTCAAGCGCGACGGCAAGGTCAAGGCCTGGCTTTCCATCATGTACGGCTGCAACAATTTCTGCACCTACTGCGTTGTGCCCTATGTCAGAGGCCGTGAACGCTCAAGACAGCCCGAGGATATAATTCGTGAAGCCCGCCAGCTGGTTGAAGAGGGCTATAAGGACATTACCCTTCTGGGCCAGAACGTCAACTCCTATGGCAAGGATCTGGGGCTGGATGTGGACTTTGCCGATCTTATCCGCATGATAAACGACATTCCCGGTGACTTCCTCATAAGATTCATGACCAGCCACCCCAAGGATGCTACCGAGAAGCTGTTCAAGACAATGGCAGAGTGCGAAAAGTGCGCCCATCAGCTCCACCTGCCCGTGCAGGCCGGCAACAACACCATTCTCAAGCGCATGAATCGCAGCTATACCAGAGAAAAATATCTGGAGCTGGTTAAGCTTGCAAGAAGCTACATGCCCGACCTTGTTATCACCACCGATATTATTGTTGGCTTCCCCGATGAGAGCGACGAGCAGTTTGAAGACACCATCAGCCTCTGCGAAGAGGTCCGTTACGACGGTATGTTCACTTTCATCTACTCCAAGCGCGTGGGAACTCCTGCAGCCTCCATGCCTGATCCCTATACCAGGGCTCAGAAGCAGCTTCACTTTGACAAGCTGATGGATGTGTCCAACCGCATCTCCGGCGAGAAGCACAAGGAATACGAGGGTAAGACCCTCCGCGTGCTGGTGGACGGCACCACCGGCAAGGATGAATATAATCTCTCCTCCCGCACAAACGGCGGCCGCCTTGTACACCTGAAGGGTGATGAAAGTCTGGTGGGCCAGTTTGTGGATGTGGAAATTACAAGCAGCAATAACTGGGCACTATACGGAGTCGTCAAAACAACACCGTAAGGTCTTGCGCCTGTGCAGGCACAGGCACAATGACCGACGGCATTGTTTTTCCTCTTGACAACAAACCCACTACGCTGGGCTTTGTTGTCAGTAAATGAAAGAAAGTGAGTAATAACATGGCAGAACTTACGCCCATGAAGCGGCAGTACAACGAAATAAAGGCGCAGCATCAGGATTGCCTGCTCTTTTTCCGCCTGGGCGACTTTTATGAGATGTTCAACGAGGACGCGAAGATCGCCTCCAGAGAGCTGGACATTGCCCTGACCACCCGCGACCGTAATGTGGAGGACCCTGAGGAGCGCACACCCATGTGCGGCGTGCCCTATCACAGCGCTGAAGCCTACATCGCAAGGCTTATTGCCAAGGGCTACAAGGTGGCAATCTGCGAGCAGACCGAGGATCCTGCCCTTGCCAAGGGTATCGTCCAGCGTGAGGTTATCCGCATCATCTCTCCCGGTACCGTTACCGAGAGCAGCATGCTGGAAGAGGGGCGCAGCAATTATATTGCCAGTGTCTACCTTGCTCCGGGACAGGGCGGCGCCGCCTTCTGCGATGTTTCCACGGGTGAATTCTGCTGTGTTGCATTCGAGGGCGATGCTCTCGAGCATATAATGAATGAGCTGGGCCGCTTTTCTCCCCGCGAAGTGCTGCTCTCCGCCGGTGCGGAGGAAAACCGCGGGCTCTATGATTTTGCGGTGAAAAAGCTGGGTGCCCTGCCGGAAAACGGCGGAAACTTTGAATATATGGCAGCGGCGGTGAGAATCTGCCGCCAGTTTGGTTTTGCAGATATTGACTCCTGCGGCCTTGGCGATCAGCCCGGCGCGGTCTGCGCTGCCGGCGCCCTGCTTGAATATATTGAGCGTACCCAGAAATTTGATCTGCATCACATCAACCGCCTGGACATTTTCTACGGCGGCAGATATATGGAGCTGGACTGGGCTACCCGCCGTTCCCTTGAACTGACGGAGTCCCTGCGTACCGGGGATAAAAAGGGAAGTCTCCTCTGGGTTCTGGACAAGACCAGAACGCCCATGGGCGGCAGAATGCTCCGTGCCTGGGTAGAGCGCCCTTTGCTCTCGGCGCTGTCCATCAAGCGCAGGCTTTCCGCCGTGGACGAGCTTTTTCATGACACCGTTAACCGCGGCGAGATAATCAGCAGTCTCCGCGCCGTGGGCGATATGCAGCGTCTTGTCAGCCGTGCAGTTTACGGCAGCGCAGGCGGCAGAGATCTCCATTCCCTTGCCCGCTGCTGCGAAGTGCTGCCCCGGCTCAGAGAGCTGACGGCCCATTTCAAGTGTGCTGAGCTGCGTGCTATCTCCGAAATGGATCTGCTTGAAGATGTACGCTTTGAGATAGACCGGGCCATCTGCGACGACCCTCCCTTCTCCGTGCGTGAGGGCGGCATCCTGCGCCCCGGCTATTCCGAGGAAGTGGACAAGCTGCGCAATATCCGCGATAACGGCGCCCGCATGGTGCAGGAGCTGGAAGCCAGAGAAAAAGAGCGCACCGGCATCAAAAAGCTGAAGGTGGGCTATAACCGTGTCTTTGGCTATTATATTGATATTCCCAAGTCTGCCGGGCTTGAAAATGTGCCCGAGGACTATATAAGAAAGCAGACCCTCGTCTCCAACGAGCGCTATTTTACCGCGGAACTTAAGGAATTGGAGAGCGATCTGCTCAACGCCCGTGAGCGTATAAACGAGCTGGAGTACCGCTACTTCTGTGAGGTGCGCGACTCTGTTGCCTCCAAGGTGGACCGCATTCAGGCAGCCGCAGAGGCCGTTGCAAAGCTGGATGTGCTCTGCTCTCTGGCAGAAGTGGCTGTTCGCAACAACTACACCATGCCTGAGATCGACACCAGCCGCTCCCTTGAAATCGTTCAGGGCCGCCATCCTGTTGTTGAGCAGAGCCTCAGGGATGTGCACTTTGTTCCCAACGATACTTATCTTAACGACAGTTCCGACCGCTGCGCCATTGTTACCGGCCCCAATATGGCGGGTAAGTCCACCTATATGCGCCAGACGGCCCTTATTGTGCTCATGGCCCAGATAGGCTCCTTTGTGCCGGCCAAGTCTGCCACCATCGGCATTGTGGACCGGGTCTTCACCCGCATCGGAGCATCCGACGATCTGGCTTCCGGCCAGTCCACCTTCATGGTAGAGATGAACGAGATGGCGGATATTCTGAAGTTTGCAACGGCATCTTCTCTGCTGATTCTCGACGAGATTGGCCGCGGCACCTCCACATTTGACGGTATGGCCATTGCCAGAGCCGTGCTGGAGCACTGCGCCGACAAGCGCAAGCTGGGTGCAAAGACCATGTTTGCCACCCATTACCATGAGCTTTCCGCATTGGAAGGGGAGCTGCAGGGTGTGCGCAATTATAATATCACCGCCAAAAAGCAGGGGGGCAATCTGGTCTTCCTGCGCAAGATAGTCCGCGGTGCTGCTGATGACAGCTATGGCATAGAGGTTGCAAAGCTGGCAGGTCTGCCCGAAACTGTAATCTCCAAGGCCAAGGGCTACCTCAAGGAGCTGGAGCAGGACGGCATTGCCGCCGCAGTACCCCAGAGCCGCAGTGAGGAGGGGCAGCTGAGCCTTGCAGATGTGGGCGGCGACGAGGTCTGCCGTATCCTTCGGGAGTCTGACCTCAACTCCCTGACCCCCATTGAGGCCATGAACATGCTCTTTGAATTGCAAAGAAAGGCGAGAGGCTGATGAATCGCAGAGAACTTCCGGAATTTACAAGCCATCTTGAGCGCAGGGAAATGCGCGCCGTGATGGTGTATCTCATCATTCATGTTGGCATCATGCCCATGATTATAAACTTCATGGTAGCCAGAGGGACCGTGACTGCAACAGAAGGCAACTTCCTCTACTATGTGTTCGGTGCGGCCTTCATGCTTGCCACTTGTATGGGCTTTCTGCGCCGGGATTTTGATCCCCTGTGTGACAGGCCGCTGTTCTGTCTGCTGGAAATCCTCTCCGGCTATTTCAGCATGGTCTGCATTAATTTCTGCGTCAGCCTGCTGCTGGTGCAGCTTATGCCCGGCTCTGAAAATCCCAATAATGCCGCAGTCACAGACCTGGTGTTTGAGGACTTCGGCATGATGAAGGCCTCTCTGGTCTTCTTTACCCCCATCACGGAGGAAATGCTCTTCCGTGCCGGAATCTTCGGCATGATAAGAGATCTGAAGGGCCGCCGGGCGGCCTACATAGTATCCGTTGCTCTGTTTTCCTTCTACCATGTCTGGAGCTATGCAGTCATAAATCCTATCTACCTTGTGTATCTGCTCCAGTATATTCCCGTAAGTTACCTGCTGGCCCGCTGCTATGAGCGCACCAATTCCATCTGGTGCCCCATCTTCTTCCATATGATGGTAAACGGCGTAGCAGTAAATACCATGGACATGCTCCAGGCTTTGATGTGATTATGGCAGAACATATTATCAGACCCATTGCCCATGTGCGCAGTGATTTTTCCACCAAGTTCGGCATTCCCCGCCAGGCGGGCATAGTGCCTGAGCTTGAGAGCATACTGGTCTTTGAACCGGAGTATCGGGATGCGGAGGCTCTCAGAGGCATTGAAGGCTTCAGCCATCTCTGGCTCATCTGGCAGTTTTCCCAGAACCTGAGAGAGGGCTTTTCTCCTACGGTGCGCCCGCCCCGTCTGGGCGGAAATGAACGTCTGGGCGTGTTTGCCACGCGCTCACCCTTCAGGCCCAATGCTCTGGGCCTGAGCTGTGTACAGCTTGTGGCGGTGGAGCAGATGGAGGGCCTTGGCACGGTGCTGCGCCTTCGCGGCGCCGATCTTATGGACGGCACGCCTGTCTATGATGTGAAGCCCTATGTACCCTATGCCGACTGCCATCCTGAGGCTCTGTCCGGCTTTGCGTCCGATTCCGGCAGCACGCTGTCGGTCTGCTTTGCAGAAGGCCTTGAGCAGCAGGTGCCTGAGGCAAAGCGCGCGGCGCTTCGCGGTGTGCTGGCAAATGACCCAAGACCCCGCTATCAGAAGGATCCGGAGCGGGTTTATGCCATGGAGTTTGCCGGTATGGAAGTGAAGTTCTCCGTTGACGGAGAAGAGCTTTTGGTTAAAGAAATATACAAAAAATAAAAATCACGGTCAAAAGACCGTGATTTTTATTTTTTTAAAGTTCGTGTTTGCCTTTGTATGCACCGGGTCTAGAGCGGGTCTTTTTGCCGCTGCTGCCGGCGGGAGCTTCATGGCGTCCGGCGGATACATTTCTGCGCAGCGCAGGAGCCTCTTCTCTCGCAGGAGCTGTGCGGACAGAAGCTTTGCTGTAGGTCTTCATGTCGGCATCTTCGTCCTCAATTTCTGCGGCCTTGCGTCTCAGGCCAGGCTTTTTTGCCGGGCGGTGAAGCAGAACGTAGATCTTGTCAAAGAAAGCTGCAACGCTGCCGCTCTGGGAGATACGGGGCAGCTCAAAGGGCAGCACATCCCTTATGTCAAAGTCCAGTGCAAACTGGAACAGGGGAATATCGCTGCGTTCATTGAGGAAGCGGAAAATCAACTGGGTGATGAACCAGGCCACAATGCCCGAGAAGCAGCCGACAATGGCGGCAGCCAGCACATCGCTGGGGTAGTGGGCCATGAGATAGTTTCTGGACAGGGCCATCAGGAAAACTATGATAGCGGAAGGGGCCAGCCACTTTTTACCCTTCATGGTCCATATTGCCGTCATGCCTGCGGCGCAGGCGGTGACATGGCCGGAGGGGAAGGAGAAGCCGTCCTCTGCCGGGGAGCCAACAAAGACCCACCACTGGTAATATTCATCCAGGCCCTCGAAAGGCCGGGGCCTTGCAATGGCGTCTTTAAGGATTATGTTTGTAATAAGCGCGCCGCAGCAGACAGCGCCGAAAATGCACACGCCCAGGTCGCGCTTGCTGGCGCAGAGCATGAAGATGAAGGCCAGCAGGAAAAATACCAGACCTTTTTCACCCACCAGGGTAATCAGGCGCATCAGCGGTGTCAGCAGGCCGCCAAGAAGCTCAGCCATACCATGGTACAGGGACAGCAGGCCGTGGTCAAAGCCGTAGAAGGCTTCGTTGAGCCAGATTGCGGTAGAACTCATAATATCACTCTCTCTGTATTTTCATAGATAAATCATTATACCCTATCCGCCGGGATGAGACAAGCTTTTTCCTGCCGGTTGCGAAATGGCCGCTGACGTGCTACAATGTGAGCAATCATCCAACAGGAGCTGATAATAGTGAAACTTAAAAAATTATTGCCCGTACTGCTTTTGGTGCTGGTGCTTATCTATGCCTTCCTGCCTGATGCCGGAAGCAATGACTCAAGTATTGCTGTAATAAACGGCGCTGACAGCGTAGTTGAGAGCGTTGAAACCGTCATCGATGCAGTGGTGACGGATACAGATGAAAAGCTTGAAGCTGCGGAGGAGTCTGAGCCTGAGGCACCAATTGACCCGGACGGCTGGTACTACTCGAAGGACGAAGTGGCCCTGTATATCCACACCTATGGCTGTCTGCCGGATAACTTTGTCACCAAGGCTGAGGCTGAGGATGCCGGCTGGAGCGGCGGCAGCGTGGAGAAGTATATCCCCGGTGCTGCTATCGGCGGCAATCGCTTTGGCAACCGTGAGGGTCTTTTGCCCGATGCTCCCGGCCGCAGCTGGACCGAGTGCGACATCAATACCAATGGTGCCTCCGGTCGCGGTGCTGAGCGCATCGTTTTCTCCAACGACGGGCTTATTTATTATACTTCGGACCACTATGAAAGCTTTGAACAACTCTATGGCTGATGCCTGAAAAAGATTGGAAGGCGGCGAATTTGCTGACCTTCCTTTCCTTCAAGCTGGTTTTCGACAAAATTCGACAAAGTTTCTGAAAGTTTTTTGTAAAAGCATGGAAATGTATGTTGAAGCATGTAGAAATTAGATATATTATGTCAACAAATATTCTTCGTCCTTCGACAGAATTCTGTTGAGACAAAGTGTCAACTATGGTAATTTTGATGCGACATGACGGTAAATCTAACTTGAAAAATAAAACTGTCTCTGCATATCGCAAAACGGGAGGAAAATAATTATGGAAACCAAGATACGTATAGTCACCGCTGATCCTAATATGGATTTCTGCCGGCAGCTTTCAAGCCTTGCCTCTGCCGAGGGTGACATGGAAATCGTTGGCATGGCCTCGGATGGTCTTGATGCTCTTGCGCTGACGCTGGAGCAGAAGCCTGACCTGCTTCTGACAGAGCTGGTACTGCCCAAGCTCGATGGTCTGGAGCTTCTGCGCCGTCTGCAGGAGCTGGACTATAAGGGACATATTGTGGTGCTCTCCGGCTTTTATAACAGCAATGTTATCGCAGACTGCTCCAATCTCGGCGTGGACTATTTTTTGCCCAAGCCCTGTGATAGTGCAGCTCTTTTAAGCCGCATTCGCCAGCTGGTGAGAAGCGATGATATAGATGTTCCTCCTGTGGGGGTGGATTGCCGGGCTTATGCCATTGCAAAGCGCACTGATATTGAGCTTGAAGCCGTGGTCACCGACATTATCCATGAAGTCGGCGTGCCTGCTCATATCAAGGGCTATCAGTACCTGCGCGAGGCTATTATTCTTACTATTAAAGATATGGACATGATAAACGCCGTCACCAAGGTGCTCTATCCCGAGGTGGCCAAGCGTTTCAATACAACACCCTCCCGCGTTGAGCGCGCCATACGCCACGCCATCGAAGTTGCCTGGGACAGGGGCGATATAGAGGTTTTGCAGAAGTTCTTTGGCTATACGGTCAGCAACATCAAGGGAAAGCCCACAAACTCAGAATTCATCGCCATGATTGCCGACAGCCTCACCCTCAAACGCAAACGCGAGGCAAAAGGCTGAAAGCCTTGGTACGCAATGGATTGAGCGATGGAAGAATATGGAGCAAAGCCATGAACAGCGCCGCACTTATGTGAAATCGGCTTACTAAAGCTATAAACTTTTTTGGCTGAAGCGATGAATATCCCCAGTTTATTGGCTCTTATTGAGCCTGTAAACCGGGGTATTTTCTTATTATATTCAGCCTTTTTAACTATAGGCCCTTCTGACTTTGGCGGTATTCCATTGGTGTGATGGCCTGAGTTCTGCGAAACACCTGAGAAAAATAGCTCAGGGACGAAAAGCCCAGAAGCTGAGCGATCTGAGACATGGAGAGGTCTGTCTCTGCAAGCAGGTATTTACTTTCCTCAATCCGCTTGTTAATAATATAATTGATGGGAGAGGTGCCGTATTCCCGCTTGAAAGTATGGGACAGATAGTATTTGTTCATGTGTGCGTTTTCTGCCAGCTGCTCCAGCGTCAGGGCTTCCTTGAAGTGCAGGTCAATATAGCGTTTGACGGAGGCACACTGGCGGTTTCCGGACATAAGCCGGGGCTCCGTGGGAACGGCAAGATCAGTGTTTCGCATCAATCGTATGAGCAAAATCTCCATATAAGCCTGACAGATATCTTCGTATCCGGTGTTTTTCTGCTCCATCTCACGCAGGATATTTCTTATGCATCCGGAAATTTCCACACTTTCGAAATGGTCAAGGATGTTGAACTGCTCGTTGGAGTTCTCAATCGCGGTAAGCTCCACACCTTCAATGCCCAGAACGATATACTCCAGCGGCTGTGAGTTCAAACTGACCTCGGTATGGCTGACATTGGGGTTGATTATCACAAGGTTATTGACGCTTACGGGATAAAGCTGATCCTGTATCAGAAATTGTCCCTTTCCCCCAATGATATAAAACAGCTCCAGATGATTATGGGTATGGGGCACAGAATGCCAGTCCCCTCCATACTTGGCGCTGGCAACATTAAGCAATTTTGCCGTACCGCGAATGGTAAAGTCCTGCTCCTGATTCAGGCTGTAATGACTTCTGCTCATAATAATCCTCTGTTCTTCCACAAGTTTTATATATGTTGTCATTATATTTCATTTTATTGCCTTTTACAATGCTGTTTTTAGAAAACAAACGAAAATGAGCGTGGCATAATAATCATTTTTGCACAAGCCTATGCGAAATGCACAAATTAACTATGTGCAAGTTAAACGAAATGCTGAAATTGAGCCGGTAGCAATATCTATAAAAAATAGCGCAATTTCCAACTTGAGAAAGATGGGAGATTTTGTATACTTAGTATAAGTGGAACTACACTTTCACGAAAACAATAAAATATCTTGGAGGAATAACAAATGAAGAAGTTCTTTGCACTTCTGCTGGCCCTGTGCATGGTTCTCTCCCTGTGTGCCTGCGGCGCAAAGGAAGAGGCTCCCGCTCCCGCTGCTGCTCCTGCAGAAAAGGCAGAAGAGGCTGCTGAGCCCGTAACCATCAAGGTTGCTGCTATCGAGACCGCTTACGGCTCTCAGGTCTGGGTTGACGTTGCTGCCGCTTTCGAAGCTGAGACCGGCATCAAGGTTGAGCTGACCACCGACAAAAATCTGGAAGACGTTCTGACCGGCCCCATGCAGAACGGCGAGTTCCCCGACGTTGTTCACCTGGCTACCGGCCGTCCCGCTGGCCTGACTGAGCAGCTCGTCAAGGCTAACGCTCTGCACGACCTGACCAACACCCTGTCCCTGACCATCCCCGGCGAGGACGTGAAGGTTGCTGACAAGATCGCCGGCGGCTTCACCGACAACAACATCGTTGCTCCTTACGGCGACGGCAAGACCTACATGGCTCCCATGTTCTACTCTCCCTGCGGCCTGTTCTACAACGCAAAGCTGTTCGAGGACAAGGGCTGGGAAGTCCCCACCACCTGGGACGAGATGTGGGAACTGGGCGAGACCGCTAAGGCTGAGGGCATTGCTCTGTTCACCTACCCCACTGCCGGCTACTACGATGCTTTCATGTTCGCTCTGATGAATGCTATCGGCGGCCCCGAGTTCTTCAATGCTATCACCACTTATGAAGAGGGTGCATGGGATTCCGAAAACGGCAAGACCCTGCTGAACATTCTGGACAAGCTGGCTTCCTACACTCACCCCTCCACCCCCGCTCAGGCAAACAATCAGGACTTCACCAAGAACCAGCAGATGCCCATGAACGGCTCCGCTCTGTTCATGCCCAACGGCACCTGGATCACCGGTGAGATGGCTGACTACGCCGCTACTCTTGACAACTTCGCATGGGGCATGACCGCTGTTCCCGCAGCCGGCACCGCTCCCTACTCCTTCTGCTGGTTCGAGCAGGCCTGGATTCCCGCTGCCGCTGAGCACATTGCTGAGGCTGAGCAGTTCGTCGCATTCCTGTACTCCGATGCAGCTGCAAAGATCTTTGCTTCCGCCGGTGCAATGCAGCCCATCCTGGGCATCGCCGACATGCTGGAAGGCGAGAACGTAATGTTCTACTCCATCTACGACAACGGCGCCAAGGCTGCTATGGGTGGCTTCGCTGCCTTCGGCGAGATCCCCGGCGTTGATGTTTCCGGCACCTTCTTTGCTCCCATCGACTCTCTGGTCGCTGGCACTATCACCATCGATGACTACGCAGAGCTGGTTAAGACCAACTCCGCTCTGATGGCTGCTGCAAAGCTGAGCTAAGATCCGGATTCTCAGACCACACAGTAATTAATTTGGGTGGCAGTGACCTCTGTCACTGCCACCCTTTTTTTAAGGTTCTTTCCATTGCACAGCTGCCGGTTGTGTAGCGGAAAAAACCTTATGCAAAAACTAAAAGGAGTTGGTTCAAGATGAAAAGCAATTTCAAGCGCACTGGCTTTATCTTCCTGTGCGTTGCACCCGCTGTGATTCTATTCGCCATTTTTATGGTTGCACCTACCTTCAATGTGTTCCGCCTTTCCCTGTATCAGCGGAGCACCTTTAACCCCAATGAGGTGTTTATTGGTCTGAAGAATTTTGAGATGCTGCTGAAAGATGCGACCTTTATCCGTTCCATGCAGAATATGCTGCTGCTGATTGTCATGGTTACCGTGTTTACTATGGCGACTGCGCTTGTTTTTGCCGGAATTCTTACCCGTGAAAAGCTGAGAGGACAGGACTTCTTCAGAATAGTATTCTATATCCCCAACATTCTGTCCGTCGTTGTTATTTCCGGTATTTTCTCTGCCATTTATGATATTGACAGGGGCCTTCTCAACAGTATTCTGAACCTTTTTGGTCAGGAAGGTATTCTCTGGAAGGGCGAGCAGCATGTTATCATGAGTCTGGTCATTGCCATGGTCTGGCAGGCCATCGGCTATTACATGGTTATGTACATGGCCTCCATGTCTGCTGTCCCCGGCTCCTTGTATGAGTCTGCCAGCCTGGACGGAGCCGACCGTGTAACCCAGTTCTTCCAGATCACCATTCCCCTGATCTGGACCAACATCCGTACCACGCTTACATTCTTCATCATCTCCACCATCAACATGGCCTTCCTTTTCGTCAGTGCCATGACCGGCGGCGGCCCCAACAACGCATCCAATGTGGCGCTGCTGTATATGTACAACCAGAAGAATCTGGGCGGCGGTTACGGTTATGCCATGGCCATCGGTGTTGTGATCTTCCTGGTTTCCTTCGGCCTGTCTGCGCTGGTGAACAAGGTCACCGAGCGTGAGATCCTTGAATACTAAGGAGGTGCAGCTATGAGACTGAACAATGAAAATCGCGGCGAGCGCCTGTATAAATTCTTTATATATTTTGTTCTTGCCATTCTGGCTGTTCTGATTCTGGTCCCCGTGGTATGGGTTCTTGTGGCTTCTGTGAAGGAAACTTCCGAGCACTACGGCAGTCCCTGGGCTCTGCCAAGCCACATCCATCTGCAGAACTTTGCGGATGCATGGACCAAGGCCAACATGGGCGGCTACATGCTCCACTCCGTTACCATTACCGTCATGGCACTGGCTATCCTGCTGGTTGTTGCACTGCCTGCTTCCTACTGCCTTGCAAGATTCAAGTTTGTGGGCGGTAAGTTCCTGAACACCTGCTTCATGGCTGGCCTGTTCATTAACGTAAACTACATCGTGGTCCCCATTTACCTGATGCTTTCTGACGGCGACAAGTGGCTCAAGGGAATTCTGGGCAACGGCTTTTTGCTGAATAACCATATTGTTGTGGCTGTTGTCTATGCCGCTACCGCGCTGCCCTTTACAATTTATCTGCTGTCCAGCTACTTTGCCACCTTGCCCCATGACTTTGAAGAGGCCGCCTATATTGACGGCGCAGGTTATGCCAGAACAATGGTTCAGGTCATTTTCCCCATGGCAAAGCCCTCCATCATCACAGTTATTCTGTTCAACTTCCTGTCCTTCTGGAATGAATACATCATCATCAAGACTCTGGTCACCAACAAGGATCAGTGGACGCTCCCTGCAGGCCTTCTGAACCTGATGCAGGCTCAGCAGTCTGCTGCAGAATACGGCCCCATGTATGCCGGTCTTGTGCTGGTCATGCTGCCGGTTCTGATCCTGTACATATGCGTTCAGAAGAATCTGACCAAGGGCATGACTGTCGGCGGTTTGAAAGGCTAAGGTGAGACTATGAATTTTTGGAAAGAGCATCTGACTCTGCGCGGCATTCTGATCCTGCTGTTCTTTGTGCTGGGTATTGTTCTGACTGTCGTTGGTTGGAAGATGACCGGTAAGCTGGAAGGCCTGGGACTGATGCTGGTGGGAATTGTGTTCCTGCTGGTTGCACTGTTCGTGTATAATGCCGCCTATAAAAACTGATTAAACAGGGAGGGGTTTTCCCCTCCCCGTTTTCCAGATATGTTAATTACACTCTAGTTATGCAAGGAGCATAAAAATATGAAAGAAAACTTGAGAAAAGGCCGTGTAACAATACCTACCGATCTGGATGTGATTCCTGAGACGCTGGAGATTATGGAGCGCTGGGGCGCAGACGCCATCCGCGACTGTGACGGCACCGATTTCCCCACCGAGCTGCAGAATCAGGATGGGAAGATTTATTCCACCTATTACACCACCCGCAAGGATAACGCGTGGGCAAAGGCCAATCCCGACGAAGTGCAGCAGTGCTATATTATGACCGCTTTCCACACGGCAACCGAAGGCCCTCTGGCGATTCCCCTGATGAAGGGCATTTCTCCCGAGCTGATGGAGGTAAACACCCGGGATGACATCAAGCGCTGGTGGGAAGTTATGGACAGAAGCACCGGCGAGCCTGTTTGTACCGAAGACTGGGATTACGATGCCGAAAGCGGCTGTGTCGTGATTCACAGGCCCGCTGCCTTCCATGAATACACCGTGGCATTTCTGGCATATCTGATCTGGGATCCTGTTCATATGTACAATGCCGTTACCAACAGCTGGCAGAATTTCGAGCACCAGATCACCTTTGATGTGCGCCAGCCCAAAACCCATAAATTCACTATGGAGCGTCTGCGTAAGTTTATTGCGGAGCATCCCTATGTCAATGTTATCCGCTACACCACATTCTTCCACCAGTTCACCTTGATGTTTGACGAGCTGAAGCGGGAAAAGTATGTTGACTGGTACGGCTATTCCGCTTCCGTATCCCCTTATATTCTGGAGCAGTTCGAGAAAGAAGTCGGCTATAAGTTCCGCCCCGAATTCATCATCGATCAGGGCTACTACAACAATCAGTACCGCGTTCCCTCCAGAGAGTTCAAGGACTTCCAGGCCTTCCAGCGCCGGGAGGTGGCGGCTCTCGCCAAGGAGATGGTGGACATCACCCATGAGCTGGGCAAGGAAGCCATGATGTTCCTGGGCGATCACTGGATCGGCACCGAGCCTTTCATGGAAGAGTGGAAGACTATAGGTGTGGATGCTGTTGTGGGCAGTGTCGGCAACGGCAGCACCCTGCGTCTGATATCTGATATTCCCGGTGTAAAATACACCGAAGGCCGATTCCTGCCTTACTTCTTCCCGGATACCTTCCACGAAGGCGGCGATCCTGTTAAGGAGGCCAAGGAGAACTGGGTCACCGCAAGACGCGCTATCCTGCGCAAGCCCATTGACCGCATCGGTTACGGCGGCTACCTGAAGCTGGCGCTCCAGTTCCCTGAGTTCATTGACTATGTGGAGTCTGTCTGCAATGAGTTCCGTGAGCTTTACGAAAACATCAAGGGTACTACTCCCTATTGCGTCAAGACCGTTGCAGTTCTCAACAGCTGGGGCAAGATGCGTGCATGGGGCTGCCACATGGTTCACCATGCCCTTTATCAGAAGCAGAACTACTCATACGCCGGTATTATCGAAGCTCTGTCCGGCGCGCCCTTCGATGTAAAGTTCATCTCCTTTGACGATATCCGCAAGGATCCCTCTATTCTGGATTCCATTGACGTTATCATCAACGTTGGTGACGGCGATACTGCTCATACCGGCGGCGCAGAGTGGGAAGATGCCCTTATTTCTTCCGCGGTACGTAAGTTTGTCCATAACGGCGGCGGCTTCATCGGCGTTGGTGAGCCCTCCGGCCACCAGTATCAGGGTCACTTCTTCCAGCTGGCCAGTGTCATGGGCGTGGAGAAAGAGACAGGCTTTACCCTCAACTATGACAAGTACAACTGGGATCAGAATCCTGAGCACTTCATCCTGGCAGACCTTAAGGGCGAGCTTGACTTCGGCGAGGGTAAGAAAAACATCTATGCCTACGAAGGAACCGACATCCTGATTCAGAAGGATAAGGAAGTACAGATGGCCGCCAACGATTTCGGTCGCGGCCGAAGCGTATATATTTCCGGTCTGCCCTACTCCTTTGAGAACAGCCGCGTACTCTACCGCGCCATCCTTTGGGCTGCTCACGGCGAAGACACCCTGCATAAGTGGTTCTCCACAAACTACAATGTTGAAGTCCACGCCTTCGTTGCCAACGGCAAATACTGCGTGGTCAATAACACTTATGTGCCTCAGGATACCCTTGTTTACACCGACACCGGCAGCTTCGAGCTGCATCTGGATGCCAACGAAATCAAGTGGTATAACCTGTAATAAAGTTTATAAAGCGGCAGTTATTTTCTGTTAAAGCCCGGTTTTTCGACCGAAGCGATGAATATCCCCAGTTTATTGGCCCTGATGGAACCAATAAATTGGGGGTTTGTTGCCTGTGTTTAAGGCTGATTTTTAGTATATATGGGTGCTTTCTATTTAATAGAAAGGGAAATTTTATTTTACCTTAAAAGAATAACGGTCATTGAGCGGCAAAAGAGAAGTAATTTCAACAAAATGTGTAGGTGATGAAAACTACACAAGCGGACAAAAACAGACAAAAGCTTAAAAAAATTTAAATATTGACATAAGAGCATTAAGGGAGTAAAATCGAAATGATTCTGGGGAATTCTGGATTTTTATAAAATCAGAATTTTTTCCCGGAGAAAACGCGAAAAATATAAGCTTTTTCCTATATGTGCAGTATGAAAAGCGCTTTTGGCGGTGAAAAAACCACCGCTTTGCGCTTAGACATATTGCTAGAAATGAATAAAAAACGCACAAGGGTACCCTTGTCACTTTCCTTGCAGGAAAGTGATTCCCCCTTGAACAAACTTTGCTGGGGGAGGCCGCGCCGGGGATGGCTGGAAAAGATGAAACCAAAACAGAGTTGAACTTTGACAGCCATGTAATGAGCGAAAGCAGCATTGCCGAATATCTGGCCTGGGAGAAGGAAAAGGGTTTGACCGAAAAAATGCAGCGGCAGCTTAAAGGTCCGGTGCTGGCTCTGTACCGCTGGCTCCCGGAGGACAAGCGTCTGGACAGAGAACAGCTTCGCCTCTGGCGGCAGGATCTGGAAGCGCGCTGCCTCAGCAAGGACACCATTTCTTCCTATATAAAAAGCGTAAACCGTTATCTGGACTATTTTGGATGCTCTTATATGCGTTTTACCCGTGGCCGAAGCCACGATCTGCGGAATATGCGCTTTGGTTATCTTATCGCACTGGAGCCCACGGATGAGCGCCACCGCAAGGATGTGCTCTGGCTCTGCCGCTGCAAATGCGGCAATGAGTGCAAGGTTCCGGCTACAAGTCTTCTCGCCGGCAATACACTTAGCTGCGGCTGCTTGAAGACGGAGCATATAAAAGCTGTCAACAAATACATTGATCACACCAGCCTTCGCATGTCGCTGGAGGACAAGGTGAAGAGTGAGCGCTCGCTAAGCGGCTATACCGGGGTTGTCCCGAAGCGTGGCCAGTGGGCGGCGCAGATAATGTATAAAGGAAAAAACTATTATCTGGGCACATATGCCGAGCTGGAAAAGGCTGTCCGCGCCCGGTCTGTGGCAAAGCAGCTTGTCCAGGAGGATGCCGCAAAGCTCCTTGAGATTTACGAAGAACTCCACAAGGACGAAGAAAAGCCTGACCGCGTAAAAACCCAGATAGTTTACTCTTCCCCCAACGGGAAAAAAGCTGAGAGTAAAGCCCGCCGCAACGACAACAAGAGCGGCTGCACCGGCGTGTACAAACGCCGTGACAAATGGCTCGCCAAGATTACCTATCAGAAGAAGACCTATCTGCTGGGTAGCTTTGACAAATTGGAGGACGCCGTGTCCGCCCGCAAGCGGGCAGAGCGTATGCTGCAAGAGGAGCCACAGCGCTTTCTTGAAGAAACCGCAAAAAGCTTTGCCGTATACAGCAACAAATAAAGGAGCAGCACCCCATGCAGAAAACTGCAAAATTAATATGGAACGCGGTCACCTGGACGATAGTTGTTGTGGTTTTGGTTTTTGCGCTGCTTCTGGTTGGCGGCCGGCTTTTCGGAATGCGCAGCTACGCTGTCCTCTCCGGCAGCATGGAGCCTACATATCACACCGGTTCAATCATCTACGTCAAGAAGATCGCAGACACCACTAAAATCCCTGACGGCACTGTAATCACCTTCATGATGGACGAGGACACTGTTGCCACCCACCGCGTTGTGGGCGCAGTTCCCGATGAGGACGACCCCTCCGTTGTGCGCTACCGCACCAAGGGCGACGCCAATGACAGCGAAGACGGCACTCTCGTACATTATAAGAATATAATCGGCACCCCGGTCTTTACCATTCCCAAGCTTGGCTACGTTGCCAATTATATCCAGCAGCCGCCCGGCCTGTATATGACCATTTCCTTCGGCGCCATGCTGGTGCTGATGATGTTCCTGCCGGAGCTTATCGGCGTTCTCAATGAGGACGATGGCAAGGTCAAAGAGCCCAGGCCCGCCAAGGAGCCCAAGCCCAGGCGCGTGAAAGCGCCCAAAGCCCCCAAGGCGGAGAAAGCCCCCCGCGTAAAGAAGCCGCGGCCCGCCCGCCCGGCAAAGCGCCCCGAGCCTGAGTATGTACAGCCCGAGCCCGAAGCCACCGAGGCAGAGCCTGAGTATTTTGCCGTTCAGGTGGAAGCGCCTGTGGAGCCGGAGCCTGTTATTGCTGCAGCTCCCGCCCCGCTTGAGACTATCGTTGTTGAAGAGACTGTGCGCCTTGAGCTGCCAGATGAGAAGCCCCGCCGCCGCGGCGCCCATCAGCATGCCGAGTCTGCCGGCAGAAGCCTCCTTGGCAAGCCTGCCCGGCCCCAGAAGAAAAAAGGCGGCGCCCACGTAATAGAAAAGCCCCGCAAACACTGAGGTATAAAAAGGACGAAAGCCCTTTCTATATAAAGAATAATTTTTTCAGGAGGATTCCAAAATGAAGAAAACCCTTATGATCATGCTGGCTCTCGTCCTCGTGATCGCAATGTCCGTCACCGGCACCCTGGCATACCTGACCGGCTTTGACGCCGTCACTAACACCTTTACCGTTGGTAAGGTCAACATCACCCTCGACGAAACTGATGTTGATGTCTATGGCGTAAAAGATGGTAATACTCGCGTAAAGAAAAATGAGTACAAGCTCATCCCTGGCCGCGAGTATGTTAAGGATCCTGTTGTTCACTTCCAGCCCAATAGCGAAAAGAGCTACCTCTTTATCAAGGTTGAGAATGGCATTAAGGACATCGTAAGCGGTGTGCCCATTGAGACCCAGATTGCTAACAACAATTGGGAAAAGCATACTGAAATACTGGATGCCGACGGTAATGTTACTGCCGTGGTTTACTACCAGGTAGCTGATGCCAGTGATAAAGAAGTTGTTGACTACAAAGTCTTTGAGAGCTTTACCATCGACGGCAACGCGGCTGTTGCATCTTACGACGGTGCACAGGTCAATGTTACTGCTTATGCAGTCCAGTTCGATGGCTTTGAAAACAATAGAGCTGGCGCTTGGGACGCAGTAAAGGACCTCAAGCCTGCTGAAGCATAATTAACTCCGTTAAATAAGGCACTGCCTCTATTTAAAATAATTACTTATCCGAACAAATTGTAAGGAGAAAAGAAAATGAAGAAAAAACTCACCGCAATCGCACTGGTGATCTGCCTCATGGCTGTTGCTGTTATCGGCGGCTCTCTGGCATACTTCACCGACACTAAGGACGTTGAAAACGTCTTTACCACCGGCGACGTTGAAATCGAAATCCAGGAAGTTTTCGAAGAAGGCTCCAAGCTGATCCCCGGCATTGACGTCGAGAAAAAGGTTAATGTTGCAAACACTGGTTCTGAAAGAGCATTTGTCCGTGTTCACATTGCTATCCCCACTATTCTTGACAGTGGTGACGATGATGACCCCAGATTCGCAGCATATGACAACCTGCTGCACTGGAACATGAGCAAGGCTTCTCTGGTAGATGGCCTGTGGAACTGGAACCAGAGCGCTGACGGCCCCAACTACCCCGGCAATGGCGGCACCTGGAACTTCTATGAGCGTAATATCGGTGGCGTAGATTACACTGTCTACGTTGCAACCTATGAGACTGCTCTTGAAGGCGAGACTGGTGTTACCGCTGAGGAAGCAATCCACAAAGTATACCTCGATGTAAATGTCACTGATGAGCTGCTGGAAGATATCGTTGCAGAGCTTGGCGAAATCAAGATTCTTGTTGCCGCAGAAGGCGCACAGGAAGCCGGCTTTGAGGGCAAGGCATACGAGGCTCTGAACACTCAGTTTGGCGATCCCATGAGCGAAGACTACGAGTCTCCTTGGGAAAAGGCTGCCTAATTGCAAAAACCCTATGGTTCCATCCCCTACGGGGGATGGGCCATATGAGAGTAGCCGGACCACTATGCCCGGATATTCTCATATGGCTTGCGCCATTATAAAAGTTTACATAAATAAGTGGCGGATAATCGTAATCCGTCCATCCAATAAGCGTTTCGTGCACCGCAGAAGGAGACTGCGCTGCATAGGAAGGAGCTACAATGAGCAAGAAAAAGACACTGTTACTGATCGCAATCATCATTTGCCTCTGCTTTGCTGTAGGCGGCACCCTTGCCTACTTCAGCGGCTCAGAGACTGCCCACAATGTCATCACCACCGGCAATGTGAGCATTGTGCTCAAGGAGCAGGCCAGGACCGAGAACGGTCTGGATGACTTCACCAATCCCACCGGCATCATGCCCGGCGCGGAAGTCAGCAAGATCGTCACCGTGGAAAATGACGGCGCTGCCGCCGCATGGATCCGCGTGAAGGTGGCAAAGTCCGTTGTCCTTGCCGAGGGCAAGGAGGGTGAGATAGACCTGAGCCTTATAACTCTGGATATCAACACCGAGGACTGGACCGAGCAGGACGGCTATTATTACTACAATGACCCCGTGCTGCCCTACACCGCAACCGAGCCCCTGTTCACCACTGTCAGCTTTGACGTGGGCATGGGCAACCTCTACCAGAACAGCGAGGCCCACATTGATGTGGTAGCCGAGGCCGTACAGGTAGCCAATAACGGGACCAGCGCACTGGATGCAAATGGCTGGCCCAAGAAACTCGAAGCCTGAGAAAGGAGGAGCTGAAGTATGAAGAAAAGACTGATCGCGATATTACTTTGCCTTGCAACAGTAGTATCCTTCGCCGTACCCGGCACCCTCGCTTTCGGTGAGACTGTGGGCGCACAGCTGTTCCTTGACGGCGCTGCAGTCAGCGAAGCTTCCTTCCCCGTGAACGAAAAGCTCACCCTTGCTGTTGGCTCCGGCACTGACGGTGCCTGCCAGTGGCAGCTTTATATCCCTGCTATTGACGCATGGGTCAATATCCAGGGCCAGACCGGCGTGACTTGCAATGTCTCCTATGCAATGCTCAGCAACGCCCTTGATGGCAACGGTCAGGCCAAGATCCGCGCATCCGTTGACACCGGCAGCGGCCTTGTCTACTCCAACGAGGCTGTTATCACCCCTGAGGAAGCCGGCCAGAGCAAGGATGCCCCCGTGATGCTGAAGGCTGTTCGTCCCTCCGCAAGCCAGAACAGCACTGCCAATACCACTCCCAGCGTCAGCGATGAGGAGCTGGAGCCCCTCTATGCCGAGGCTGAGCGCGCCGAGGCTGCCAGAGATCAGGCTTCCGCCAAGGCCGGCGCCGCCAATGCCGAGCTGCAGCAGGCCCAGGCCAGATATAACGCCGCTCTCGCCGCCGTGAACGCAAATCCTGCCGCTGATCTGGAGAAGGCCCAGGCTGATTTTGACGTAGCCGCCGCCGCTCTGAGCTCTGCCCAGGCCGAGTATGACGCAGCCAACGATGCTCTGAACGCTGCCCAGGCTGAAAACGACGTGGAAGCTGCCACCGCAGCTGTTGCCAATGTTCAGGCCGCCACCACCAAGCTGACCTCTGCCAACAGCAGCTATAACGTGGCATCTGCCGCTCTGAGCTCTGCCCAGTCCGCCGCCAATGCCGCCGGCGACAGCTCCACCGCCCAGGCCGAGCTGGACGCCGCCACCGCCGCCCTCGACGAGGCCAAGTCCAAGGCCGAGGCCGCCAATGCCGAGCTGGAAGCTGCCGAGGCCGCCTATGCCAAGGCTGACGCCGCTCTGAACGCTGCTCTCGACGGCAGCAGCACCGGCAATACCGACAGCAGCACTTACGAAACCAGCACCGAAGGCGATAAGGTTTATTATTACATCAAGTATTACTACTACGAAAACGGTGAAGAAGGCGAAAAAGTTGCTGACGACTATGTGGCTGAGCTGGCAAAGGGTTCTAACTTCAGCGATACTGTAACCATTCCTGTAAAGCAGGGTTACGTTCCCTATCTTTCCACCGATCTTGATACTCCCTATGAGAAAGATACCTACGATATCAATGTCTCCAATGTCACCGCAGAAGAGACTGTAATCAAGTTCTACTACAGACCCGCTATCGTTAACTATACCGTTATCCATTATCAGCAGAATGTGGACAACGATAACTACCGCCTTTTTGAAACCGAAACCCGCAGCGGCGAAACCAACAGCGAGGTTCCTGAGGTTGCAAAGGGCTATGAGGGTTTTACCCCTCTGAAATATGAGCGGCCCAACATTGCAGCTGATGGCTCCACTGTTGTTGAGATTTACTATGACCGTATCTACGTCCTGATGAACTTTGATCTTGACGGCGGCTACGGTACCGAGCCTATCTATGCACGCTACGGCGCACCCATCGATAATGTTGCAACTCCCACCAAGGCCGGTTACAGCTTTGAAGGCTGGAGCCTGACCAAGGAAAACCAGAGCAAGGTTGAGGTTTACACAACCATGCCTGCCAAGAACATCACTTACTACGCCATGTGGGGTGAACCCAATGCAGTAAATTACACAGTTGTTTACTGGAAGGAAAATCCCAATGACAGCGACTACAGTTACTGGGGAAGTGAAACAAAGAGCGAAACCACCGGTAGAAAAGTAAGCGGAAGCGACAGCATCCCTGAAAGCATCCATAACGGCGAAGACGAGTATTTCACCTACAATGCTGAAAAGACCCAGAAGGATGTTGAAATAAAGGGCGACGGAAGTTCCATAGTCAATGTATATTACAAAAGAAATGTGTATACTCTGACATTTGCCATAACGGGCTTAACTTGTGGTCAGGAAGAGCATTATCACGATCGTTCATGCGAAATTGTTTGTGGAAAGGAAGAACATACTCATAATTGGCGCTGCGATTACGGTAATGATTGTAATAGAGAAGAACATACTCACAGCGCAGATTGCTTTTCCTGTGGTAAAACAGAGCACTGGCATGACTATCCTGGATGCTACGGAAATGTAGCAGTAAAAACTATAAGCGCAAAATATCAGCAGGATATCCGTAGTAACTTCCCTATAATTGGTACTGATGGAAATAACTATGAGGGTTACTGGTGGTTGGTGCCGGATGAAGGTGAGCCCTTCTTTGAACCGGATACCTATGTGGTCAGTATTGACACTATGCCAGGCAAGAACATTACTTTTACTGGAAGCTACAAGGGTAAGGATGCGAAAATCTATTACTATATAGAAACTCTAAACGGTCAGAATGGCGCTACCACTTACAACAATAAAAATTTTGACTTGTATAAAACTGTTATTACAGTAAACTCCGGTAACCTTACTTACCTGGAAGAGTTTCATGATATAACAGGTTTTACTCAGTGGGAATCAGACCCTGTATTTAATAGCGAGGGCAGAGCAAAAGTAAAGGCGGAGAATTTCCTGTACTATACCCGCAATAGTTATAAGCTCAAATATTATAACTATAATGGATATTTGACTGCTAATGAAGCAACATTGCAGTATCAGGCTCCTCTGACAAACTACAATGTGGCAAATCCCAGCTATCCCTCTGGTCTGGAGCCTAATGCATACGAGTTTGAAGGTTGGTATACAACCGAAAATTGTGTAGAAGGCACTAAGGTCGACTTTACCAAGATGACAATGCCTGCTTCCGACGTAACACTCTACGCCCACTGGGTCCCCGTGCAGCACACAGTTAAGTTCTATTTTGACAAGTCTGGTATGGAGCAAAACCCCGAAACTCCTGATGCTACCGTAGAAGTAGACCATGGCGAAAAGGCTGAGACACCTGATACTCCTGTCAGAGAAGGTTATGACTTCGTCGGATGGTTCTATATGGAAGACGGCAAGGAAAAGGCATATTCCTTTGAAAATATGCCTGTACGCAAGGACCTGACTGTTTACGGCAAATGGCTTTCCAGCAATATAGTGGAATACAGCGTATACTTCAAAACCATTATCGATGGTGAAGAAGTCGAGATCGCCAAGGCCATAGAGAGCTCTGCACAGGAAGGTATAACCAAGACCTTCGATGCCAAGGGCGCCGAGGAACTCTATCCCGATTATCAGGAAACCTATTTCCCTGATGTAAAGTCCCACTCCATGACCCTTACCAAGGGCGCTGAAAACAGCTTTACCTTCTGGTACACCAAGAAGGAAGCAGTTCCCTATACTGTAAAGTATATCAACGAAGAGACCGGCGCAGCTTTAATAGAGGATAAGGTCGTTACAGACAATCTCAAGGCCGTTGTAACTGAGAACTTCGTTCCCATTACCGGATATATGCCTGATGCATATCAGAAGCGCCTGGTTGTTTCCGGTGCTGAGGGTGCAGTAAACGAGATTATCTTCTACTACCACGCTGACGCAGAACACGCACCTGTACATGTTGTTCACTACATCCAGAATGCAGAAAATGACGAGTACAGCGTGTATGAGGAAATTACCGACCTCGAAACCAAGATAGGCCAAACCTATACCACCGACATTCTCACTATCCCCGGCTTTGAGTACGATAGAGCCACAATGAACAATACTGGCAATGAAAATGGTGAAGTACCCGCAACTGTGGCAGATGGCAAGGTTTCCGGCACGGTTGATAAGGCAGGTCTGGAGCTGAAGATTTACTACAACAGAAATGTATATCCCTATCAGGTAAGATACCTTGAGCAGGGTAGTGGTAAGGAACTGGCTCCCCCCAAGAAGAGCGAAGAAGGCAAGCCTGTTGAAGGTCGTTATGGTCAGATCATTACCGAAAATGCAATAGAAATTGATGGCTACACTCTCGTCAGCAATAAAGAGCAGCACCTCACCATAAAGATTGAGGAGCTGGAAGAGAACGAAGAACCCACCATCAACGTCATTAACTTCTATTATAAGGAAAATGAAGTTACCATCAACTACGTTGCAGTCGGTCCCGATGGCAGCGTTCTTGGAGCAAACAATAACATAGGCAATGTTAGCCCCGAAGCTGAGACCATCAAGGTCCTCAGCGGAACCGCTGAAGGCTCCACTGCTACACCCAGCTCCAATGCATACAGATTTGACGGCTGGTACATTGATCCTGAATGCGAAACTGAAGTTTCCGAAGCCAATGGCTCCTTGAGCGAGGATGGCAATACCTTTGTTCCCGGCAAGGATAGCAGTACCGAGCTGTACGAAACCGCTACCTACTACGCAAAGTTTGAGTACAATCTGACTACTCTGACTATCACCAAGACTGTTGTTGGTGCTGGTCCCGGAAAGGGTCCCGATGGCTTTATCTTCGATGTCTATGAAGTAAACAGCGACGAAAGCCTCACCAAGGTTGCTACCGTAGCAATCAGCGGCTCAGGCAGCACTACAATCCATGGCCTTACCGTTGGCAAGACCTATAAGGTTGTAGAAAACAGGGCCTGGTCCTGCTGGTACGACGCTTCCTATGGAGATAACAACCCCATTACTCTGGCAGCCAGTGGCAATGAGGTTAATGTAAGCAACACTTACAGCTATGAGAACATTCTCCATGGCGGTCACAGCGTAACAAACCGCAATCCTGTTGTTAATAATTAAGGAAGGGGGAACGCAAAATGTATAAAGGTAAACATTCGGCTCAGGCTTCTGTAAAGCCCGAAAACCGTCCCGTCCGTTCTGCGGCCCCCCGCCGCAGAGTCGGCTCCGCCCGTAAGAACATGGGCCTGATCGTCGCTCTGGCGCTCATTCTCAGCATCGCCGTCGGCGGTACTGTCGCATGGCTCACCAGCAACGTTGCAATCAAAAACACCATGGTGCCCGGTAATGTCCCCGTGCAAATTGTTGAACAGGATAACGGCTCGGTCAAGAGCCAAATCACTGTTTACAACCGTGGTAATGTTCAGGCTTACATGCGCGTAGCAATCGTCTGCAACAATTTTGACGGCACCAATGTTCTGCTCGGCAACAGTAGCACTACCCACGCCAGCATCGATACTACTAAGTGGCAGCTTATGAGCGATGGCTTCTACTACTACAAGGGTGTTGTTGAGCCTGAAGATGGTGTTAAACTTCTGCAAACACCCATCACCTACGAGAATGCCGAAGTTGTTGTCATGGCACAGACCGTTCAGGTTCTCGGTAAGTTTGACGGCAAAACCGCAAGTCAGGAGCTCTGGGGCCGTCTCTACAACAACGGTGACTACACCGTCAACGGTAAAAATTGGGCATAAGGAGGGGCAGACATGAAAAAGACTTTTAAGTTCATCGCTTCTCTGGTTCTCGTGCTGAGCCTGGTTCTCGGCATGGGCTGCACCGCCTTCGCCGACAGCTCCGTCACCTATGAGGGCGGCGCACAGGACATCGTCTTCCTCCCCGGCAGCGGCTACACCGACACCGACCTTTTTGAAGGCTTCAAGAACGTCATGCCCGGCGATGAGATCGAACAGAAGATCCAGGTCAGACAGAGCATCTTTGCCTATCGCCCCGTCAGGATCTATCTGCGCGCCATCACCCATGACGAGGTGGATAATCCCCTCAGCCCCGCCGTGGCTGCAAGTGAGTCTGTCGCCTCCATGGAAGACTTCCTCAGCCAGCTCGGCATGACCGTCCACAACGGCAGCAAGCTCATTTACTCTGCTTCTCCCGATGAGCTGGACGGCCTGAGAAACAATGTCCTTCTCGGCACCTTCTCCCGCGGCGAGAGCAGAACCCTCACCGTTACCCTCTATGTCCCCATCGAGCTTGGCAATGAATATGCCAACCGCGTGGGCGAGGTTGACTGGGTCTTCACCGCCGAGGAAATCGACCCCGGCGAGAATCCCAAAACCGGCGACTACAGCAACATCGGCCTCTATTGCGGCCTGCTGCTGCTCAGCATGCTGGCCATAGGCTTCGTGTTCTTCTACCTGCGTAAGAAGAAAAAGAACAGCTGAATAACAAAACGCTCAGTCAATGGCTGAGCGTTTTTTATATGCAGCTTTATCAAAATAATTGCGGCTTTATTACAAAATGCTTAAGTGTTGACATGGGAGTTACAAAGTATTATAATAGCTCCAATATAGGGGGAGTATGCGCTTTTTCTGCGCGAGGCCCGCTGAAATGCAACCGTTTTTTGTTGTTTTTGACACAATTTTGGGCGTGCCCTGTGCCCGCACCAATATGGATAAAGAGTAAGTAAGATGAAAAAGATTAAGAGAATTGCAACTGTTTTGGTCTGCACATTCCTTTTGCTGAGCTCGGCATGCTGCTTCCTCCCGCTGGAAGCCTCTGCCAGCAGCAGGGGGAGTGTCAGTTCTGTTGCTATAAACCTCTCCATGCCGCCTGTTAACGCCGCGGACGTTTCCGGCATCAATGTCACCATGAGCTCCGGCGGCTGCTATATCAGCAGTGTGGTTTGGTATGATATCTATGGTCAGGCCATTACTGACCGCTTTGACGGCAACAGTGTCACCCTTGAGGTTATTGTCACCGCCTCCTCCGGCAACCGCTTTTCCGGTGATGTCGCCGTAACCGTTGGTGGCCAGCCTGCAAGCTACGATAACTACGGCACCCAGCTTTATATTTCCAAGAGCTTTATGCCCATGGTCTGGGCCCCCACTATGGTCAAGCACCCCGGCCCTGAGACGATTACCGAGGGCGGCATGGTCTCCTTCGTGGCCTACGCCTCCTGCGTCAATAAGAGTGAGTGGTACGTCATGGCCCCCGATGGCAGCTTCTATTCTGTGGACGCTTTTGCGGACGCCTTCCCCGGCATCGCTATTGAGTCCAGCTTTGACAAGCTGAATATCGGCCCCATCCCCATGGAGCTGGACGGCTACAAGGTTTGCTGCAAGTTTACCGGCCCCGGCGGCACCATTACCTCCAGCTATGCCACTATCACCGTTGAGCCCCGCCAGACCTTTGATCCCAACGCCGCCCTTACCCCTGCGCCCACCCCCGTGCATGAGCATGTTTTCAGCACCGAGCTGAGCCATGACGCCGGCTATCACTGGTACGCCTGTGAATGCGGCGAGACCCAGAACAAGACTGAGCATGACTTCGTCTGGACCCAGAAGGCCAACGCAACCGCGGATGAACCCGGCTCCGTCCAGGGTGAGTGCCGCACCTGCGGCTATACCTACAGCCTCGCCACCGAGCTTGACCCCGTTGTGGCTGAGCAGATGCGCGCTGAGGAAGAGGCCGAAGCTAAGGCCGAAGCGGAGGAAAAGGCCGCAGAAGAGAAGAAGGAAGAAATGCAGTCTGCGCCTGTCACCCCCAAGCCTGAACCTGAAAAGAAGGGCCTTTTCAAACGTCTCTTCTCTCTTTTCAGCAGTGTTTTTAAATAAAAATTTAAGGATTTAAAAAATATTGAAGTTATCAAGAAAATAGGCATTGCATTTACCCTGTATGAGTGCTATAGTAAATTAATGGAAAATCGTGGTATACCACGGATACTAAAGATTACGCGTGCATGGAGGGAGCTCTGGGCGCGCTGTTCGCGCTTATGAAAATAATCCGCGCACGCGTAACGAGGTAATTGATTTGAGCAAAACAATAAAGACTGTTTGGAACATATTTACCACTCTTGTGGTGGTTCTCGTTGTTACACTTGCCATACTGATGGGCGGTGTAAGAATTCTTGGCCTTCAAGTATTTACTGTTCTTTCCGGTAGTATGGAACCGGTGTATCACACAGGTTCTCTGATCTACGTCAAGGATATTGAGGACACCCGCAATATCCCCGATGGCACCGTTATCACCTACATGGTCAGTGACGACACCATTGTTACCCACCGTGTTGTCACCGCCGTACCCGATGAAGAGGACCCCTCCGTTGTGCGCTACCGCACCAAGGGTGACGCCAACGACATCGAAGACGGCACCATGGTTCATTATAAAAACATCATCGGCACCCCCATTTTCAGCATTCCCAAGCTTGGCTATGTGGCAAACTTCATCCAGAATCCCCCCGGCACCTACATAACAATTTCCCTCGGCGCGATCTTCGTGCTGTTGCTATTCCTGCCGGAGCTTTGGGCCACCATCTTCCCCAAGGAAGAAGCTGCAGAGCCTGCTCCCAAGAAGGAAAAGCCTGCAAAGGAACCCAAGCCCAGGAAGGAAAAGGCCCCTAGAGTCAAAAAGGAAAAGCCCGTAAAAGAGCCCAAGCCCAGGAAGGAAAAGAAGCCGGAGAAGGCCGCTCCCGCTGTGGAGGAAGCCCAGCCCATCCTTGAGAAGGCCGCTCCCGTAGCAGAGCCCGAAACTGTTGAGGAAGTCATTCCCGTAGCAGAGCCCGAGCCTGTCCTTGTTGAAGCTCCCGCCGAAGTTGAGGAGCCCCGCGCTCCCCGCGGTCGCCATGAGCTGAAAAGCGAAAAGACCAGACGCCCCGTGCTCGCCCCCAAAAGCCAGAAGAAAAAGGGCGGCGCCCACGTAATCAAAAAGTAATTGCGCCAAGCCCTTTAAAGCCTTCCCCTTGGGGGGAAGGGGGACCGCTTGCGGTGGATGAGGGGACGTAAAGCTAAAACACCTCATCAGTCAGCCTGACGGCTGCCAGCTTCCCCTCAAGGGGAAGCCTTTCCCCCGCAAACCTGCCCTGAAGCCCTTCGTAGGGACCGGCCTCCCGGACGGTCCGCAGGCGAACACAGTTAGCCCCTACACACAAAGCGGCAGGGGCAAGCCCCACACAAGCTCCGGAACGGATAAATCCGTTCCCTACAGCGGCAAATCCTGTAGGGAATGCATTCATGCATTCCGCGCCCCCATATAAAAAAGTAAAAATCCCTTGTTCAAGACATCCCTTAGGAGGAATGCCCATGCTGGCCCAGCGCTGGACGAACGAAGCCGTAAAAACAGTCGTCTGTGCAGATTCGTATGACAAGGGAGTACTGACCGGTCGTGTCTATGTTCCCGGTTATGGCATAACAAGCTTTGACAGCCTGTCGGAGTTTATCCTGCATATAGAGGCCCTTGTGGGCCGCGCCCATGAGGCGGCAGGCACAACAGTGTCCGAGCTTCTGCATCAGGGCGATGAGTATGCAGCCGCCGGCCTGTGCCACAGAGGCAGACTTGCCACCTTTGAGCTGCAGATATTCTACCACCAGCATAACAGCTGGCAGGGGATATTGAATTGGCCCGGAAAGAAGCTTGAACAGCCTTTCCGCAGCGTCCTTGAGCTTATCGAGTTGCTGGACATCATGCTGCGCCAAGCCTGAAGTCCCAAGGGCTGAGCCAATTTAAGCCTCCCCTTGTCAGGGGCGCGCCTATCAAAGGCTCCCCTTGTCAGGGGAGCTGTCGAGCGAAGCGAGACTGAGGGGTAGTCCCTCGTTATCCCATGTATTTACCTCCCAACAATTCCCGGAACGGATAAATCTGTTCCCTACATTGTAGGGAATGCATTCATGCATTCCGACCCCCCCGCGCAATACCATTGTATTTAATCGAAAGCCCCGGCTTTCGTTAAAGATAATTTATAGGAGGAAGAACAATGAAAAAGATGCTTATGATGGCCCTCGCCGTCATTCTTGTCGTTGTCATTTCTGTCAGCGGAACCATGGCATATTTCACCGATACCGAAGCTGTGGTCAACACCTTCACCGTCGGCAACATAGACATCACTCTTGATGAAAAAGAGGATGAAGATGGAGACGGCAAAGTAACATTTGAAAACATTCTCCCCGGTCAGACTTATGACAAGCATCCTGTAGTCACTGTCTTGAAGGACAGCGAGAAGTGCTATGTCTTCGTCAAGGTCGAGAACGGCCTTAAAGACATTGAGACCAAGACCGCTGCCGACACCATTGATGGCCAGCTTAAGGCAAAGAACTGGATTGTACTTGATGCTGACAAGCAGCCCGGCGTCTATTACAAAGTCGTTGAAAAGTCCGCCGTAGATCAGCCTTTCGCCGTGTTCGAAAGCTTCACCGTCCGTGAAGATGCAAAGAACGCTGACATGCAGGCTGTTGACAACAAGACCATCGAGATCACCGCTTACGCTGTTCAGGCTGCCGGTATTGACACCGCTGCCGATGCATGGACCATCGCCCAGAACGCAGAACAGTACGGCGCATAATCCCAGCCCAAAGCTTTCAACAAACGAGAACCCGTGTTCCTCCGTTTGATGAAATATACCCCGCGAAATTTTGAAGAAAGGAGGAACACGAAATGAGAAACGGCAAGCATGTCGCAAAGCGCAGCTACACCAAGATGCTGGTCACCGCTCTTGCTCTGGTTCTTGTCTGCTGCATGGCAGTGGGCGGCACCCTGGCATGGCTGCAGGATAAGACCAACACCGTCACCAACACCTTCACCGCAGCAGAGCTGTTTGAAAATCCTGATGCTGATTTCGGCCTTTGGGAGCATGAGGTCGTGGATGCTGACAAGGACGGCAAGTATGAATTTGCAGAGGCAACCACAACTGAGGGCGTTGAATACAACATCCTTCCCGGCGTGAACATCCCCAAGGATCCCACCGTTGATGTCAAAAATCTCAAGGCCAATGCATACCTCTTTATCAAGGTGGATGACACTCTTGAATTCGGTCTTAACTATGAGGTTGATTCCTGCTGGAAAGCAATTGATGCAGACAACGGCGTCTATGTCTATCTGGACAATGGCTCCGAAATCATCAATGCAAGCTCCGAAGGCAAGAGCTTTACCGCAAACATCCTGAAAGACAAGCAGATTGTTGTTGACGGCAATTATGTGTCCATTGGCAATCCCGGCGCACTCAGCTTCACCGCTTACATGGTTCAGGCCACCGGCAACGGCAGCAGCGCTGCTGAAGCCTGGGCAAACACCTACGGTGCTGACCTTGGCCCCTCTGCTCCTCCCACCACCCCCTGATTTAACCCCCGCATTTGAACGTATATGAACGGCGTAGCCGCTACATATAAAAAAGAAAAGAAGAAATTTTTTGAAAGGAAAACTCTACTATGAAGAAGAGAATTGTAGCACTTGCACTCGTAGTGCTCATGCTCACTGTTGCTGTCATCGGCGGCACCATGGCTTACTTCACTGACACTGATGATGCTACTAACACCTTTACCTTTGGCAATGTTTCCATCGTCCAGAATGAAAAGAACCGTGATGGTGACACCTTCGAGCAGAATCAGGTTGTCTACCCCGCTATTCATGAGAAGCTGACCAAGGGCGACGTTACTGTTGATGGTTACACCTTTAAGATTCGCAGCCTGGAAGGCAACTACATTGATAAGATCGTCAATGTCACCAACGACGGCACTGAGGAAGCTTACGTCCGTACCATCATTGCTATCCCCAGCATTAACGGCTACGATGATACTGCAAATGCTAGCAATAACCCCCTGCACTGGAATTACCTGGATGCTTCCGACTTCAATGGCACTGGTTGGGACTGGAACGGCAGCAATGATGCAGAAGTTACTTCTCAGAAGTGCTATGCACAGGACGTTATGATCGGTGGCGTTGCATATGACCTCTATGTTGCAACCTACAATGCAGAAGTTGCTAAGGACGAAACCACTTCTCCCTCCATGGTCGGTTTCTATCTCGACAACCGCGTTAACTACGACGAGAATGGTTACTTCCAGGTAGTCAATGGTGAACGCAGAGATCTGAGCGAGTACATCAAGCCCGATGAAAATGGCATGGTTACCATGAAGATTCTTGTTGCATCTCAGGCTTGCCAGACTGAAGGCTTTGCAGATGCTTGGGAAGCTCTGGACAAGGCATTCGGCGCAATTTCTGCAACCAACAACCCCTGGGTTAAGTAATTACCCCACAAACTACATACCCCATCCTCTCCCCCTCGGGGGAGAGGGCATAAAAAGGCACCCTCAAAACGTGTCGAGGATGTCTTTCTATGCCCTGAAATTACACCGCCCAACGGCGGTTTTTGGAGCTTAATCGGAAAGGAAACTCTACGATGAAAAAGAAGCTGATAATTTTTCTTGTTGCGGCTCTGGTTCTGTGCCTGACCGTAGCCGGCACCGCGGCCTACTTTACCAATGATGTAAAGACCCACAATGTTATTACCTCCGGCAATGTCAAGGTTGACCTTGTGGAGTTTGGCGAGGGCGACCAGCTCTTTGAGGATGTCAAGGGCGCCATGCCCGGCATGAGTATTGCCAAGGTGGTCAAGGCCAAAAATGTGGGTACCGGCGCTGCCTGGGTCCGCATGAAGCTGGACATGAGCATCACTCCTGCCGAGGGCAGTGATGCCGAGCTGGATCCCACTCTGGTCAGCCTCGTCATGGAGAGCGAGAACTGGGTTGAGAAGGACGGCTGGTACTACTACGAAAAGCCTCTTATGCCCGGTGTGGAGTCTTACACTGAGCCTCTTATCTCCGCCGTCAAGCTGGCTGAGGGTATGGGCAACGAGTGGCAGAATGTTACTATAACCATTGACGTGCTCATGCAGGCTACTCAGGTCGCCAACAACGGCACAAGCGCCACAGACGCCGCTCCCGAGAGCTGGCCCAAGATTAAGTAAGGAGGTGTGCCCCGATGAAAAACAATAATGCAAAGTATAACGGTCGGCATACCTGCGCCGGCAAAAAGAGCAGCAGAAGCCTTAAGTCTGCGCTGACTCTGGCTCTGGCGATCGTCCTTATCTGCAGCATTGCAGTGGGCGGTACCCTTGCCTACCTGAAAGCAAATACCTCCACCGTCGAAAACACTTTCAAGGCCGGCGACATCAAGTACACCCTTAAGCTTGAGCCCAATGCAGCCAAAGCAAACGAAAAGTATGAAGACAGTAATGTCTCCATGCCCAGTGAGCTTGCAGCACAGGAGAAGACCGATCTGTCCGTTGTCTTTGACCCCGATAAGGACCCCGAGCTGACCGGCTATACTTTCAATGGCTGGCATTATGACGCAAACTGCGCCGAAGACTATCCCCATGTGGACGAAAAGGGCGACATCACCGTAAACTACGGCGATGAGCATGACAGCAATGAGCATGCCAACAAGGTGGAAATCACCCTCTACGCCGGCTGGACCGCAAACCAGTACACCGTAAAATATGAGCCCAATCCCGGCATTGACAGCGCTGTCACCGGCAGCACTGCCGAAAGCACTCACACCTACGATCTTGCCGCCAATCTGACTGCCAACGGCTTCAGCCGTACCGGCTATAAGTTCCTTGGCTGGAGCGAGGATAAAAACGCAACTGAGCCCACTTACACCGATGGCGAAAGCGTTGTGAACCTTGCAAGCGTAGACGGCGCTACTGTTACCCTCTACGCCATCTGGGAGCGCATGGACTTCACCGTCACCTTCGATACCCAGGCTGAGGATGTAATTGCCGATCCCGCAAGCAAGACCGTTACCTATCAGATGCCTTATGGCGAGCTGCCTGTAGTGGAGCGCGACGGCTACACCTTCAATGGCTGGGCCCTTGATGAGAATGGCACTCAGCCCGTAAACGCAGAGTCCATTGTGAACACTGCCAAGGACCACAGCATCTATGCCCAGTGGACCCCCCATACATACACCGTCAAGTACCTCAACAATGTTAACCCTGATGACACCAGTGTCACCCAGCCCACCGGCACGATGGAGCCCAGCACCCACACCTATGGCGTGGAGCAGAAGCTGACTGCCAATGGCTTCAGCCGTACCGGCTACACCTTCACCGGCTGGAACACCCAGGCCGACGGCAAGGGCACAGCATACTCCGATGGAGAGGCTGTAAAGAACCTCACCGCTGAGCAGGACGGAGTTGTCACTCTCTATGCACAGTGGGGTGTTAAGACTTATGTCCTCCGCTATCACGCCAATGGCGGCGAAGGCGAGATGGCAGATCAGGTTATCGAATGGGATAAGCTGACCATACTTAGTGCAAACACTTTCACAAATACAAAGGGCGACTACAATTTTGCCGGTTGGGCAACTGAGCCTGAAGGTGGAGTTGTGTATCTGGATAAACAGCAGGTCGTTAACCTGCTGGAGTCTGGCACCCTTGACCTCTACGCCGTCTGGCTGCTCAACAGCTATACCGTCACCTTTGACTACAACATTGGCTGGGGCACTCCTCCCACCAAGGAAGTTCTTTATGGAGAAGAGTATGGCGTTCTGCCTCCTTTCCTCCACACTAAATATCAGTATCTTTTCAAAGGCTGGTATACTGATCCTGACGATGGTGAAGGAGAAAGAATTTATCCCGAGACCATAGTTGACCGCAAGGAAGACCATAGGCTTTGGGCACACTGGGACCCCTCACCTGCGAACGATGTTATCAAGGATCTAGTGGTTCACAGCAGCGCAGATGACAACAATGACGGTGTTGCAGATGAAATTCATCTTGAATTTGTTTGCTCCAGCTCTTTTGAGAAATTCAACATTCCTCTGCATAATCTTGTCCCCGGACAGAAGTATGCGCTGACCTATACTGCATCCAATAATGCATCTTTTGGTGACTATTATAAGGGATATAAAGACGCAGTATATGGATCATACATTCTGGACCAGGTAAGCGAGACAGGCGGCTTGATTCAGGAGCCTATAAAGCAGGATATTATTGCAACCTGGAATAACCGCATAGAGCCTGACGGCAATAATGACGGCTCCCAGAAGGCTAATAATGACGGCTGGCTCAACGGTCCCTGGAAGAACAGAACAATTACCTTTAATGCAACTAAGTCAGACATGTATTGGACTTGGGACTTCGGTCTGATGGAAGATGGTATAAAGTACGACTACAACATCTATGACATAAGCCTCAAGCCTGTAGCTCCTGAAATAAAGTTTGCCTCAAAAGAGATTGTTAAAGGCGGCTCGTCCGTTGCAAAAGTTGCTAGCCAAACCAATGGAGCATACAACACTACATTTGAGTTTGATGGCGATGGCGGATGCGAAACCATTTATTATCCCATCACTGGCCTGTCCGCCGGTATGACCTACACCATTACCTTTGACCATCAGTTCAGCGGTCCTCTGATTCATGATACTAAGAATAACTCCAATCCGACCTATGAATATGGCTGTGGTATCATGAATGCAAAGCCTACAAAAACCGGTGACAAAATGTCCAGCCTCGGAGACTGGGCTTCTGGCACACAGGTGAAGAAGACTGTTGATGGTATGACTGACAGCTGGAGCCTTACATTTAAGGCAACCGGCGACACCGCATACTGGGTATGGAATATGGCCAACTGCAGTGACGGCACCAATACCACAACCAAGGTGAATGTTACCAGCTTCAGCGCAAGCAACTCTGGTAAGAGCGTTACCTACTACAGCGCTCCCAGCAATGCCGGTGAGGCCGTTACCCTCTCCCTGCGTGATGCAGAAGTGGGCGATATCGAACTTATCTGGGACGGCATTGACGAGACTAACCTCAACGAGTGGTACCCCGTGGATGAGCAGTATCCCACCGCAGGCGACAGCTATGAGCTGGCCTTTGAGCCCGCAGAAAACTGCAGCATGTGCGAAGTTATCGTTGTCAAGATCGACGATGTAAGCTACGATGTCTACACTGACGGTCTGGAGCACCGCAGTCTCGCCGAGGGCGAGACAGAGCTGCCTCCCGCACCCAGCTATGACCCCGAAACTAACATCCTCACCATTCCCGCTGAGCTTCTGACCGAGGAGACCAAGACTGTTGAGATCACCGCCTCCGCAGTGCTTAAGGACGGCGTGGCCGAAGAGCCTGAGGACAACAGTGCTGAGCTCCCCACCATCGAAACCGTGCTGAACCTCAGCAACATCAACGCTCAGCCTCTCAACGCCGCAAAGGCCGCTGAGGACTACAAGCTGCTTGTCAGCGCAGCCGCAGGCTATAATCTGCCTGAGACTATCACCGTTACAATTGACAGCGCAATTTACAATGTCAGCACCGTTGCAGCTGCACAGCCCGGCGAACCCGGCTATGACGCAGCAAGCGGCACCCTGACTATCCCCGCAGCTCTCCTGACCGAGGGAACCAGAACCGTGACTATCTTTGGTTTCGGTATCATGGACGTTTCCCAGTTTACAATGCCTGCACTCGATATGGCGGCCATGCCCGATATGGCCGCCCTTGAGGCAAGCCTTCCCGCTATGGCAGGCTTCGTTATGCCTGCAGATAATTAAGGAGGCAGAATTATGAAGAAGTTTCTTAGATTCAGCGTCACCATGCTTGTGATGGCCTCCCTGTTCTGCGGCTTCGGGCTCAGCGCCTTCGCTGCAGACTCCATCGTAACCTACACCGGTGACAGCGAGTTTGTCGTCAGCGATGATCTGGACCTGTTCGACAACTTCAAGAATGTCATGCCCGGCGATACCCGTCAGGAGATTATCACCGTGCGCAATGAGTTCAACAAGTCCCGCTACGTGCAGATCTACATGCAGGCAGTGCCCCATGAGCCGGAAATCGGCCCCCATGTGGACGCAGTGCGCGCCAACGAGGACTATGAGTCCATGATGGACTTTCTCAGCCAGCTGAAGCTTACCGTTATGAAAGAGAACGGTACTCCTCTTGCTGAGTCTCAGGCAAATGATCCCGGCACCCTGGCTACCAGAAAGCTGCTGGGTACCTTCCACGGCCGCGGCGAGATCAACATCGTGGCAACACTGGAAGTCCCCATTGAGCTGGGCAATGAGTATGCCGACCGCCTGGGCGAGATCGACTGGGTCTTTACCGCGGACGAATACTACGCAGGCGATTCCCCCAAGACCGCTGACAACAGCAATCTGGCCCTCTACACCGGCCTGCTGTGCGGCAGCGTGGTGGTA
>JAFQQV010000045.1 GCA_017410425.1 Oscillospiraceae bacterium
GGGTCTGAACTATCAGCAGTTTGCAATCATCTATCTGCTGAGCCTTCTCACCAGCCAGCTCACTCCCCCTGTGGGCAACCTGCTCTTCGTTTCCGCCGGCGTAAGAAAGACCCCCATCGCTCAGGTCTACCGCTACTGCTGGCCCTTCTGTATAGCTATGATAATCGGCATTATCCTGTGCATCTACATTCCCCAGCTGTCCTGCTGGCTGCCCAGCCTTATCTACGGCTGATAAAAACATAAATTCCCGGCAGCAATGCCGCCGGAAATATAAAAAAAACAAGGAGGCCCCCAATGAAAAAGTTTTTCGCAACTCTTCTGGCACTGATGATGGTATTTGCCATGTTCAGCGCAACCGTCGCCCACGCAGATAGCCCCTGGGACGATTTCAAGCCCATGGTAGTCAGCTTCGCTACCGCAAACGGCGTTGCCCAGACCATCGAGAAGATGGACCAGAACTGGATGGCTTACATCACTGAGAAGTCCGAAGGCAAGATCACCTTTGACTACTACCCCGGCGCACAGCTGGGCAGCTACATGGAGCTCATCTCTCAGGTTGACACCGGCGCTCTGAACGTCTCCGTCACCGACATCTCCATGTTCGAGTCCTACTGCCCCGAGTTCTCCGTTCTGTACTTCCCCTACATCATGGATGATGCAGAGCACGCAGGCCGCGTTATGTACGGCGAAGGCGGCGAGATCCTGAAGACCGCTCTTGCTGAGGCCACCAACACCTACATGCTCGGTTACGTCCAGCACGGTGCCCGTCAGTGCGCAACCGTCAACCCCATCAATTCCGTTGAAGACTGCGCCGGCATCATCATGCGTACCCCCGAGGCCCAGAACTACATCACCTGGTGCAATGCCATCGGTATGTCCTCCACCCCCATGGCCATGTCTGAGGCCTACACCGCCATCCAGTCCGGTGTTGCCCACGGCATCGAGCTGCCCATCCAGGCTCTCCAGTCCAACGGCTACTGCGAAGTTGCTCCCAACGTCTGGAAGGATGCCCACATGTACGCATTCCAGGGTCTGACCGTCAACCAGACCTGGTTCGACTCTCTCCCCGACTTCGTTCAGGAGCTGTTCGTTGAGGCTTGGGAAGTCCAGCAGGACGACTACAACACCATGCTGCTGGCTGAAGAGGCTGACATCTACGATCTGCTGATCGCTGACGGTGTCACCATCACCGAGTGCGACTACCGCGATGAGCTGGCTGCTACCTTTGCTGACTACTACGCCCCCGAGGCTGAGTCCATCAGCGAAGCTGCTGTTGCACTTCTCGAGTGCATCCAGAACGCCCGCTAAGTCCTGAAAGGAAAACCAGGGAATACTTAAACATATTCCCTGGTCTTTCAATAACCGACAATTTTTGATTTTCAGAACTTTGTAGAACTGAGATTTGCCTCCATCTTGAAAAAGCCCTCTGCGGCCTTTGGCTTCTTCAAGGCGATAAAGGTATATATGGTGTCAACTATGGCCATCTGTGCAACTCTTGAGGACAGAGCCATTGTGCGATACTGGGTTTCGTTGGAGGCTGTGAAAAGGGACAGGTCCGCTATATTTGTCAGCGGTGAGTTCCCCACAGAGGAAAGTGAAATGACATAAGCGCCTCTCTTCTTGGCGATTTCCGCCGCATGCACGATATCCTTTGAGCTGCCCGAGTGGCTGATGCAGAAGAACACGTCCTTGTCGCTGGCATAGGTGGCGCCGATTATCTGCATATGGTTGTCGTGATAATTTGTTGCATTGAGCCCCAGACGCATCAGCTTATGCTGAAGGTCCATGGCTATAGTGTGAGAGTTGCCCAGACCGCAGATGCCGATATGCCGGGCCTTGAGTATCTTCTCGCTGGCAAGAGTGAGGTCTGCTGAATTCAGTGTGTTGTATGTGGCCTGAAGAGCGTTCATGTTGCTCTGGAAAACTTTTTCAATTATCTCTGCCTGACTGTCCTTTGGGGTTATTGCTTCGTTAATGGCTTCAAGAGGGGTGACAACATCCTGCGCCAGCGCGATTTTAAGATCCTGGTATGACTCATAGCCCAGCTTCTGACTGGCTCTGATTACCGTTGCAGCACTTACGGAACAGGCCTTTGCAAGCCCTGACACGGACATATGTATTACATCCTTCGGGTGCTTTGTTATATACTCACAAACCAGACTTTCAGCTTTGCTCATATTTTTTATCAGTGCCTGTATTTTGATTATCATGGTTGATGTTTCAGAAATATTGGTCATAATTGATACCCCTTCTTTAACATTGAAACAATTTTACCAAATTAATACAGAAAACTCAACATCGCAAACGCTAATTTCTTTACGCTTGCAAGTTTTTTTGCTCCGGCAAATTTAGATATAAGTAAAAACCCTGTGTATTTATGACTATGGAGGATTGTCAATGGAATTTCGTGGTTTCATGAAAGAATTTATACTGTCTGAACTTGAGGATGCCGTTGGTCAGGAAAACGTAAGTATCCTTAAGGGCGACAAGCTCGCATATGCCACTGACTATTTTTGGATAGCAAGAATGGTGGTCGATAAGGGCGGAGAAGCTGCACTTCCTGATTTTGTTGTGCGTCCCGGAAGTGCCGAGGAGGTCTCCAAGGTCCTCAAAATTGCCAACTATTATAAAATACCCGTTCAGACCTGGGGCGGCGGCTCCGGATCCCAGGGCGGTGCTCTGCCTCTTGCCGGAGGTATCCTGCTGGACATTAAAAGAATGGACA
>JAFQQV010000046.1 GCA_017410425.1 Oscillospiraceae bacterium
CAGTGTAAATTGTACGCTGCGCCTTTGTTTGGTAGCGGCACCTGGATTTGAACCGGGGACACTCCGGGTATGAACCGAATGCTCTAGCCAGCTGAGCTATGCCGCCATATGTTTTGTAAACAGCATACGAATAATAACAGAGGAATCGGAGTTTGTCAACACATTTTTTTCAAAAAAACAAAAAAGCTTAAAAAGCGGCTATATAGGCTGGCCTCAGGACTATTGACCTTGGGGGGCATTAATGATAAAATATGCTGTCTTACTATATTAATAAGAAACTATGATAACATTTTATGGAGAATTCGATATATGTGGATTGCAGATAAATGGCAGGACTTTGAAGTTATAGACTGTTCCAAGGGCGAGAAGCTGGAGCGCTGGGGCAAGTATTACCTTGTCCGTCCCGACCCTCAGGTCATCTGGGACACTCCCCGCCGCAACATGCACTGGAATGATCGCAACGCCCGTTATCGCCGCAGCGAAACCGGCGGCGGCAGCTGGGACAAGGGTAATCTTCCTGAAAACTGGAAGATTCACTATGGTGAGCTGACCTTCAACGTAAAGCCCATGAACTTCAAGCACACCGGCCTTTTCCCTGAGCAGGCCGCAAACTGGGACTGGGCCATGGACAAGATCCGCAAGGCAGGCCGCCCCATCAGCGTGCTCAATCTCTTCGGCTATACCGGCGCTGCTACCGTAGCCTGCGCCAAGGCTGGCGCCAGCGTATGCCATGTGGACGCTGCCAAGGGTATGGTTGCCTGGGGCAAGGACAATGCCGCTGCCTCCGGCGTAAGCGATGCGCCCATACGCTGGATCGTGGACGACTGCGCCAAGTTTGTGGAGCGCGAGATTCGCCGCGGCCGCAAGTACGATGCAATCATCATGGATCCTCCCTCCTATGGCAGAGGCCCCGGCGGCGAGGTCTGGAAGCTGGAACAGAATCTCTGGCCCTTCGTCTCTCTGTGTGCAGGGGTGCTGAGCGATGATCCTCTCTTCGTGCTCATCAATTCCTACACCACCGGCCTTTCTGCCTCCGTGCTCAGCTATGTTACCGAGAGCATCTTCACCAAGAAGTTCGGCGGACACTCCGACGCTCAGGAGCTGGGCCTGCCCGTCACCGATAATGGGCTGTGGCTGCCCTGCGGTGCAAGCTGCCGCTGGAGCGCAAAATAACAGCAACGAAAGGAAGCCTTATTTTGGAAGCTGTTGTCAAAATAGAAAACCTGCATTTTTGCTATCCCGGCGATGAGGCAGAAAGCCTCTGCGGGATTGATCTTGAAATAGAAAAGGGCAGCTTTGTGGCTGTGCTGGGTCACAACGGCTCCGGCAAATCTACCCTTGCAAAGCATCTCAATGCAATCCTTGTGCCCACTGAGGGCAAGGTGACTGTCTTCGGCATCGATACTGCCGATGAGGACCAGCTTATTCAGGTACGCCGCAATGTGGGCATGGTATTCCAGAACCCTGATAACCAGATCGTTGCCAACGTGGTTGAGGATGACGTGGCCTTTGCCCCGGAGAATCTGGGGGTGGAGCCTTCTGAAATCCGCAGGCGCGTGGACGGAGCTCTCAAGCAGGTAGGCATGTATGAGCTGAAGATGCATGCACCTCACCTTCTCTCCGGCGGTCAGAAGCAGCGAGTTGCAATAGCCGGCGTTATTGCCATGGAGCCCGGTGTGATCGTGCTGGATGAGCCTACCGCCATGCTGGACCCCCAGGGTCGGCGTGAGGTTGTGGCAACCGTCACAAGGCTCTGCCGCGAAAAGGGTATGACAGTTGTGTTTATCACCCACCACATGGATGAATGTGTGGGCGCCGACAGGCTGATTGTCATGTCCGGCGGCCGGGTGGTTGCCGATGGCAAGCCTGCAGAAGTTTTTGCCGATGTGGAGCTTATGGAGCTGGAAGGACTTTCCGTGCCCGAGACCACAAGGCTTGTTCACGATCTGCGCCAGGCCGGCGCAGACATCAAGGGCGAAGCACTGGACACAGAGGCCTGTGCAAAGCTTATCGCCGAAGCATTGAAGCATTAATACGAAACGAGGCATAGTTAAATGTCAGTAATTAAAACGGAGAAGCTCACGCATATTTACAGCATGGGCACTCCTTTTGAAAAGGTGGCCATTGAGGGCATTGATATAGATATTCCCCAGGGGCAGCTGCTGGCCGTAATAGGCCACACCGGCTCCGGCAAGTCCACCTTCATACAGCATCTCAACGCCCTTCTGCAGCCCAGCTCCGGCGCTGTCTACTGTCAGGGCGAGGATATAAACAAGGACAAGTTCTCCCGCCGCGATGTAAAGTGGAAGGTGGGACTTGTGTTCCAGTACCCCGAGTATCAGCTCTTTGAGGAGACTGTTTATAAGGACATCGCCTTCGGCCCCAGCAACATGAAGCTGAGTGCGGAGGAGATTGACCAGCGCGTTCGTGAGGCTGCGGCCTTCGTTGGCGTGGATGAGGAGCTTTTTGAACACTCCCCGCTGGAGCTTTCCGGCGGCCAGAAGCGCCGTATCGCCATTGCCGGTGTTATCGCCATGCGCCCTCAGGTGCTGATTCTGGATGAGCCTACTGCAGGCCTTGACCCCAGAGGCTGCCAGCAGATACTGGAGAATATCTGTGACTACCGGGAAAAAACCGGCGCCACCGTTATCATCGTCAGCCACAGCATGGACGATGTGGCAAAGATTGCAGAGCGTATCGTGGTTTTCCACAAGGGCAAGGTCGCCATGGACGGCAGCCCTGAGGAGATATTCTGCCGTGCTGAGGAACTTATGGACATCGGCCTTGATATTCCCCGTGCAGCAGAGCTTGCTATTGCACTGCGCCGTGAGGGACTTGGCCTGCCCGAGGGTATCTACACCCATGAGCAGCTGCTCGCCGCTATCCTTGCAGTGAAGGAGGGGAGTGCATGCTGAAAGACATAACTCTTGGCCAGTATTTCCCCGGTGAAACCGTGGTGCATAAGCTGGATCCCCGCACAAAGCTGATCCTTGTTGTGGTGTACATTATTTCCCTGTTCCAGGCAACAAACTGGATAAGCTACGCTTTCATCACCCTGCTGACTGCTCTTTGCCTCAAGCTTTCCCACATAAGGGCAAGGAACATCTTCAAGGGCCTCAAGCCCATGCTCTTTATCATTCTGCTCACCGCAGTGCTGAACATTTTTTACACCACCGGTACACCCATAATCCCCGGCTGGCCCATCACCTGGGAGGGAATTGCAAGGGCTATACAGATGATGCTGCGTATCTGCCTGCTCATCACCGGCACCTTCCTGCTGACCTATACAACCAGCCCCATCTCCCTTACTGACGGCCTTGAAAAGCTGATGAATCCCCTCAAGAAGCTGAGACTGCCGGTACACGAGATGACCATTATGCTGAGCATGGCCCTCAGATTTATTCCTACTCTTGTTGAAGAAACTGACAAGATAATGTCTGCCCAGAAGGCAAGAGGTGCGGACTTTGAAACCGGCAGCCTTGTGGACCGAGCCAAGGCCATGCTGCCCATTCTGGTGCCGCTGTTTGTCTCCGCCTTCCGCCGCGCCGACGAGCTGGCTGTGGCTATGGAGAGCCGCTGCTACCACGGTGGTGAGGGCAGAACCAGAATGAAGAAGCTGAAATTTGCAGCCCGGGACATCTTTGCCCTGATACTGGGTGCGGCTGTGCTGGCGCTGATGATGTTCATGAAAAAGCTGGGAATATGAAAAACATTGCCCTTTGTCTGCGCTATGACGGCAGCCGCTACCACGGCTGGCAGGTGCAGAAAAACGATATTACCGTTGCCCAGACTCTGGAAGAGGCTTTGACCAAGGTCTGCGAAGAACCGATCAAAGTTGTGGGCTGCGGCCGCACGGATGCAGGCGTGCACGCCTTAAGCTACTGCGCAAACTTTCGCTCTGATACCCGCATCCCGCTGGACAGGCTGCCCCTGGCCATTAATTCAAGGCTGCCGGGCGACATTGCTGTGCTGGAGGCTGTGGAGGCAGCGGAGGATTTCAACGCTATCGGTTCGTGCATAAAAAAAGAATATATATATAAAATACACAATAGCAATATCCGCGATCCTTTCATGGAAAAGAGGGTCTGCTTCTATCCGCAGCATCTGGATATGGAGCTGATGCAGCGGGCTGCCAAGGCCTTTGAGGGTACCCATGATTTCAGGGCTGTGCGCTCAGAAGGAACCCAGACCAAGACTACCGTGCGCACGGTGCACTGGTGCAGGGCCGAAAAGCAGGGGGATATTATCACCGTTTCCATCTGTGCAAACGGCTTTCTCTACAATATGTGCAGGGCGATGGTGGGCACCATGGTCTATGCCTCCTACGGCAAGCTCATTCCCGAGGATATCCCCATGCTCCTTGAAAAGGGTGACCGCCGCCTTACCGGGCCTACCATGCCGCCTCAGGGGCTCTATATGCACAAGCTCTGGTACGATGGCGCCGTGGGCGAGATGATGGAGCGTTATCCCCGTTAGTCCAACTGGAGCCGAGCCCGTGCCGCATTTCGACGGCCCTGTCCGGCGCTTTTGGACTAGCCCTCTAGGTATATTTGTTCACAAAGATGTGATATATTTAAAATGTTAGCTTGATACGAAAAGGTGTACATATGAAAGCTATTATTGACATTCTACTTTTAATAATAATCGCTCTGTGCACATGGAGCGGATATAAGCGCGGCCTTATAGGCGGTGTGGCAAGCCTGCTTGCTATCATTATCGCCCTGCTTGGAGGCAGCATTGTATCTGCGGCATATTCCCACGAGGTGGTCCCCGCCTTTGAACCCTTTGTGGATGGCTATGTGGACTCCGGCAAGATGCGTGACAAGGTGCTGGAGCGGATGGGCTATGGCGAGAGTGATCTGAGCCTTACGGACATTCTGGCCGGCGACAGCTCGCTGCGCTTTGACTATGCTTATGAGGTCTTGTGCGAGGTTGGCATGTATGAGCAGCGTGCAGCGGAGATGGCATCCGAGGCGGTGGCTCTTTCCGATGCCAGCGGCATGAGCATGACCGAATCTGTCGTCAGCATCCTGTGCGACACCATTACCTATCTTGGCGCAATGTGCATCGGTTTTCTGCTGCTGCTTATCCTTATGGTGGCGGTGGCAAATATGTTCAATCTCTCTCTCCGCCTGCCAAATATGGAGAATCTGGATGAGATTGGCGGCGCGGTGCTGGGCTTTGTGGAAGGCTTTGTTTACTGCATCCTCATCAGCTGGGTGCTCAGTTATCTTGGCCTTATCATCGGTCGCGGTACTATGGAAGGCACCACCCTGGGAAGATTTTTCCTTCTGTTTGACTTTATAACCGCAGGCCTCATGTGAGGTTTGTATCCTTATTATTACGGAGGCAATAGATGCAGCCTAGTCTTTGTTCCCGCTGCGGCAAGAATATTGCCGTAGTATTCGTTACCAAAATTGAAAACGGCCAGACCAAGAACGAGGGTCTGTGCCTTAAGTGCGCCAAGGAGCTGCATATACAGCCCGTGGACGATATGATCAAACGCCTGGGTATGAGCGATGAAGATCTTGAAAGCTTTACCGGCGATATGATGGGCGCTCTCAACAGTCTTGAGGACATTGCCGCAATCGATGGCGATGATGAGGGTGAGGATGACGGCAAGACCGCCACCTTCCCCTTCCTCAACCGCCTTTTCGGCGGCCCTCCCGCAGCAGGCGGACCTGCGCCTGAAGCTCCCGGCCCTGAGCCCCGTGAGCCTAAGCACAAGAATGAAGGCCGAGAGCCAAATTCCAAGGGCGGCAAGCGCAAGTTCCTGGATAATTATTGCATTAATCTGACCGAGCGGGCTTCTCAGGGCAAGCTTGACGCCATGATCGGCCGCGCCGAGGAGCTGGAGCGTGTTATCCAGATTCTCAACCGCCGCCAGAAAAACAATCCCTGCCTTATCGGTGAGCCCGGCGTTGGCAAAACCGCCATCGCCGAAGGTCTGGCACAGCGCATTGCCATGGGTAATGTGCCCCAGAAACTCATGGATAAGGAGGTCTTTCTCCTGGACCTGACCGCCCTTGTGGCGGGAACCCAGTTCCGCGGTCAGTTTGAAAGCCGCATGAAGGGCCTTATCGAGGAAATCAGGAAGCACGGCAACATCATTCTCGTCATCGACGAGGTGCACAACATAGTGGGTGCCGGCGATGCCGAAGGCAGCATGAACGCCGCCAACATACTCAAGCCCGCCCTGTCCCGAGGCGAGATTCAGGTTATCGGTGCCACCACCTTTACCGAGTACCGCAAGCATATTGAAAAGGACTCCGCACTGGAGCGCCGCTTCCAGCCCGTCACCGTCAATGAACCCTCCATTGAGGACAGTGTTGAAATTATTCGCGGCATTGCCCATTATTATGAGGACTACCACAGCGTGTCCATCCCCGATGAGATGTGCCGTCAGGCGGTCATTATGAGCGAGCGCTATATTACCGACCGCTTCCTGCCCGACAAGGCCATTGACCTTATCGACGAGGCCTGCTCCGATGTGAACCTGAAAAATCCCGGCATCAACCGCAGAATGTTTGTTGAGCGGGATCTGGAAAATATCCGCTTTGAGCGCGAAGCCCTCATGTCTGCCGAAGCCCCCAAGGGCGAGGAGCTGACTGATGAGATGCTGGATAAGCGCTATGCCCGCATTGCTGAGCTTCGCAGCAAGGAAATGCGCCTTGAGGAAGAACTGCGTGAGCTTGAAAAGCAGCCCAGACCTGAGTTGGGCATGGATAACCTTGCAAGAATAATAGAGCTTTGGACCAAGATTCCTGCCTCCTCCATCCGTGAGGATGAGTTTGAACGTCTGGCAAAGCTGGATGAGCGTCTCAAGGCCCATATCGTGGGTCAGGACGAGGCAGTGGAGGCTGTCTGCGCCGCCATCAAGCGCAGCCGCGTTGGCCTGAAGGTCAAGCGCAAGCCTGTCAGCTTCATCTTTGTGGGCGGTACCGGCGTTGGTAAGACCGAGCTTGTAAAGCGTCTTGCCGCCGATATGTTCGACTCTCCCGAGAGCCTTATCCGTCTTGACATGTCCGAGTTTATGGAGAAATTCTCCGTGTCCCGCATCATCGGCTCTCCTCCCGGTTATGTGGGCTATGACGAGGCAGGTCAGCTCACCGAGAAGATCCGCCGCAAGCCATACAGTGTGGTGCTCTTTGATGAGATTGAGAAGGCCCATCCCGATGTTATGAACATCCTGCTGCAGATTCTGGACGACGGACGCATCACCGATGCACAGGGCAGAACCGTAAACTTTGAGAACACCATAATCGTTATGACCACCAATGCCGGCTCCACAAACAAATCCGGCTCCGTGGGCTTTGGCGGCTCTCTCAGCGATATGAGCCGGGAGCGCACCATGAAGGCTCTCAACGAGTTCCTGCGCCCCGAGTTTATAAACCGCGTGGATGAGGTCGTCTGCTTCAACCAGCTTTCTGAGGAAAACTTCCGCGGCATTGCAGCGCTTATGCTGGAAGAACTGCGCGATGTGCTCCGCCAGAAGGATATGGAGCTCAAATGGGACGAGAAGGTCATCGACTATCTGGTGCGAGAGGCCTACTCTGTCACCTACGGCGCCAGAAATCTTCGCCGCGTGATCCAGAAGCAGATCGAAGATGTGCTGGCCCAGCGCATTGTAGACAGCCGCGGCACTGAAATAAAGGAAATCCGTCTCACTGAGGAAGACGGAAAAATAAAGGTAGAATTCTAAAACCACAGCCCGCATACCTAGGTGTGCGGGCTGATTGAAAAGGGAGGATATACTATGAACGAAAAGATAAAGACCATCCTTGGCGACATCACCAAGCAGAATGTGGACGCCATCGTAAATGCTGCCAATACCTCTCTGCTGGGCGGCGGCGGTGTGGACGGAGCAATCCACCGCGCTGCAGGCCCTGAGCTTCTGGCAGAGTGCCGCACCCTCAACGGCTGCCGCACCGGCGAAGCAAAGATCACAAAGGGCTACAAGCTGCCTGCAAAGTACGTTATTCATACCCCCGGCCCCGTGTGGCACGGCGGCAGCAAGAACGAACCCCAGCTGCTGGCATCCTGCTATCGCTCCTGCCTGACGCTGGCTGTGGAAAACGGCTGCAAGACTGTGGACTTCCCCTCTATCTCCACCGGCGTTTATCACTTCCCTCTGGAGAAGGCTTCTGTCATTGCAATCAACACCATCGCTGATTTTCTTAAAGCTCACCCTGAGATAGAGCAGGTGCGCATGGTCTGCTTTGACGAAAAGACCAAGGTCCATTACGACAGGGCCATTGCTGCGCTGGAGGGCTAAGGCGTGAAGAAGGCCACAATTAAGCTGCAGTATAATTCTCCGGTGGTGCTGAGCTTTGCGCTTATCTCCCTCATTGTGCTGTGGTTTGATATTTTTACCGGCGGCAGGAGCACATATACGCTCTTCAGCGTGTACCGCTCCTCCTTTTCCGATCCCGGCACCTATGTGCGGTTTTTCCTGCACGTGCTGGGGCATGTTGACTATGCCCATTATCTGGGCAACATGATGTTTATTCTGGTGCTGGGCCCCAGCCTTGAAGAACGCTACGGCAGCCGCCGCCTGTTCTGGGCCATATTTCTGACGGCCCTGGTTTCCGGTATGATTCACTGGCTCTTCTTCGGCAATACCGTTCTGATGGGTGCCTCCGGCATAGTGTTTATGATGATAGCCATGGCCTCCCTCTCCGGCATGAAAAATGGCTGCATCCCCATCACTCTGGTACTGGTGCTGCTGCTTTATCTGGGCGGCGAGATTGTGGACGGCATCACTATTCGTGATAATGTCTCCCAGCTTACCCATATTGTGGGCGGCATCTGTGGAGCCTTTCTTGGAATCAGTATGAGAAAGTGAGAAAAAGATGGAAAATCTGCTTATTAGCGCCTGCTTGCTGGGCTTTGAGTGCAAGTATTCCGGCGGCAGCAACAAGCTTTCCGACGAGCGCATTGCGGCGCTGAAAAAAGAATACCGTCTTATCCCCGTCTGCCCTGAAACGGCAGGCGGGCTTCCCGTGCCCCGGGACCCCAGCGAGAGACTGGGGGACAAGGTTGTAAGTTCCAAGGGCAAGGATGTTACGGCGGAATTTACCAAGGGCGCAGAAACTGCGCTTTATCTTGCAAAGCGCTATGGCTGCAGGAAGGCCCTGCTCAAGCGCAACAGCCCCTCCTGCGGCGGAGAGTTTATTTATGACGGCAGTTTCAGCGGAAAGATAATCCCCGGTCAGGGCGTCACTGCGGAGCTTCTCCGTTTAGAAGGTATAGAAATTTTCGGTGAATAAAAACACACGAGGTACATATGAGACTCAATAGCTTTATAGGCGACAGGGCATTTTACCGCAAGCTATTTGCGGTGATGCTGCCTATACTGGTGCAGAATATAATAACCAACTTTGTTAACCTGCTGGACAATGTTATGGTTGGGCAGGTGGGCACCGAGCCTATGAGCGGTGTTGCCATCGTAAACCAGCTGTTTTTTGTGTTCAACCTGTGCATTTTCGGCGGCATCGCCGGTGCGGGTATCTTCACTGCCCAGTTCTATGGCAATGGAGATAAAAAGGGTATGGCGGACTCTGTGCGCGCAAAGCTCTACATTGCCTTCATGGCTTTGGCTGCCTTTATGGCTCTGTTCGTCCTCTTCGGAGAAGAGCTTATTATGCAGTTTATCCATGAGGGTGAAGAGGGCCTTGACATGGCGGCCACTCTGGACTACGGCAAGCGCTATATGCGCGTGATGCTCTGGCAGATGTTTCCCTTCGCCCTGATGCAGAGCTATGCCGGCTCACTGCGCGAAACGGGGGAGACTGTGCTGCCCATGAAGGCTGGCATAGCTGCAGTGCTCACAAACCTTGCGGGCAACTATATCCTTATTTTCGGCAAGTTCGGCTTCCCCGCGCTGGGGGTTGAGGGTGCGGCTATTGCAACAGTTATCTCCAGATATATTGAGTGCGCCATTGTGCTTGTCTGGTCCCATCGCCATAAGGAAAAAGTTCCCTTTATATCCACTCTCTACAGCACATGGAAGATACCTCTCCCGCTGATGAAGCAGATATTTCTGCTGGGCCTGCCACTGCTTGTAAATGAGGTGCTCTGGTCCGGCGGCATGACCATGCTGAACCAGTGCTACTCCATGCGCGGGCTTGAGGTAGTCTCGGCGGTGAATATTTCTTCCACCGTGTCAAACCTCTTCTTCTGTGCCTTCCTTGCCGCCGGTAATGCCACCGGTATTATTGTCGGTCAGCTTCTTGGCGCGGGTGAGCTTGAGCGGGCTGTGGATGAGGATATAAAGCTCATTGCCTTTTCCGCTGTGCTCAGTACGGCGGTGGGTCTGGTGCTGGCGGCTTTGTCCCCGGTAATACCCATGATATACAACACCTCGGACAATGTGCGCTCCATTGCAAGCCAGCTTCTGCTGGTGGTGGCGGTGTGCATGCCTATGCATTCGTTTACAAATTCCTGCTACTTTACCCTCCGTTCCGGCGGCAAGACCCTTATAACCTTTGTTTTTGACAGCCTCTATCTCTGGGTGCTGTGCATACCGGTGGCCTTTGTGCTCTCCCGTTTCACCCAGGTGGAGATTTTGCCCATGTATATCGTGATTCAATCTCTGGACATCATAAAGTGCCTTATTGGTTACTATATGGTCAGGAGCAAAAAATGGGTCAAGGATCTGGTTAATGTTTAAAAAAGAAGCCTCCCGTAAGGGAGGCTTCTTTTTTTGATAAATTACAGGGAAAGAGTTTTGAGGCTTGCTTCGATTGCTTCTTTTTTACCGGTGGACATGCCCTGAATCATCTGGGCGCTGCCGCCGCCGCGGCCTTCTATAGCCTCGTTTATGGCCTTGGAATTTGCCCTCAGGTCGATGTTCTTGCTGCCGATGATGTAGCGCCAGCCATCTTCCTCATTGCCGCAGAATACAGCTGCAAGACCTTCACACTTTTCCATCAGCTGGTTTACAAGCTCGCGCTGGGCAATTTCGTCCAGAACGGAGTCAAAGAGGCAGATATTGCCATCGGTCTTTTCAACGGACTCTGCCTTCACGCGTACAAGCTCCATTGAAAGCTTGTCGCACTTTTCGCGCATGGCCTGCTGATCCTTGAGGATGCGCTGTACGGCAGGGGCAACCTCGTCCCGTTTTGCGCTGAGCAGCTGGGAAATCTCGGTGACACTCTCCTGCTTGCGGACATAGTCCCAGTAAGCATCCTGTCCGCAGAGCATGGTGATGCGTGTGCCGCCGCGGTGACGCTGGCTGTCCAGCAGCTTGATGATGCCGATTTCGCCGGTGTGATTTACGTGGGGAGCACAGCAGGCACAGCTGTCATAGCCCTCAATACGCACAACGCGGACGCGCTCCTTCAGCTCCATCTTGCTGCGGTAGTACATGTGCTCCAGCTCCTCATCACTGGGCAGCCATGCCTTCACAGGCAGGTCGGACCAGATGGCGAGATTGGCGTGGCGCTCCACTTCCTTGAGCTGTTCCCAGCTCAGATCAATGTTCAGGTCGATGGTTATGGCATCTTCCCCCATGTGGAAGCCTACATTTTCACAGCCGTAGAGCCTGTGGGCAACACCGGAGACAATATGCTCGCCGCTGTGGCTCTGCATACGTCTGAAGCGGACATCCCAGTCAATGCGGCAGAGGATTTCAATGCCCATGGGCAGCGGCTCTTCGCAGAGATGGCGGATGATGCCGTCCTTCTCCTGCACGTCGATGACGCGGGCGGGGCCTATGTAGCCGGTGTCAGGCTGCTGGCCGCCGCCTTCGGGGAAGAAGGCAGTTTTGTCCAGGGTGATGAGAAAACCTCTCTCATCATACTCACAGTCCACAACTTTTGCGGTGAACTCCTGCAGATGGCTGTCGAGATAATAAAGCTTTTCGGTCATGCTGCTCCTCCTGTAAAAAAATCCCCCGGTGCCGGGGGATTTGTATTTTATTAGATCACTCTGACTCTAAGCACGTCCTGCATACTGCGTATAGCTTCGGCGGTATCCAGGCCGATCTTGGCGCCAAGGTCAACGATGGTGTAGGCGTAGGCACCGCGGGGCTTGTTTATCATGTGCTCAACGTTGATGTTCTTGTCGGAAATAAAGTCCAGAATACGGGTAATCATTCTGGGTACATTGCGATGCAGAACGCAGAGGCGGCACACGCCCATGCGGCTGAGAGTGGCGTCAGGCAGGTTGACGGAGTTTTTGATGTTGCCGTTGGCCAGATAGTCGTAAAGCTCCATTGCTGCCATTTTTGCACAGCGGTCCTCGCTCTCGGGAGTGCAGGCGCCCAGGTGGGGCATGGCAATAACATTGGGGGCCTTGAGAATGGTCTCATTGGGGAAGTCGGTAACGTACTTTGCAACAATACCGCTTTTGAGTGCTTCGGTCATGGCTTCATCGTCCACAACCTCAGCCCGGGACTCGTTGATGATGCGCACGCCGCGCTTCATCTTGCGGAAGGTTTCCACATTGAACATGTGGTGGGTCTTATCGGTGTGAGGAACATTGATGCTGATGTAGTCGCAGTTTGTGAGAATGTCATCCAGGGAGTTGGCGTGGAGAACCTCTCTGGAAAGCTGCCATGCTGCTTCAACGGACATGAAGGGGTCGTAGCCGTAGACTTCCATGCCCAGCTCGAGAGCGGCGTTGGCAACCAGAGCGCCAACGGCACCCAGACCAACCACACCCAAAGTTTTGCCCAGAAGTTCGGGGCCTGCAAATGCACTTTTGCCCTTTTCAACGAGTTCAGGTATCTTGTCGCCCTGGTCTGCAATGGAGCGTACCCACTCAATGCTGCCCAGAATGTCGCGGGAGGCCATGACCATGGAAGCGATCTCCTGCTCCTTGACAGCTTCTGCGTTGGCGCCGGGGCTGTTGAAAACAACTATGCCCAGCTCTGCGCACTTCTCCACGGGGATATTGTTATAGCCGGCTCCAGCTCTTGCGATGGCAAGCAGCTCGGGATTAAACTCATAGTCGTGCAGCTCAGCAGAACGGACAAGGATTCCGTCGGGCTTGTCAAAATCGGGGCTTACATCGCAGCCGCGCTTTGTAAGCTCGTTTATGCCGTGCTCGGAAATGCTGTTCATTGTCTTTATCTTAAACATGGTGTGTAGATTCAAACTCCTTCATATAGTCAAGCAGCGCTTTTGCCCCCTCAATGGGCATGGCGTTGTACATGGAGGCGCGCATTCCTCCTGCAATTTTGTGGCCCTTCAGGTTGAGAAGGCCCTTTGCGGCAGCGCCCTTTACAAACTCTGCATCAAGATCCTTGTCGCCGGTGCGGAAGGCCACATTCATAAAGCTTCGTGAGCCTGCCTTGGCGTGGGCCTTGAAGAGGCGGCTGTTATCGAGAAACTCATAGATCATTCCGGCGCGGGCATTGCGAAGCTCTTCCATAGCTTTAACTCCGCCCTGAGCCTTTACCCAGTCAAGGGTAAGCCCCAGCATATAAATGCACCAGCATGGGGGAGTGTTGTACATGGAGCCGGACTCAATCATGGTCTTGTAGCTGAGCATGGTGGGGGTATAGGAAAGCTCGCGGCCTGCAAGGCTTTTATCCATTATCACCACGGTAAGGCCGGCAGGGGCCATGTTCTTCTGTGCGCCGGCGTAAATAAGGCCAAAGTCTGAGACATTCACTTCTCTTGAAAGAATGTCAGAGCTCATATCGCAGACCAGCATGGAATTGGCCTTGGGCACATACTGCCACTCGGTGCCGTAGATGGTGTTGTTGGCACAGTAATAGAAATACTTTGCATCATCGCTGAGCATAAGCTCCTGCTGCTCCGGGATACGGTCATGACCGGTGGAAGAGGTATCGGCGGCGATATGGACGCGTCCGTACTTTTCAGCTTCTTTTGCGGCCTTGCCGGAGAAGTTGCCGGTGATGGCATAGTCTGCGCTGCCGCCCTCAATAAGATTCATGGGGATGGCGGCAAACTGGGTGGAAGCGCCGCCCTGCAAAAGCAGCACTTCGTGACTTTCGGGTACATTCATAAGCTCCTTGAGCTTATTTACCGCATCGTCAAATATATCCTGAAACATGGGGCTTCTGTGGCTCATCTCCATCACGGACATGCCGCAGCCCTTGTAATCAAGCAGCTCATCCCGGGCCCTTATCAGTGCGCTCTCAGGCAGAACAGAGGGGCCGGCGGAAAAATTGTATGTGTGTTCTCTTGCCATGGTAGTTACCTCCGGATAGTCTATTTATTCTACTATCCCTTTTGATTTTCGTCAATCTATTATCAAAGCTCTGAGCAGCTCATCCTCACAGCTGACAATGCGGACACGCCGCATCTGACCGCGCAGATTTTCGCCTTTTGCCCAGACACTGAGATAGCTGTCGCTGTGACCGATGAAGCCTCCCTCGCTCTCGCTTTCAAAGAGCACATCAAGCTCGGTGCCAAGGGCGGAGAGCATGTACTCCCGGTGCATTTCGGCAGCCACCTTCTGGGCCTCCTTGGCTCTGCGGGATTTTACCGCGCTGGTGTTCTGACCTTCCATTTTGTCGGCAGGGGTGCCGGGACGGCGGGAGTAAGGGAAAATGTGCATGTCGGCAAAGGCGCACTTGCGGATAAACTCAAGGGTGGCCTGCTGGTCTTCCTCGGTTTCGCCGGGAAAACCTGTTATAAGGTCGCAGGTCAGGGCGCAGCCAGGGAAGTATTTACGCAGAAGCTCCACCGCGTGGTAAAACTCTGCGGTGTTGTACTTGCGGTTCATGGCCTTCAGAGTCCTGTCGCAGCCGGACTGAAGGGAGAGATGGAAATGGCGGCAGAGCTTGCCGGTGGCGGCAAGGCGGCGGCAGAATTCTTCGGTGATAACAGTGGGTTCAAGAGAACCGAGACGGATGCGCATATCGGGTGCAGCCTCAGCCACTGTCTCGATAACATCGGCAAGACCGGGCTTGCCCTCCAGATCCACACCGTAGGACGCAACTTCAATGCCGGTGAGGACGATCTCCTTGAAGCCCTCCCGGTTGAGCTTTGCAGTTTCTTTCCGGGCCGCATCCAGAGGCAGGCTTCTCAGTCTGCCGCGGGTGTAGGGGATGATGCAGTAGCTGCAGAAATTGACGCAGCCATCCTGAATTTTAAGCATGGCGCGGGTACGGTGATCAACAGCGCCGGCGGGCAGCAGCTCAAAGTTCCGGCGTTTGAAAGGGGCATCAATATTCATGCAGCCCTCACCGCCCTGCAGCCTGCGCTCAATGGCCTCAATAAATTCGGTGCGCAGATTTGCACCAAAGACAACCTCAGCGCCCAGCTTTTCAGCGGCCTCCGGCTCAATCTGGCTGTAGCAGCCGCAGACAGCAACCAGTGCGCCGGGATTTTCGTCCTTGAGACGGCGGATGGTCTGGCGGGACTTGCGGCCGCTCTCTGCGGTGACGGCGCAGGTGTTTACAATTATAAGGTCTGCAAGTTCACCGGGGATGGCCCGTTCATGACCCTTTTCCATAAGGAAAGTTTCCATTGCCTGAGTCTCGTACTGGTTGACCTTGCAGCCAAGAGTGGATATAATATATTTCATCGTTTTTATCCTCTATAGTAATAAGGAAGTTTGAGTTATATGGAACATTATCTGGATAATTCCGCCACCACCCGGGTCTGCCCTGAGGCTGCCGAGGCGGCGATGCGTGCCATGCTGGAGTGCTACGGCAATCCCAGCTCCACCCACACCAAGGGACGCGAAGCGAAGAAGCTGCTGGATACTGCCCGCAAGCAGGTGGCAGATGCGCTGGGCTGCAAGAGCGCTGAGCTCTATTTTACCTCCTGCGGCTCCGAAAGTGACAACTGGGCTATTATCGGCGGCGCTGAGTACATGATGCGAAAGGGTAAGCACATCATTACTTCCGCCGTGGAGCATGACGCTGTGCGCAAGTCCATGGAGGAGCTTGAACGCCGTGGATTTGAGGTGAGCTATCTCAAACCGGAAAAGAGCGGCGCTGTCTCTGTGGAGGCGGTGGAAAATGCTCTCCGCGCTGATACTATACTAGTTTCTTTGATGCTGGTCAATAATGAAACCGGCGCAATTACGGATATTTCCGCTATTTCTGCCATGCTGAAGAAAAATAAGTCTCAGGCCCTGCTGCACACCGATGCGGTGCAGGCTTTTATGAAGCTGCCTTTCAGCGCCAAAACTCTGGGTGCGGATATGATAAGCGTTTCCGGTCATAAGCTCCACGCTCCCAAGGGCATCGGCGCTCTGTACATCAGCGAGAAAATCAAGCTCAAGCCCTATATCCACGGCGGTGCACAGGAGAACGGACGCCGCGCCGGTACTGAGGCCATGCCTCAGATTGCAGCCTTCGGTGAGGCCTGCCGTATTGCAAAGCAGGGGTTTAAGGAAAACTGTGCACATCTTGAGACTCTCAGAGCTTTGGCGGTGGAAAAGCTCTCTGCCAATATTCCGGAGCTGGTGCTTATTCCCGGTGGGGCAAGCCACATCCTTTCCATTTCCATGCCCGGCTGGCGCAGCGAGGTTCTGATGAATTTCCTGGAGGCAAAAAACATCTATGTCTCCCGCAGCTCTGCCTGTAAGAAGGGTGGACGCAGCCATGTGCTGGAGGCTATGGGCCTGGATGCCAAGATAATTGACGGCGCAATACGTATAGGGCTCTGCCGCTATAATACAGAAGAGGATATTGATGCCCTTGTAAACGCTCTCACCGAGGCGAGAAACACACTTGCACACAGATAAAAAAATAAGCCCGTCAGGGCTTATTTTTTTATTCATCTTCCGAAATATCGGGTATTGTTCTCTTACCCTTGTACTCAATATGTATGCCTTCCTTGCGTATTGGCTCCATACTGATGGGATCGATATGATCAAGGCCAAAGTAGTCTATCTGCTCAGAGGGCAGATTTTTGCGCTTGAGGGAGTTTTCCACAGCCACATTGATGGCGGTGTAGATAACCACGAACACAGGCAGACCCAGGAGCATACCCCAGAAGCCGAACAGACCTGCGCCCAGAATGATGGAGAACATGACCCAGAATGCGCTGACGCCGGTGGTGCTACCGAGAATCTTCGGGCCGATTACATTGCCGTCCAGCTGCTGGAGAAGTAAGACAAAGACCACGAAGATAAGGCACTTGATGGGGCTTACCATCAGAATAATGATGGAGCTGGGGATTGCACCGATGAAAGGCCCAAAGAAGGGGATGATGTTGGTTACGCCGACAATGACGCTGACCAGCAGCGTAAAAGGCATATCAAGAATGGAGCAGACAATGTAGCACAGAACGCCGATAATGGCAGAGTCTACCAGTTTGCCGTTGATAAAGCCCATGAAGGTCTTGTTTACAAAGGCCAGAGCATCCAGAAACTTCTTTGCTCTGTCCACACTCAGAACGCTGTAGATCATGCGCTTGCAGCTTGCGCCAAAGCCTTCCATATTGCACAGCAGATATACCGATGCAATAATGCCGATGGCAAGATTATATATACCGATGAGCACAACATAAACGCCGGTACCAAGGTTTGAAAGCAGGTTGCCAAGCTTGGGCAGAATGGCGTTTTGCAGCCAGGTGACAATGCTGTTATTGGCATCGCCCAGCATGGAGCTGGCAAGACTTTCAAGCTCAGGGAAGTCGGCAAGGAGCTTGCCAGTCAGTCTGGTGAGGTTTTCTATATAAATATGGGAGTTTAAGACAATGGTTTCAATGCTTATATACAGCTGGGGAATGACCATGTACAAAAGGGCGGCAACAATAAGCAGCATTGCAACTTCTGCACAGAAGACGCTGAGCATGCGCGCAAGGCCGATTCCGTGGTGGGTTTTACTTTTTCTGAACAGCCATTTTGTGAAAGGCCGGAACACCTTGTGGTGCAGGAATTTCACAAAGGGATAAAGCAGATATGAAATTATCAGACCCCAGATAAAAGGGCTGAGAATTCCGGCCAGGGCCTTTGCTGCGCGCACGAGAAAGCTGAAATTGTTCAGCGCCATATAGAAGCTGACGCACAGCGCAATCACGCAGAATGCGGTGATGCCCCAATACAGGTACTTTTTATCCCATTTGAAATAGCGTCTCATTTTATTCTCCCGTCAAGTTCTGTATAGAAAGCGCCTGGAAAAGCGCACATTAAACCACAATTTTATTTTAGCGTTTGCAACAAATCCAGTCAACCGATAATTGTTAATTTTTGTATCATTTTTGAGTCAAGTGTTTTTAACTAACGTAATTGCCTTATGTAAACCAAATTTTGAATTTTATGGATATTCTGAAATCGAAGATGTTGATAAACCTGTTGAAAGTGTTGAAAACTTAATGTTTCAATATGAATTGTATAGCTTTTTGGACTTGAATATTTTCGTAGATTTTGTCAAATTATTCATAAAACTGTCAACCATGACATAAAACCGTTTTGTAATTCATAGCTTCATAACAAGACTGATGTTGGAGGAAGCCATGAAGCAGATCCTGAGTTTTGTAATTATTTTTTCCCTGCTGGGCTCGCTGAGCGCCTATGCAGCCCCTGCTGCGTTGCAGCCTGTGCCAGAGATAAAGGCCCCGGCGGCTGTGCTTATGGAGAAGGAGACAGGGACCATTATCTACGAGAAAAATGCCAGAGAGCCCGGCTTTCCTGCCAGCATAACAAAAATAATGACCATGCTTTTGATAGTGGAGGCTATAGAGGCCGGCAGCATCAGTGTGGAGGACACCGTCATAGCCAGTGAACGGGCGGCATCTTTCGGCGGCAGCTGCGTATATCTGGAGCCGGGGGAGCAGATGAGTGTGAGGGAGATGCTCAAGTGCATTGCTGTAGTCTCTGCCAATGACTGCGCCGTGGCCATGGCGGAGCATATTTGCGGCAGCGAGGAGGGCTTTGTGAAGCTGATGAACGAGCGGGCAAAGCAGCTGGGTATGAAAAATACACATTTTTCAAACTGCAGCGGCCTCTTTGATGACGATGCCCACTATACTACCGCCTACGATGTGGCTATTATGAGCCGGGAGCTTATAAGCCACCAGCTTATTAAGGAGTACAGCACTATCTGGATGGACTCTATCAGAGGCGGTGAGTTTGAGCTTGCAAACACCAACAAGCTTGTGTACTGGTACCCAGGCTGTACCGGGCTTAAAACAGGCTATACCTCCACCTCGCGCTACTGTCTGTCTGCCACGGCGGAGCGAAACGGCGCGGAATACATTGCGGTCATCATGCATGCCGAGACGCCTGAGGGCCGCAACAAGGAGGCTGAGGCCTTGCTGGATTATGCCTTTGCCTGCTGCCGGGTGATTGATCTGAATGACGGCAGAGAACTGCCTCTGCTGCCGGTGGAACTGGGGGAGAAAAGCCATGTAAAGCTGGAGTACGGCGGTGAGCAGCGGGCCTTGCTGCCAAAGGGGGCAGAGCCGGAGTATGAGCTTAAGCTCAATAAACGGGTCTCAGCCCCGGTGAGGCAGGGCGACAGGCTGGGCAGTGTGTATGTCACTGTCAGCGGAGAGCGGGTGGGAGAAAGCCCCGTCGTTGCCGCCGAGGATGTGGAGCGCATAGGCTTCTTCGGAATTTTCGGTAGGCTTGCAGGCAGTCTCATAGGATTATAAAAAAGTACCACCCATCGGGTGGTACTTTTTTGTAAAGTTAGTTATCAGTTCATGCCGGCCAGGGTCTTGTAGCTTGCGTAGCGGCGGGCACACTGTTCCTCGGCTTCCTTGAAGAGCACTTCGGCTCTGTCGGGGAAGGTGCGGGTCAGGGAGGAGAAGCGGACTTCGCCCATCATGAACTCGCGCAGCTTGCCATTAGGCTCCTTGCTGTCGAGAATGAAGGGGTTCTTGCCCTCAGCGATGTTCTCGGGGATGTAGCGGAAGAGGGGCCAGTAGCCGCACTCAACAGCCATCTTCTCTTCTTCCATGGTCTTGCCCATGCCGTTGACCAGACCGTGGTTGATGCAGGGAGCGTAGGCGATGATAAGGGAGGGACCCTTGTGGGCTTCGGCTTCCTTCAGGGCGGTTACCAGCTGAGCGGGATTTGCGCCCATTGCAACCTTGGCAACGTAGACATTGTCATAGACCATTGCCATGCGGCCCAGATCCTTCTTTGCGGTGGCCTTGCCTGCGTTTGCAAACTGGGCAACTGCGCCGATGGGAGTGGCCTTGGAGCTCTGACCGCCGGTGTTGGAGTAGACCTCGGTGTCGACAACCAGGATGTTGACGTCAACGCCGGAGGCAAGGACATGGTCCAGACCGCCGTAGCCGATGTCGTAGGCCCAGCCGTCGCCGCCGTACATCCACATGGACTTCTTGACGAGAGCGTCGGTGCGGTTCTGGAGCCACTTGACATCTTCGTTCTCGCACTTGGTAGCAGCCAGTGCTTCCTTCAGATTATCAGAGACTTCGCGGGTCTGGGCAGGATCGTCACCATGCTGGAGCCATGCCTGGATAGCTGCCTTGAGGGCTTCATCAGCGGTGGCCTGAACTGCAGCCTCGGCGTGGGTCTTGGCCTGGCGGCGCATCTGGTCGACGGACAGGCACATACCCAGAGAATACTCTGCATTGTTTTCAAACAGGGAATTGGAGGGAGCAACACCGTAGCCCTTTGCGTTGGTGGCATAGGGGAAGGTGGGGGCGGAGGAGCCCACAACGTAGGTGCAGCCGGTGGCATCGGCAAGGTACATGCGCTCGCCGAAGAGCTGGCTCATCAGCTTCATGTAGGGAGCCTCACCGCAGCCTGCGCAGGCACCGGAGAACTCGTAGAGGGGACGCTCAAACTGGCTGCCCTTGACGGAGAACTTGTTCATGGGGTTTTCCTTGTCAGGCAGCTCCACCAGGTAATCCCAGATGGGCTGTTCGTGCATCTGGCTCTCCAGAGGCTCCATCACGAGGGCCTTGTTCTTTGCGATACAGGCGTTGGCGCAGGAGGAGCAGCCCTGGCAGTCCAGAGGATCGACCTGGATGCGGTAGGTATAATTCTCAAAGCCCTTGCCCACGGCCTTCTTGGTCTCGCAGCCTTCGGGTGCATTGGCCTTCTCTTCCTCAGTCAGCAGGAAGGGACGGATAGCGGCGTGGGGGCAGACAAAGGCGCACATATTGCAGCCGATGCAGTTTTCGGGGATCCACTTGGGAACGTTGGTGGCAATTCCGCGGCGCTCAAACTTGGAGGTCATAACGGGAGAAACGCCGTCTGCATAGGGCATGAACTTGGAGACGGGGATAGTGTCGCCCTTCTGGCGGTTGACGGGGATCTGGATGTCGCGGATGTACTGGGGCAGGCTCTGGTCAACAACGAACTCTTCGTCAACGAGATTTGCCCAGTCAGCGGGAACTTCAACCTTGACAACGCCGTTGAGGCCTTCGTCAATGGCTGCCATGTTCATGGCGACGATCTTCTCGCCCTTCTTGCTGTAGCTATGGATGACGGCTTCCTTCATGTAGCCCACGGCTTCATCCAGAGGCATGATGTTTGCCAGCTTGAAGAAGGCAGACTGCAGCACGGAGTTGGTGCGGTTGCCAAGGCCGATACGCTGAGCAATGGCAGTGGCATCAATGGTGTAGAACTGGATACCACGCTGGGCAATAATGCGCTTTGCGCGGTTGGGGAGCTCAGCGGAGAGCTTTTCACCGGACCAGTCGGTGTTGAGCAGGAAGGTACCGCCTTCCTTGATTTCGGAGACGATGTCAAAGCTCTTCATGTAGCTCTGCTTGTGGCAGGCAACGAAGTCAGCCATGGTGACATAGTAGGTGGAGCGGATGGGCTCATGGCCGAAGCGCAGATGGCTCTTGGTAACGCCACCGGACTTTCTGGAGTCATACTCAAAGTAGGCCTGAGCGTACTGATCGGTGTTGTCGCCGATTATCTTGATGGAGTTCTTGTTTGCGCCGACAGTGCCGTCAGAGCCAAGACCCCAGAACTTGCAGGAGATGATGCTCTTACCGGAGGTGACGATATTCTCGCCGACAGGCAGAGACAGGAAGGTAACGTCGTCATTGATGCCGACGGTGAAGTGGTTCTTCTTTTCTCCCTTCATGTTGTCGTAAACGGCCTTCATGTGGGCGGGGATGGTATCCTTGGAGCTCAGACCGTAGCGGCCGCCCAGAACGGTGACGTGACCGTAGTTGCCCTCGCGCAGTGCGGTGCAGACATCCTCGAAGAGGGGTTCGCCTGCGGAGCCGGGTTCCTTGGTGCGGTCAAGAACGGTGATGACCTCAACACCGGCGGGGAGGGCGGAGAGCAGGTGCTTTACAGAGAAGGGACGGTAGAGGTGAACCTGAACCATACCGACCTTTTCACCGCGCTCCATCAGGTAGTCAACAACCTCGTGCAGGGTCTCGCAGACAGAGCCCATTGCAACGATGACGTGCTTTGCATCTTCTGCGCCGTAGTAATTGAAGAGCTTATAGTCGCGGCCGGTCAGCTCGCTGATGGCCTTCATCTTTTCCTCAACCACATCGGGCAGGGCATTGTATGCGGTGTTGCAGGCCTCGCGGGACTGGAAGAAGGTGTCGGGATTCTGAAGGGTGGAGCGGATGCTGGGATGCTCGGAGTTGAGTGCATGGTCGCGGAAGCGCTGCACAGCGTCCCAGTCAAGCAGCTTTGCCAGGTCCTCATAGTCCAGCACTTCGATCTTCTGCAGCTCATGGGAGGTGCGGAAGCCGTCAAAGAAATGCATGAAGGGAATGGAGCCCTTGATGGCGCTCAGATGAGCTACTGCGCCCAGATCCATGCACTCCTGCACGCTTGCGGAGGCCAGCATTGCAAAGCCGGTCTGGCGGCAGGCCATGGCGTCGGAATGATCGCCGAAGATGGAGATGGAGTGGGTGCCGACGGTACGGGCAGAAACGTGCATAACGCCGGGCAGCATGGAGCCGGCAATGCGAAACATCGGGGGAATCATCAGCATCAGACCCTGTGATGCGGTAAAGGTGGTGGTAAGGGAGCCGGTCTCCAGTGCGCCGTGCATTGCGCCGCAGGCACCGGACTCAGCCTGCAGCTCTACCAGCTGTACGGGCTGACCGAAAATGTTCTTCCTGCCGTGGGCAGACCAGTCGTCAACATGGTCAGCCATGGGGCTGGAAGGGGTGATGGGATAAATGGTGGAAACCTCAGTAAACGCATAGGCTACGTGGGCGGCGGCTTCGTTGCCGTCCATAGTCTGCAGATGAAGCTTTTTACTCATTGCCTTCTCCTTCTTTCTATCCTTAGAAACTTTTTTGCCGTAAACCCGGCCAATTCAACAACTTTTATTCTAGCTCAGTAATCAGGCTATTTCAATGAAAGTTATTTTATAAACATATTTTACTCTTGCCCCGGATTTTTGAAAGTGGTAGTATCTGCTTATTGAAAAGGAGCATTGGTATGAACAAGAACATCAAAATCCCCGGCTCGGGGCTTATAATACTTGCAGGAGTATTCTGGGGTCTGATGGGCCTTTTTGTGCGCAGCTTTTCTGCGCTGGGCATCAGCTCTGCCCCGGTGGCCTTTCTGCGTCTGGGCTTTGGTGCGCTCATATTTGCGCTTATTATTTTCATAAAAGACAAAAGCCTTTTTCGAATAAAGCTTTCCCAGCTGCCACTGTTTCTGGCACTGGGCGTCTGCAGCCTGAGCTTTTTCACCGTGTGCTATTTCAAGGCCATTGAGATAATGCCCCTGTCCACTGCGGCCATATTGCTCTACACATCTCCTATATGGGTGATGCTCATGTCCGCCCTTTTCTTCAAAGAGCGTATCACCACCAGAAAGCTTATTGCCCTTGCCATGGCCTTTGGCGGCTGTGTGCTGGTGTCCGGCATCTCCGGCGGTGGCTTGAGCCTTATGGCGCTGCTCTGTGGTCTTGGTGCAGGCTTTGGGTATGCGCTTTACAGTATTCTGGGTACGGTGGCGCTGAGAAAGCATGAGCCTCTGACAGTTACATTCTATGCTTTCCTTTTCGGCGCGCTGGGCTGCCTTATAGCCTGCGGCCCTGCAAATCTTGTGTCTGCTGTAGCGGCGGCCCCGGCGGAAAAGCTTGTCTGGCTGATCCCGGCCTCGGCGCTTATCTCAGCTGTTATACCCTACCTCAGCTACACTCAGGGCCTCAAAACGGTTGAGGCAGGCAAAGCCGCAGTTATTGCAACTGTTGAGCCTGTGGTGGCGACGCTTCTTGGCATTGTACTCTACCATGAGCCGCTGGGCTTTACAGCGCTGTGCGGTATCCTGCTGGTGCTGGGTGCAATTGTGATATTGAATGTAAAAAATGAACCCTCTCAGTCAGCCTGAAGGCTGACAGCTCCCCCAGAGTGGGAGCCAAGTTAGATTAATTCTTGGCTCTCCCTCCGGGAGGGCTGGCGCGGCGAAGCCGTGACTGAGAGGGCTTTCTTTCGCCCTGTTTTTTGGGCGCGATGGTGTATGATTTTTCCATCAAGCAAAACAGGAGGACATGCCATGCAGGCAATACGCAGCCGAGCGGGTTTGCGTCGCGGAGGAATAGTGTGGCTGCCGGTGGGGGAGATAAAGCCCAGCCCGCTGCAGCCGAGAAAGGAGTTTGATCAGGCGGCCTTGGAGGAGCTGAGCCAGAGCATAAAATGCTATGGTATACTGAACCCCCTGACGGTGCGCTGCCGCCGGGGCGGATATGAGCTGGTGGCGGGGGAGCGGCGGCTGAGAGCGGCAAAAATGGCCGGTCTGCGGGAGATTCCCTGCATCCTGATAGATGTGAATATGGAAGACGCCGGGCTTATTGCGCTGATTGAAAATCTGCAGCGGCGGGATCTGGATTTTATTGAGGAGGCCCAGGGCCTGAGCCGGCTTATACGCATGTTCGGCCTGAGCCAGGAGGAGGCCGCAAAGCGCATAGGCAAATCCCAATCCGCCGTAGCCAATAAGCTGCGGCTCTTAAAGCTGCCGGAGGATGTGCTGGATAAGCTAAGAAACTATGGACTGAGTGAGCGGCACGGCAGGGCTCTGTTGCGCCTGCCGGATGCTGTGGCTCAGCGTCAGGCTCTGGAACATATCCGCGCAAACGGCCTTACCGTGGCGGCCACCGAGGACTATATCGAGCAGCTGCTGCAGGTGCCTGAGGTGCAGTGCAAGGGAGAACTGAAGCGCATGATGGTGCTCAAAGATGTGCGAATCTTTCTCAACAGCCTCAACCGCAGCCTTGATCTTATGAAGCAGGGCGGCATTGCCGCCGGAGTGAAAAAGCAGGAGACGGAGGACAGTCTGATATTGACCATTTCTATTCCAAAGAATAGGAAATAAAAAACGGACCGCCCGGAGGGCGGTCCCTACATTTTTATGTTTTACGCCAGATCAGCTCTTCTTGCGGCGATGTAATTATTCAGCAGATACCAGCAGGTGTCAACCATACCCTTGCTGGTTTCAAGGCGCAGATACTTGGGATCAAGGTCGTTTAAGCGCACTCTGTCCATGTTGTCAGCATCCTTCAGACACCAGCAGATGCGGCGGCAGCGCTCATAATCCTCAGGCGCAACACCAAACTTTTTCTGGTTTGCTTCCAGGGCGCTGTCGTGCATGGAGTGGGTGGCGATGGCGGCCTGCAATATGGCGATTTCTCTGTCGGTAATTCCGGGTATAATCTCCACCAGATTGCGGCTCACTATCATGCCGGCAGATACAGTGCCGTGGTCATCGTCGCGGCGGTCGTTGCTGCGGCCAATGTCGTGGTAGGAGCAGGCGAAGATAGCAAGGCGGGTATCCCGTTCATTGAAGCTCTCGCCCATGGCTATGATTGAGCCCAGCATAATCACCCGCTCAATGTGGCCCTGACCGTGAATCCAGCTTTCGTACAGCTCTCCGCGTCTGAGGGTGGAATAGGCCAGCAGCATCTCGGCGGCATAGGGGCTTTTCATCAGGGCGTTTATTTTATCATTCTCTGCCAGCAGCCCGCGGTAGAGCATGGCAGGGATATGCAGGTCGTACATCTAAATTTTCTCCTTATGACTTTTTATAACTTTTTCTCAACAAAACGAAATTATAAACCTATGTATCATCTTATGCAAGAACTTATTTTTTGAGAATACGCAGTATGTTATCCATCACGAAGTTCAGGTTCTGCGCGGAATATTTTGCGCTCTCCTTCAAATCCATAGGCAGGCGGTTGATGGTGAATATGGCGCTGACACCTTCATCATAGGCGGGCTGCATCTCAAGCTCGGCTCCGCCCACCACGGCAATCACGGGAACGCCCAGCTTCTTTGCCCGGCGGGCAAGGCCTATGACTACTTTGCCGCGCAGACTCTGGCTGTCAATCTTGCCCTCGCCGGTGAAAATAATGTCCGCATCTGCAGCCAGAGTGTCAAAGCCTACGGTGTCCAGCACCGCCTCAATGCCCATTTGCAGCCTTGAACCGAAATAGGCTGCCATGCCAACGCCCATAGCTCCTGCAGCACCGCCGCCGGGAATGGCGGTCAGATCAAGACCCAGGTCCCGCTTTATAATCTCGCCCAGATGGCGAAGACCGGCGTCCAGTTCTTTTACCATCGCTTCATCTGCGCCCTTCTGAGGGCCGAAGATGTAGGCCGCGCCGTTTTCACCGTACATGGGGTTATCGATGTCACACATGGTGATGATCTCAGTTTCTGCGAGTCTGGGGTCGAGGCCGCTCATGTCGATGGCGGCAATGTCTTTGAGCGTGCCGCCGGTGGGGATGAAGCTTTCGCCCGCTGCGTTCAGAAATTTCACGCCCAGAGCCGCGGCAGCACCGCAGCCGCCGTCGTTGGTGGCGCTGCCGCCAAGGCCCATGATTATCTTCTTTGCACCATTATTCAGCGCATGAGCCATCAGCTCACCTACACCATAGGTAGAGGTTAGGGCGGGATTCTTCCTGTCGCCCACAAGGGGCAGACCCGCGCAGGCAGCCATCTCGATAACGGCAGTGCTGCCGATAAGCCCATAAAAAGCCTGCATGGGCTTAAGATAGGGGCCGGAAACCTGGGTATAAATCTTCTCGCCGCCAAGGGCGGTAAGGAAGGCGTCCACACTGCCCTCACCGCCGTCAGCCACAGGGATGCTGTGGACTTCGCAGTCGGGGAAATGGCGCAGAACAGCAGCGGCCATGATACTGCATATCTCGGCAGAGCTGAGAGTGCCCTTGAAGGAATCGGGTATAAAAACGGCTTTTTTCATCAAAATCGCCCCTTGAATGTTTTTGGATATTTTACCATAGGGCGGGGGCTAATACAACTTTTGGCTGCGTATGTAAAATATCAAAACCCCATTTCTTTCCGCGCGAAAAGAAACGGGGTTTTGTATCCCCAAAGAAAGACGTCAGGGGATGTTTCCCCTGAACCCCTCCCACTGGAGTTAAGCTGCTGCTTCTATCGTCGCCCTTAGTCTTAACACTGGGCGTTACCCCGAGCCAACTTTTATAC
>JAFQQV010000047.1 GCA_017410425.1 Oscillospiraceae bacterium
CAGCCCCACCTGGCTATCGAGCCCGACTGTGGCTACGGCTACATCGACGAGGACGGCATGGTTACCGTTCACTCCAAGTCCATCGGTATCCACCTGCACATGCCCATGATCGCTGATGGTATCGGCGTTCCCATGGAGAAGCTGCGCATCGTCCAGAACCACGCTGGCGGTACCTTCGGCTACAAGTTCTCTCCCACCAACGAGGCAATCATCGGCGCCGCTGCAAAGATCTGCCAGCGTCCCGTAACTCTGGTCTTCAATATGTTCCAGAACATCACCTACACCGGCAAGCGTTCTCCCGCCTTCATGCACGTCAAGATGGCTGCTGACGAAAACGGCAAGCTGCTTGCTCTGTGGGGCGACAACTATGTTGACCACGGTCCTTACTCCGAGTTCGGCGACCTGCTGACCCACCGTCTGAGCCAGTTCACCGGCGCAGGCTACGGCATTGCATCCATCCGCAACAAGAGCCAGACCGTCTTCACCAACCATGCATGGGGCTCCGCATTCCGTGCATACGGTTCTCCCCAGTCCTTCATGGGTTCTGAAATCGCAATCGATATGCTCGCTGCCAAGATGGGCATCGATCCCTTCGAGATGCGCGCAATGAACTGCTACAAGGAGTCTGAGGCTACCACCATTCCCACCGGCTACGCTCCCGACGTATACTGCGAAGAGGCTCTGTTTGACAAGGCACGTCCTCTGTACGAGGCAGCCAAGGCAAGAGTTGCAGAGAAGAACGCTGCATCCGACGGCCGCTACAAGTACGGTATCGGTGTCTCCCTCGGCGTTTACGGCTGCGGCCTTGACGGCGTTGACGCATCCCAGGCTGACCTGGAGCTGAACCCCGACGGCACTGTCACCGCTTACGCTGCTTGGGAAGATCACGGCCAGGGCGCTGACATGGGCGTTGTCCATTCCGTCCACGAGACTCTGCGTGTCGCAGGCTTCAAGCCCACCGACATCAAGCTGGTCATGAACGACACCAAGTACACTCCCAACTCCGGTCCTGCAGGCGGCTCCCGTTCTCAGGTCATGTCCGGTAACGCCTGCCGTCTGGCTGCAGAGGCTCTGCTGGCTGAGATGGTCAAGGAAGACGGCACTTACCGCACCTACGACGAAATGGTCGCAGACGGCAAGAAGCTGAAGGTTTCCGGCAACTGGGTCACCGACTACTGCGCAGCACATCCCATCGATCAGGATACTGCACAGGGCGAGCCCTTCGCAACTTACATGTACACCATCTTCCTTCCCGAAGTCTGCGTTGACACTCAGACCGGTAAGGTCAAGGTTGAGAAGTTCACCGCTGTCTTCGACGTCGGCACCATCCTGAACCGTCTGCTGGTTGAGGGTAACTGCTACGGCGGTCTGGCACAGGGCGTTGGCCTTGCTCTGAGCGAGGACTTCGACGATCTGGAGAAGGAGACCTCCCTGCTCAAGTGCGGTATTCCTTACCCCAACGACATTCCCGATGACATCGAGCTGCACTTCAACGAGACCTACCGTCCCAACGGCCCCTACGGTGCTGCTGGTGTCGGCGAGGCTCCTCTGGATGCTCCTCACCCCGCAATCCTGAACGCAATCTACAACGCCACCGGCGCTCGTATCACTGCTATTCCCGCACGTCCTGAGAAGGTTCTGGCCGCTCTCAAGGCTCTGGAGAAGTAATTCAGGATTTCAACTGAAGCAAAAACATGTTATAATAGAGAGGTCCTTCGGGACCTCTCTATTGATAAATAGAAATATTTAAAGGCCCCTTGAAAAGGGGGCTGTCAGCGAAGCTGACTGGGGGATTCCAAGCCCTCCGGCCACGCTGCGCTCAGCTACCTCCCGCCTGCGCCTTTTAGGGTGTTGCAAGGGAGGCAATAAGGAGCTTGATATTATGTCTAAGATCCAGGAACGTGGTTCCACCCACGTATATAAGGTAAATAAAATCTCCAAGGAGGAAATGGACAGCATGGTGTCTCTGTGCGTCTATGAGGATCCTCCTTACTGCAATGCCGCCTGCCCCCTGAAGCTGGACACCCGCGCCCTGATGAAGGCCGTGGCTGAGGGCGACTTCAAGAAGGCGCTGCAGATATATGAAAAAATTGCCCCCTTCCCGGTGCTGCTGAGCCAGTGCTGTGAAGCCCCCTGTGAGGGCCGCTGCCGCATGGGCGAAGTTGGTGAGGGCATTTCCATCCGGGATATCGAGGCCACCGTTGCCGCCAACGGCGAGGTGACAAAGTCCGGCGGTGTCTTCCGCAGAAAGAAGAGACAGACCGTGGCCCTCTTCGGCTCCGGCCTCTTTGCCCTGTTTCTCGCCGGCGAAATTGAGAAGAAAATGTACCCCCTCACTGTGTTCTGTGAGGAGGCTGATATAGAGGCATACCTGAAATCCGCCGCCGCCTTTCTGGATGAGCAGAGCTTTGCCATCGAGCTTAAGCGCCTCAAGAGCAAGGATATTGACTTTGTTTTCGGCTGTGAATTGAGCCCTAAATTCTTTGAGGAAAAGCGCGCCGATTTCAACGTGCTCTGTGCCAGCGAGGAAGCTGCAAAGTGCTTCTTCAAAGATGCCCAGTGTGACCGCGCTCTCATGTACTATGAGGCAGAAAAGCTGGTCATGGGCTCCGGCTCCGGCACCATGGATGCCGCCTTCGGCGCAAAGAAGGCCGCCCTGACCGTTGACCGTCTGGCCCAGAAGCTGAGCCCTGCCAACATGCGCGGCGAAGAAGGCGCCGTGGACACCAGGCTTTATACCGACATGTCTGAAGCCAGAGAGCTCAAGCGTGTTGCAAAGTCCGGCGCTGTCTATACCAAAGAGGAAGCCATGGCCGAGGCTCAGCGCTGCATCCAGTGCCGCTGCGAGGAGTGCATGAAGTCCTGCGCCTACCTCAAGCATTATAAGAAGCATCCCGGGCTTTTGTCCCGTGAGATTTACAACAACACCCAGATCATCATGGGCGACCATCAGCTCAATAAGCCCATGAACTCCTGTTCTCTCTGCGGTCAGTGTGCGGTGGTCTGCCCCAACGGCTTTGACATGGCCCAGGTCTGCCATGCCGCCCGCCGCAACATGGTCTCCACCGATAAGATGCCTCTGGCCCCCCATGAGTTTGCACTGCTGGACATGCTCTTCTCCAATGAGGAAGCATTCCTGGCCCGACCCCAGCCCGGCGTGGAAAAATGCAAGTATGTTTTCTTCCCCGGCTGTCAGGCCTCTGCCATTGCACCGGCCACGGTGCGCGCAGCATACGAGGATCTCAGCGATCGCCTGGAGGGCGGCGTGGCCCTGATGCTGGGCTGCTGCGGCGCCATCTGCGACTGGGCAGGCCGCTACGAGATGCAGGAGACTACCCGCGAGTTTATAAAGAATGAACTTTCAAAGCTGGGCGACCCCATCATTATCGCCGGCTGCCCCACCTGTAAGAAGGAGCTGTCCGAATCTGTGGGCGGCGAGATTATAGGCATCTGGGATGTGCTGGAGCAGATTGGCCTGCCCGAGGGCGCCAAGGGCCTCAGCCGCCCCGCCGCTATGCACGATTCCTGCGGCGCAAGAGGGGACGAGGCTACCCAGAACGCCATTCGCGACCTTGCAGCAAAGCTTGGCTGTGAGCTGCTGGAAACTGAGTATCAGCGGGATGAGTCTCCCTGCTGCGGCTACGGCGGCCTGACCATGTATGCAAACCGTGAGGTGGCCCATGAAATGGCAGAGAAATGTCTTGAGCGCTCTGATGCCCCCTATATCAGCTACTGCATGGCCTGCCGGGACCGCTTTGCAAGAGAGGGAAGAGAGTCCCGCCATATCCTTGAGCTGGTCTACGGCACTGACGCCGGCAATCCCCCCGACATCAGCGAGAAGCGCTGGAACCGCCTAACACTCAAAAACAATATGCTCCGTGAAATCTGGGGCGAGGAGAGCGAAATGGCAAAACTTCCCTATGAACTGAACTTCAGCGATGAGGCTCTTGAGATGATGGATGACCGTATGATTCTCAAGTCTGATGTTATCGCCGTTATTGAGCATATGCGCGAAACCGGCGCCGCCATCGACGATGAGGATACCGGCTATATCATGGCAAATCACCGTGTTGGCAACGTGACTTTCTGGGTCGCCCTCACCGAGGATGCAGAGGGCTACACCGTCCACAGAGCCTACAGCCACAGAATGAAGATAGTAAAAGGAAATGGGTAAACCTTTTGTAGGGACCGCCGTCCCCGGCGGTCCGCAAATGAGGAGAGATTATAATGCAGGACAGAACCTATTATGTTATTGACCCCGAGGGCAAGCTTCGCTGCCGCAAGTGCAATGTGAAGCTGGAGAAGGGCCGCGCCAAGTTCATGTATCTGGACAATGGCTTCCCTGTGGAGCTGCCCGTCTGCCCCAGGTGTGACTTTGTCTATGTGCCGGAGGCTCTGGCTCTGGGCAAGGTGCTTAGCGTTGAAAAGGCGCTGGAGGACAAGTAAATGGATCTTTTTGACAGAATCATGGAGCTGAGCCGCCACGGCTATTTCTGCGGCCAGATTTTGGCTATACTGCTGATGGAGACTCTGGGCGAGGAGAATGTGGGCTTTGTGCGGGCCATGGGCGGCCTCAACGGCGGCGTTGGATTTTCCGGCGACGTCTGCGGCTGCTGCACCGGCGGCGCCTGCGTCATTTCCTACCTCACCGGTAAGGGTGAGGATACCGGCATGGACCACCCTGAGCATAAGTCCGCCATGGGTGAGTTTACCCGCTGGTTCGAGGAAGAGATGATGGTAAACTACGGCGGCATCGACTGCCGCGATATTACAAAGGGCAACCCCGCCAACCGTGTGGAGCTCTGCCCCGGCATCATCGCCGATACCTATGCAAAATGCATGGAAATCCTCGAGGAAAAAGGACTCATCTGATGACCACAAGCAGAATCAATTGGCTTATCGAAAAACAGGAGGGACTCGCGGACATTCACCGCGAGTCCCTTGAAGCCTTGCAGCTTGATAAGCTCAACGCCCTTTTGGAGCGGGAGCATCAGCGGCAGGGCTATTATAAAAATTTACCCCGGCACCTCGACTCTCTTGCAGAGCTTGCCACGCTGCCCTTCACCGATGACGAGGCTCTGGCGGAGCATGGCGGCAGGATGCTGCTGGTGTCCCAGGGCGATATTCAGCGCGTGCTCTCCGATGCCACCTCCGGCACCACGGGCCGCGCCAAGCGGGTCTACTATACCGAGGGGGATTGCAAGCGCACGGTGGAACTTTTCATGGCGGGCCTTGGGGAGTTTGTGTTCCCCGGCTCTGTCACCATGATCACCATGCCCTTCTCCGGCCCCTACGGTCTGGGCGAGCTGATCGCCGAGGCGATAGAAAATCTTGACGCCCGGCCTCTGAAGGTGGGCTGGGGCAAAACTTACGGTGAGCTGAAGCAGATTCTGGACACCCAGCAGCCCGATACCTATGTGGGCATGCCCACCGAACTTCTGGCCATGCTGCGTGTCTGCGGCAAGGGAAGCTTAAAGCGGGCCCTCGTCAGCGGCGATGCCTGCCCGGAGACGGTGCTTGACGAGATCGAAGAAATCCTCGGCACGCCGCTCTGGCCTCACTACGGCTCCCGTGAGATGGCCCTTGGCGGCGCCATCTGCTGCCCCGCCCATGAGGGCATGCACCTGCGGGAAAACCATGTCATCGCCGAGATCGTGGATGAAGCCGGCAATGTTCTGCCTCAGGGTGAATATGGCGAGCTTGTCATCACCACCATCGGCATGGAGGCCCTGCCCCTGATACGCTACAGAACGGGGGATTATACCCGCATCATCCCCGGCAAATGCCGCTGCGGCAGCGAGGTCATAAGGCTTGACACTCTCCGCCGCAAGGGGGAGGCCGGCAAAATGGCGGAGCTGGACGGAAAGCTCTATACCATCGGCGCACTGGTGGACTATAAGATAAGCCGCACAGACGGCGGCTTTATGCTGGATGGCATCTATAGCGGATATCTGGACGCAAGGCAGATAGTTGATGCCTGCCCCGAAGTTGTCGCCGTAAAACTCCGCGAAGCCACAATGTCCGACGGCCCCATGTATAAGGGGAAAAGGAGAATAGAATAAATATATCAAAACCCCATTTCTTTCCGCGTGAAAAGAAACGGGGTTTTGTATCCCCAAAGAAAGACGTCAGGGGATGTTTCCCCTGAACCCCTCCCACTGGAGTTAAGCTGCTGCTTCTATCGTCGCCCTTAGTCTTAACACTGGGCGTTACCCCGAGCCAACTTTTATAC
>JAFQQV010000048.1 GCA_017410425.1 Oscillospiraceae bacterium
AAAAGCTCTTTCATGCAGTTAGGAACTCCTTATTAGGCCTCGATCTTCTTGAGCAGGCCGCGGACGGTATCGGTAGGCTGTGCGCCGTTTGCGATCCAGTACTTTGCGCGCTCCATATCGACCTTGACCTTGTCAGTGTCAGCCATGGGATCGTAAGAACCGATCTCCTCGATGAAACGACCGTCACGGGGGCTACGGGAGTCAGCAACAACGATGCGGTAGTAGGGAGCCTTCTTTGCGCCCATTCTGCGAAGTCTGATTTTAACCATTTATATTCACCTCCATGTAATTTACTGATTATATTACAAAGCGCCGTGCGCGTTGCAATCCTTAGAAACCGGGGAAGCCGCCGCCCATGCCGGGGAAGCCGCCTTTACCCATCATGCCCATTTTCTTTTGCAGCTTTTTCATGTTCTTGCCGGACATCATCTTTGTCATCTGCTGCAGGGCTTCATACTGCTTGAGCAGTCTGTTCACATCCACAACGGAAGTGCCGCTGCCGGCGGCGATACGCTTTTTGCGGCTGGAGTTGAGCATGGAGGGATTCTCCCGTTCGGCCCTGGTCATTGACAGGATTATGGCCTCCTGCCTTGCCATGGCCTTCTCGTCCAGCTTTGCACCCTTGAGTGCCTTGCTGTCCATGCCCGGGATCATACCCATAATGCTCTCCAGATCGCCCATGCTTCTGAGCTGGGCCATCTGATCCAGATAGTCGCTGAGAGTGAACTTGTTTGCGCGGAGTTTTTCCGCCGTCTCTCTGGCCTTCTTCTCATCGAAGCTGGCCTCAGCCTTCTCGATAAGGCTGAGCATGTCGCCCATGCCCAGAATACGGGATGCCATACGGTCGGGGTGGAAAGGCTCGATCATATCCAGCTTTTCGCCCACGCCCACAAACTTGATGGGCTTGCCGGTGGCTGCCCTGATGGAGAGGGCCGCGCCGCCTCGTGCGTCACCGTCCAGCTTGGAAAGCATAACGCCGGTGATGCCCAGAGCGTCGTTGAAAGCGTTTGCCGCATTCACCGCGTCCTGACCGGTCATGGCGTCCACAACGAGAAGAATCTCAGCGGGCTCCACAGCGGCCTTGATGTTCTTAAGCTCATCCATGAGCTCCTCATCAATGTGCAGGCGGCCTGCGGTATCCAGAAATACCAGATCATTGCCGTGGCGCTTGGCGTGCTCGATGGCGGCCTTTGCAATATCCACGGGATTGGTCTGCCCCATCTGGAAAACGGGGATATCAAGCTGTGCGCCCACAGTCTCCAGCTGCTTGATTGCAGCGGGACGGTAGATGTCACAGGCGGCGAGCAGAGGGCGTTTGCCCTGCTTGCGCATGTATGCGGCAAGCTTTGCGCCGTTGGTGGTCTTACCTGCGCCCTGCAGACCCACCAGCATAACAACACTGGGAGATTTGGAGCCAATATTCAGCTTCTGGTTTTCGCCGCCCATCAGTTCGCAAAGCTCCTGATTGACGATCTTTATAACCATCTGCGCGGGAGAGAGAGCCTCCAGCACGTCTGCGCCGCTGGCCTTCTCAGTGACCGTCTTGACGAAGTCCTTGACTACTTTGTAGCTTACGTCAGCCTCAAGCAGAGCCATGCGCACTTCACGCATTGCCTCCTTGACATCGGCAGGAGAAAGCCTGCCCTTGCCGCGAAGCTTCTTGAAAGCAGCATTCAGTTTTTCAGATAAGTTTTCAAATGCCATCTGTTATCCTCTGAGAATCATAGCTTCAACCTGTTTTACAGCCTCGGCTGCCAGGTCATTGGCCTGCCCCTCTGTCATTGAACCAAGCTTTTCAAGAGTTTCCCTCAGCTTTTCCAGTGCGCTGCGGTTTTCCTGAAAGCGACCGATAATCCCGGTCTTTTTCTCCATATCCTCCATAGCCATTTCAGCCCTGCGGATATTGTCCCATGCGCCCTGGCGGGAGATGCCCAGCATCTCAGCTATCTCAGACAGGGACAGATCCTCATTGTAATGAAGATCAAAGCAGGTTCTCTGCTTCTCGGTAAGCAGAGAACCATAGAAATCCAGCAGCATGCTTCTTGTCAGTCTGCTGTCTTCCAAATTGAGCGTCCTCCCTGTCAAGTAATCAAGCTTAACAGAGTATACACGCCTTCACCCTTCCTGTCAAGCATTTTTTCTTGTCAGATCCAAAAAATGCATATCCCTAGAAATAATGGGAAAAATTGTTGTTAACAAGGTCAAAAGATTGGAGAAAATCATGGACAGCATGAAGCTTGTACCTTATATAGAAGACGCATACCTTGCAGAATATGCCGCCTCCTGCGCCCGCTCCCTTGCACCTTTGAGCCGGGGCACAGGCAGGGCTGACGCGGCAAAGCTCCGCCAAAGCCTGAGGCAGCTGGAAAAATGCCACAGCGTCCTTACGGAGCGCTACGCTGCAGACTCCGTCCTGCCCGCCGCCTGCGAATGGCTTTTGGATAACCGCTACATGATACAGCGTGAGTATCCGGACTGCCTTATCCGACTGAGTCAGGCACAGGGCCAGCGTATCTGCCGGGGCAGGCTCATGGTTACAGAGCTCTGCCGTGCTCTGCTGCAGGCAGGTCAGGGCAAGCTCAGTGCCCGGCGCTGCAGGCTCTTTCTTGAGGGCTTCCAGCAGGTGACAGTGCTGCAGCAAAACGAGCTGGCACTTTTCCCGGCGGCGCTGCGCTGCGTGATAATTGAGGCGCTGGCCCAATGCTCTGAAAAGCTGGAGAGTGTTTCCGACACCAGTACCCTGGCAGAGAACTTTGCCGCTCTGTTCGGCTCGCTGCGCCTGCTGAGCACCCTTGATATGGAGAGCATACTGGACACTGCCAACATTTCCGGCGCAATCCTCTCCAAAGACCCCAGCGGCCACTACAGCCGCATGGACAGGCAGAGCAGGGCCGAATATCTGGAGCAGCTGCGCCGCCTGGCCGAAAAGGAGAATATTGAAGAGCAGAAGCTGGCCGAAAGGCTGATTGCAAAAGCAGAGCAGGATAATAAACACATCGGCTTTTATCTGTTCTCTCCCCTGTCGCATCACAGGGCGGAGGCATACATTTCCCTGCTTTGTCTCGGCACATTTTTTCTGAGCTTTTTTATTGCCATCGCCTCCGGCAGCATAATCAGCGCGCTGCTTCTGCTGCTGCCGCTCTGGTCCATGCTCAAGGGTTTTATGGACTTTGTGCTGCTGCACATTGTCAAGCCCCGGCCCATGCCAAGGCTGGATATGTCCGATGGCATACCGGAGGAAGGCAAAAGCATCTGCGTTATCTCGGTGCTGCTGGGCTGCTGTGATGCCTCGCGGCTTGAGGAGCTGCGCCTTGCCAGCCGCAGCGAAGGTAAAAACCTAAGCTTCGGTTTGTTGGCTGATCTGCCCGCCGCTTCAAGCGAGACAAGACCTGAGGATGAAAAACTGATTGCCGATGCCCGGAAAACCGTTGAGGATCTCAACCGGAAATACGGCGGCGGCTTTTACTTTTTCCACCGCCCACGCAGTTTTGATGGTGAGGGCTGGAGTGGCTATGAGCGCAAGCGGGGCGCACTGCTGGAGCTTGCAAAGCTGCTGTGCGGCGAAAAATCCGCGCTGAATGTTTACGGCGACAAAAAGGCCCTTGAGGGCACCAAATATATAATCTCTCTGGATGCGGACACACGCATCTACCCCGGCTCCATTGCAAAGCTGGTGGGTGCGGCGCTGCACCCCATGTGTGAGCCCGTGATTGACGAAAAGCACGGCATTGTCACAGCCGGTCACGCCATAATCCACCCCCGCATTGAGACGGAGCTTGAGAGCGCCGGGGCCACGGACTTTGCTCTTATCTTCTCCGGCGGTGGAGGCAGCGATCCCTACGGCGGACTCTGCGCGGAGCTGTATATGGACTCCTTTGATAACGGCGGCTTTGCCGGCAAGGGGCTTATCCACGCCGAAGCGCTTCTGAAATGCACGGCGGAACGCTTTCCCGAAGGGCATATTCTATCCCACGACGCACTGGAGGGTGCTTTCCTCCGGGGCGCTTATATGAGCGATGCGGAGTTTTCCGACGCCTTTCCTGCAAACGCTCTTTCCTATTATAAACGACAGCACCGCTGGATAAGAGGCGACTGGCAGAACGCCCCCTGGATGTTCAAAACGGAGCTTTCTGCCATGGACAGGTTCAGGCTTTTTGACAGCCTGCGCCGAAGCCTTAATGCACCCATGACACTGATTGCCATGCTCTGCGGCTTTTTCCTCAGTGGGCCGGGCCTGCGCCTTGCGGCCTGGGCTGCGCTTTTAAGTCTTTTGCAGACTTTATTTCTCTCCCTTGCCGAAAGCGGCTTTACCCGCCGTGAAGGCACAAGGCTGCGCCGGCACACAAGGCTGCTCTCCGGCGTAGGTGGGGCAATAGTGCGCTGCTTCATGCAGCTGTGGCTGCTGCCCTTTGAGGCCTGGGTTAACCTGAGTGCCGCCGTCACCGCCCTGTGGCGAATGCTGATAAGCCGGAAAAAGCTTCTGCAGTGGCAAACCTTTGCCCAGTCCGGCGGCGGAGCGGATTTTGCCGGGCATATTAAAAGCATGTGGCCGGCTGTGATGCTGGGCCTTGTGCTGATGGCCTTTTCCCCGGTGATAATTGGCAAGGCCTCGGGCTTTATGTGGCTTCTCTCCCCGGCGGCAGCCTGGGCACTGGCGCTGCCAGCCTACAAGGAGCAGGAGCTCTCCGCCCGGGACAGGGATCTTCTCTGTACAGCAGTGGCCGAGCACTGGCTCTATCTGAAGGAGCTGAGCCGGAAGGAGGATAATTTTCTGCCGCCGGACAATTTCCAGCAGCAGCCGCCCGTGGGCATTGCCCACCGCACATCGCCAACCAACATCGGCCTTGCGCTGGCCGCCGCGGCAGCTGCTGCAAAATGCGGCATAATAAAGCAGAGCGAGGCCATAGCCTATATATCCTCCATGCTGCCAAGCCTTGAGGACATGGCAAAATACCGGGGGCATTTTTACAACTGGTATGACACCAGGACTCTGCGCCCGCTCAGGCCCGAGCATATCTCCACGGTAGACAGCGGCAATATGTACGCGGGGCTTATCACCACCGCGGCAGCGCTTGACTCCTGGGGCCGCTACGAGCTGTCGCACCGGCTAAGAAAACTTGCCGGGGACATGGATTTTTCCCTGCTTTTTGATAAAGTGCGGGAGCTTTTCTATATAAGCTACGACAGCAAAAACCAGCGTGGCGTAGGCGGCTGGTACGACCTGATGGCAAGCGAGGCCATGCTCACAAGCTATCTTGCCCTTTCAAAGGGTGATATTCCTCTGCGCCACTGGAGCAGGCTCAGCCGGGCCCAGCTGATGAAGGACGGCTACCGGGGCCTTGCCAGCTGGACGGGCACAATGTTTGAATATCTGATGCCGGCGCTGTTTCTGCCGATATACCGCTCCAGCCTTCTCTACGAGAGCGACCGTTTCTGTCTCTATGTGCAGAAGCGCCGCCGCTATCCCGGCAAGCCCTGGGGTATATCCGAAAGCGCCTTTTACTCCCTGGACGCGGAGCTTAACTACCGCTACAAGGCCCACGGCTGCCCAGCCCTTGCTCTCAAGCGTGGTCAGGAGGCGGACATGGTCATCTCGCCCTACTCCAGCTTTCTGGCTCTGGCGGCAGATCCCAGAGCAGCAGCGGCAAATCTCCGCCGGCTCAAGGAGCTGGGCGCCTATGGGCGCTGGGGCTTTATCGAGGCGCTGGACTTCACGCCCGGGCGCTGCAACCGGGAGGACGGCGAGCAGATACGCTGCTGGATGGTACACCACATCAGCATGAGCATACTTGCCGCAGTGAACGCGCTGGACAAAGGCTCCGTCCGGGAGCTGTTTCTCAGTTCTCCGGATATGGCGGCCCACACCCTGCTTTTGCAGGAGAAGCTTCCTCAGGGTACAGCTCTCATCCGCCGCGACTTCGGCCGCATACCGGACAGACCCCGGCAGAAGCTGCGCCGCCCATGGCAGATAAGAGGCGAGGATTACGAAGGCGAAAGCCATGCCGCCCTGCTTTCAAACGGGGCCTACAGCCTGCGGATAAAGGATAGCGGCGAGAGCGCGGCCTATCTGGGCGAAAGCTGTATTTACGAAGCCGATGCGCCTCTTAGCCTTGCCATTGACGGGCAAGCTCTCAGCGAAAAACACTGCCGCATGTGGGAGCTGGGAGACGAGCGCTGCCGCTGGCTCTATAATCCGGAGGGCCTGAGCATAAGCCTCTCCCGCTCTGCCGCAGAGGGTGAGCTCGGCGAATTTATAGATATAGAAATAAAAAGCGAGAAAAAGCACAGTACGGAGCTGGAGCTCAGCTTCAAGCCCATACTTGCAAAGCTGCGTGACTACCAGAGTCACAGCGCCTACTGGAAATTAGGTCTGGTGGCCCACGAAAGCGATAACGAGCTCATTCTTCACCGGCTGAGAAAAAATGATGTGCCGGGGCTTACGCTGTGCCTTGCATGCAGTGAGACAGCCATGTTTAACGCCGACAAAAACGGAGGGCTCGGTAAGCTGGCAGATCCTTTTGTGAAGGCCTCTGTCCCCCTGCGCCTCAATGCGGGCGACACTGTGTCCCTGCGCTTTGCCCTGTGTCTCGGCGGCAATGAGCGGGATGCCGCCGAGGGGGCAAGACGCATACTGAACGCCTCCGCTGCCGGAGGCAACATGCCTGGTGCTGCGGCAGCTCGGCTGGGCCTTGGCCCGGAGGAGCTGGGCCGCGCCATGGAGCTTGTGCTGCCGCTGTGGAAAAACCGGCTGCATAAAGCCCGACCCCAGCGGGAGCTCTGGCCCTACAGCATATCAGGTGACCTGCCCCTCATCTGCTGCGATGGCAGAGCAAAGGAATGCGAGTTTCTGCTCAAAGCATTCTGCCTGCTCAAAAGCTGCGGCATGGAGGCTGAGCTTGTGCTGATAAGCGAGGAGCAGGGCGAATATATGCAGCCTCTGCGCCAGAAGCTGGAGAGCATATTGTCCTCTGTGGGCCTTGAGGCTCTTATGGGCTGTCCCGGCGGCGTATTCACCGTGCCTCCGGAGACGGAGTCAGTGCTGCAAAGCCGGGCTGCAGTATTTATCGGCGAAGAAAAGCAGCTGCACCCTCCCCTGCCTCAAGCATTCAAACCGGGCTCAAGAGGGATGAAAAAAGTCCCGGAATTTACCTGGGACAGCAATACCTTCAGCTATGTTACAAGAGATAAGCTGCCGCCACGCATATGGCAGCATATTCTCACAAACGGCAGTCTCGGCGCATTTGCAGCTGACTTTGGCCCGGCGGGGCTATGGCTTAAAAATGCCCGGGAGATGAAGCTGATTGCGCCGCCGGAGGATATAAAGGATACTATCGGCCATGAGAAAATTTATCTCATCCATGAGGGTGAAAAAATCTCTCTTTTTGCCTCCGGAGACACTTTCCCCTGCCGGATAAGCTATTCGCCGGGTCTTGCCCGCTGGGAAAAGCGCATTGCAGGCCGGGACATTGAAACGAGTCTTTTTATCCACCCGGACTATGATGCTAGAATAATCAGCATCAAGGGGGCTGAGGGCATGGAGCTTTGCTGGGAGGCAGAGCCCCACATGGGTCTCCGGGACAGCGCCTGCATCATATACGGCACAGAAGCCGGCTTCCCCCTGTTCAAAAATCCGGAGAGCTACCTGAATGACAGCACTTTGCGTTTTCTCTGCTCTGCCCCCTTTGAAGCGGATACGGAGTTCTGCCCGGCGGCAATAAGGCTTAAAATCCGGGCCGAGCGAAGCACAGTGCTGGCCTGCGGCTGCTTTAATAAAGAGAGCATCCCCAAGCTCATGGACAGAGCCGGAGCAGATCAGGCCCGCTCTACCGCTGCAAAGCTCTGGCAGGATTTATGCGGCAGGATAAAACTCCGCTGCAGCGACAAAGCTCTTGAACATTATGTAAACTACTGGGCGGTTTACCAGAGTCTCGCCTGCAGGCTGCAGGGGCGCAGCAGTATTTATCAGAGCGGCGGCGCCATAGGCTTCCGGGACCAGCTGCAGGACAGCCTGAATCTTATGCTGGTTGAGCCTGACCTTGCCCGGCGGCAGATACTCGCCTGCTGCCGCCACCAGTACGAAGAGGGCGACGTCATGCACTGGTGGCACGCCCACCCGGACGGAGACAAGGGCATACGCAGCCGCTGCTCGGACGATCTGCTCTGGCTTGTATGGGCCTTGTGCCTGTACTGTGAGGAAAGCGGAGACAGCTCCATCTGCCGCGAACAGATTCCCTATATCACATCCAGTCCTTTGGGCGAGGATGAAAAGGACCGCTACGAAGTGCCGCTCAGCTCTGCAAAAAGCGCCAGCGTACTCCAGCACGCTCAGGCTGCCCTTGATATGTGTATCAGCCGGGGCTTTGGCCCCCATGGTCTGCCCTATATAGGCAGCGGCGACTGGAACGACGGCCTTGACCGGGTACAGGGTGAGAGCGTATGGCTGGGCTGGTTTTTCTCCTGCTGCGCACAGAGCTTTGCCCAGCTTTTGCGCAGGCTGGCGGAGGACGGAGCTGAGCCTTACGAGGACATTGCCCGCAAGGTGGGCATGGCAGCAGACAGCTGCTTTAACGGCCATTGGTACCACCGGGCCTATTTCCCCGACGGAAAGCCCATAGATCCGGATGACCGCATAGACTCCATCGTCCAGAGCTGGGCCGTATTCTCCCCCCACAGCAAAAAGGAGAATCTTATCCCGGCAGTCTCCTCCGCCATTGACCGGCTTTATGATAAATCCCGTGGTCTTGTTAAACTGCTTGACCCTCCCTATTCAGATTCTGAGCGGCCCGTGGGCTATATCAGCGGCTACGGCGAGGGCTTCAGGGAAAACGGCGGTCAGTACACTCACGCCGCTATCTGGCTTGCAATGGCAGCGCTGCGCCTGGGCTTTAATAACGAGGGCTACAGCATGCTGCGCGCCCTCCTGCCGGAGACTCACAAGCCGGAGCGATATGAGGGCGAGCCCTTTGTGCTGCCGGCGGATGTCTGCACCGCGGAAGGCCGTGAGGGCCTTTGCGGCTGGAGCTGGTACACCGGCTCTGCCGGCTGGTACTACCGGGCAGTAATGCGCGAGGTCTTTGGTCTGCAGCTATATGAGGGCAGGCTCTATATCCGCCCCAAGCTGCCGGACAGCATGCAGGACTTTGAGCTTAACTGGCACAGTCCTTCCGGGAAAAGCTTCGATATTCAATACCGTGATGGCCTTATCAGGGTCAACGGCAAAGAATATAATGGAGAGGGGCTGGAAATATAATATTTGCGATATACCGGTCGGCTGCGCCGCCCGGTATATCGCTATACAGTATTCACAATTAGTTCTACCATTTTTGATTTCGGCGTGTTATAATCTATCATGTATTACTTTATTTAATCAGAGGTGCCCCATGGAATATACAAGAAAAGAGCTTATGCCCGGCGTATTCCTTACCCATCTGCGCTCTGACAAATTCAAAACCGCCTGCATGAGCGTAAATCTCCTGACCCAGCTGCAGAGAGAGACTGCCGCAATGAATGCGCTGATCCCCCAGGTTCTGCGCCGCGGCACCGCACGCTATGGCGACATGGAACAGCTCTCCCGCCGCATGGATGAGCTTTACGGCACCGCCATTGAGCCCACCATCCGCCGCATAGGCGAGATACAGTGTCTGGGCTTTTTTGCAAGCTTTCCCGAGGAGGAGTATCTCCCCAGCGGTGAAAAGCTTCTGAGCGAAGCTGCCGCCCTTATGGCAGAGCTGCTGCTGGCACCCAATACCCGTGGCGGTCTGCTGCTGCCGGACTATGTGGAAAGCGAGAAGGAAAAGCTTCTGGACCTTATCCGTAGCCGTGTAAACGAAAAGCGTGGCTATGCCCTCTCCCGCTGCATAGAGGAAATGTGCTGCTTTGAAGATTTTTCCGTGTCCCGCTTCGGCACCGAAGATGAGGCTGAAAACATACATTATAAAAAGCTGACCAAGCACTACCGCAAGCTGCTGCAGTCAAGCCCTGTGGAGCTGTTCTACTGCGGCAAGTCTGAGTATAAGCAGGTGCAAAGCGTGCTCAAGGACGCTTTTGCCGCCATGCCCAGAGGCGAAATTGACTACGATATCGGCACCGATGTACGCATGAACGCCGTTGAGGACCGTGTGCGCTATGTTGAGGAAGAGATGGACGTGACCCAGGGCAAGCTTGTTATGGGCTTTCGCATGGGCGAGTGCATGGATGAGCCGGATATTCCCGCTATCTATGTTTTCAACGCCATTTACGGCAGCGGCGCAAACTCCAAGCTTTTCATGAATGTACGCGAAAAGCTGTCTCTGTGTTACTATGCAAGCTCCCTTGTGCTTATTAAAAAGGGCCTTATGCTGGTATCCTCCGGCATAGAGTTTGACAAGTTCGACGAGGCCAAAAATGAAATTTTTGCCCAGCTTGAAGCTGTGAAAAACGGCGAATTCAGCCCCGAGGAGCTGGAGACTGCCAAGCGCAGCGTTTCCTCCGAGCTTCGTTCTGCCATGGACAGCCAGGGCGAGCTGGAAGGCTTCTGGCTCAGCCAGGCCCTGGAAGGCCTTGAGTACGGCCCGATGGAGCTGGCAGAGCTGGTGGAGGACGTTACTCGTGATGACGTAATGGCCATCGCCCGGAGCATTGAACCTGACCTTATCTATTTCCTCAAGGGTCTTGAGGAAGAGGAGACTGATGATGCAGATAATTGATTACCCCCAGATAGGCGAAAAGCTGTACAGCGCGGTGCTGCCCAACGGGCTTGAGATCCGCGTTGTGCCCAAGAAGGATTTCGCCACCTACTATGCCGCCTTTGCCACAAACTACGGCGGTGCCCACCGCCGTTTCAGCGTGGACGGCAGGGAGCTCGACACTCCCGCAGGCGTGGCCCATTTCCTTGAGCACAAGATGTTTGACATGCCAAACGGCGACAATGCCCTCACCGTGCTCACCGAAAACGGCGCCGATCCCAACGCCTTTACATCCTCCGGCATGACCTGCTATTATTTCCAGTGCACTGATAAATTTGAAGAAAATCTCAGGATGCTGCTGCATTTTGTGTCCACACCCTGGTTCACCGAGGAAACGGTGAAGAAGGAGCAGGGCATTATAGGCCAGGAAATCCGCATGGGCGAAGATAACCCCGGCATCGCCATATACTATAATCTGCTGGAGCTGCTGTATGAGCACCACCCCATCCGGGACAGAGTGGCCGGCACAGTGGAGAGCATAAGCGAAATTACCGCCCAGACCCTTTATGACTGTCACAAGGTTTTCTACGCACCCAGCAACATGGTGCTCTGCGTGGAGGGCGATGTGGAACCTGAGGACATAGTACGCATTGCCAGCGAAGAGCTGAGCGAAGAGCTTGCTCCCGTGCCCAAGGCGAATTTCGGCGAAGCCGAGAGCCTTCTGCCGGTTTCCAATCTCCGCAGGGTACAGATGGAGGTTTCCGCACCTCAGTTTCTTATCGGTGCAAAGCTGCCCTCAAGCCGCGGCGGTGTGGAGTCCATGCGCGAGCGCATAACCGCAACGCTGGCCCTGCGTATGCTCTGCGGCTCCTCCTCCACATTCTACACAAGGCTTTACGCTGAGGGGCTTCTGAACCCCAGCTTTGACTATGAGGTGGATCTCTCCGCCGACACTGTCACCGTCATCCTAGGCGGCGAGAGCAAGAACCCCGACAAGGTTCTGGAAGAATTCAATAAGGAAGTAAAGCGCATTGTGGCTGAGGGCTTTGACCCGGGTCTTTTCATGCGCTCCAAGCGTGCCTCCCACGGCGCAAGGCTGCGCGGTCTGGAGGACTTTGAAAATGTCTGCGTGTCTTTGGCATCGGGCGTATTCGAAGGCTACTGCGCGCTGGACTCTTTTGATATTCTCGAAGCTGTGGAGCTTGAAGACTGCCGTCTTTTCGTGCAGAACAATCTCAGCCCCGAGCGCCTTGCCATGAGCGTAATTGAGCCCAGAAAATAAGAAGGTATACACATGAGCGAAACTGCAATTCAGACAATTCAGCGCGATTCCACCATAAGCTTCCCCATGCTTGGAAACTTTAGCATAGACCCGCCGTCTTATTTTACGGTGTTCGGCATGGACATCTATCTCTACGGCGTGATGATTGGCCTGGGCTTTGTGCTCGGTATGCTTTACTGCGCCAGGAGGGCCCATCGCTTCGGCATAAAAGAGGACGATGTTTACGATCTTATGATCTGGCTGATCCCGCTGTCCATTCTTGGCGCCAGACTTTACTATGTAGCTTTCAGGCTGGATTATTACATTGCCCATCCCGATGAACTTCTGGCCATCTGGAACGGCGGCCTTGCCATATACGGCGGTATCATAATGGGCGTTATTGTGGTATACTGTGTGTGCAGATGGAAAAAAATTCCCGTGGCGGCTTTTCTTGACCTTGTGGTCTTCGGCCTTTTGATCGGTCAGATTCTTGGCCGCTGGGGCAACTTCTTCAACCGCGAGGCCTTCGGCGGCATCACGGATGTTTTCTGCCGCATGGGTCTTACTGCACCGGACGGCACCACCATCTACGTCCACCCCACTTTCCTGTATGAAAGTCTCTGGAATCTGGGTGTACTTATTTTCCTCATCGTTCTTGAGCGCAAGGACAAGAGGAAGTATGACGGTCAATTCTTTGCACTCTATCTGCTGCTCTACGGCCTGGGCCGTGCATGGATAGAGGGGCTGCGCACCGACAGTCTCTATATCGGCTCCAGCGGCATACGCGTTTCCCAGGCCTTGTCCGCGGTGCTGATAATCTGCAGCGCAGTGTATCTTTTCATCCAAAGCCGCAGACCCCATGAAGGCAATGCCCTGTTTGTAAACAGAGCAGCCAGTGGAGATTGCGCAGAAATAGAAAACCAAACAGAACTTGAGAAGGAGAAATGAAAAATGGCAGACATTAAAAACATCATCACCGGCACCATCAACAACCTCGTTGGCAAGGTCAAGGAAGTTGCCGACAACGCTGACGTCAAGGGCACCGTCAAGGACATATACGAGCAGGGCAGCAGCAAGGTCAAGGCATACAGCCAGATCGCAAAGCTCTCTCTGGAGCTGACCGGCGACAAGGATGAGCTGAAGAAGCTCTACACCGAGATCGGCCGTCTGTACTTTGAAGAGACCAAGGAGCCCGATGAGTTCTTCGCTCCCCTCTTTGAGCAGGCTCAGGAAGTTTTCACCCGCATCAGCGACAAGGAAGCTCTGATCGAGGCTCTCAAGGCTGCAGAGTGCGAGTGCGATGAAGAGTGCTGCGCAGAGGAATGCTGCTGCGAAGGCGAAGAGTGCTGCTGCGAAGGCGACATTGAGGTCGAGGTCTGCGAGTTTGAGGAAGTCGTAGAAGCCACCGAGGCTGCTTGCTGCGCAGAGGAAGCTCCCGCAGAGGAGACTCCCGTGGAAGAAGCTCCCGCAGAGGAGGCTCCCGTGGAAGAAGCTCCCGCAGAGGAAGTTCAGGAATAATTCCATAATTACGGCAAAGGCGGGCTGAGCCCGCCTTTGTTCTGTTAAAAATCCTTGCTAAAAACCAATATTGGCGTTATATTATAGGTTAGGATTTTTTCGGGAGAAAAATGTTGATGAAAAATACTATGCGTAAATATCTGGCTCTTGTGCTGGTTTTTATAATTGTCAGCTCCGTTTGCCTGCTCTTCTCCACAAGAAAAGAAGGCATGTTCATTGACGAGATTTATACCTACGGTCTTTCAAACAATGTGGGCGGTCCCTTCCTGCGGGATATGAAGGGCGGCAATATTGTGGACACTGTGTTTACAAGGGCTGAGCTCACAGACTATGTGGCCGTCATGGGCGATGAAGGCTTTGATTTTGCCTCCGTCTACCACAATCAGGTAAATGACGTCCATCCCCCGCTTTACTACTGGCTTTTCAACATTGCTTCCAGCCTTAACCACGGTACTTTCTCCAAGTGGACTGGCCTTGCGCTGGACTATGTTATATATATGCTGAGCATGCTGATGCTCTACAATCTGGTGCGCAAGCTCAGGGGCAGCCGCGAAAATGCCGCCGCTGCCGCCGTGCTCTATGGGCTGAGTCTGATGGGTCTTTCCACCATGCTGATGATAAGAATGTATGTGCTTCTGGCACTGCTGACCCTCTGTCTTGCATATCTTATCGCCTGCCTTATGGAGGACTTTAAGCTCCGCTACTGCGTGCTGACAGGCATCTGCCTGCTGGCAGGACTTATGACCCAGTATTACTTTGTGTTCTACGCCTTCTTTCTCTGCGGCATGTATGTTTTCTACTGCCTGTTCAAAAAGGACTGGAAAGCACTTAAATGGTTTGTCCCCTGCGCGCTGATCGGCGCTTTGTCCCTGCTGGTATTTTTCCCGGCAGCCATGGACCATCTCTTCTCCGGCAAGCTTGTCTCCGGCGACAATGCTGTGGAAAACCTGAAAAATGTCTCCCAGTATGTCAGCCGTCTCAAGACCTTTGTCTTCGGCACCCACCACGGCATGAAAGGTCCCATCTATGTAGGCCTTGCCGCCGCGCTGGCGTTGGCGCTGCTGCTTATAAAAAAGCGGGCTGCAATAAAGGACAGGCAGCTTATCAACTGGCTTGTTATCATCATCCCAGCCTTTGTCACCTTCGTGCTGGTGGCTATTATCTCCCCTGTGGACGAGCTGAGATATGTTTATAATATCGCGCCCATCTTCGTGCTGGCTGTGAGCTTTCTGCTGCACATCATTGAGCAAAGCCTGGACGAAAAACACAGGAGCTGGATAAAGAAAAACGCAGTTCTGGCCTGCATCGCTGCTTTTGCGCTCTGGCAGGCACGCTGCGCCCCTCCGGAGTATCTCTACCCCGAGTATGCAGAGTACAACGCCATCCTTTCCCAGCATGCCAATGCCCCCTGCGTCTACTTAAGTGAAAACCATTTTGAGCCTATCACTCAGGATCTGCTGCAGCTTATGAACTTTGATGAGTTCTATGTCACTGAGGACGATCATCTTGACAATGCCCTCGGCTACATCGGCGCTGCCGAGGAGGCTGTGGTGTATATCGACATCAGTGAGTTCTGGTCCAGCGGCTACGATGATGAGGCGCTTAAGGAAAAGATACTCAATACCAGTGACTTTGAAACTGCCCAAGTTCTGTATCAGAACGGCCTTTCCGTAACCTATCTATTTTCCAAATGAGGAGAAACAGAATGTTATCTATAATCCTTCCCTCTTATAACGAAGAAAAAATGATCCCCATCGCCGCCAGACGTCTGGGCGAAATTCTCATCCCCGAGAATATTGACTATGAACTGCTGTTTGTGGACGATGGCTCCCGCGACTCCACATGGCAGCAGATTCAGGAAGTTGCCAAGGAGGACAGCCATGTGGTGGGCGTACACTTCAGCCGCAATTTCGGCAAGGAAGCTGCAATGTTTGCGGGCCTTGAGCAAGCCAAGGGCGACTGTTGTGTTGTCATCGACTGCGACCTGCAGCATCCTCCCGAGAAGATCGTGGACATGTACCGCCTCTGGGAACAGGGCTATGAGGTTGTTGAAGGCATCAAGGAAGATCGCGGCGAGGAAAGCGGCATGCACCGCTTCGCGGCCAACAGCTTCTACGGCATCATCAGCAAGCTCACCGGTATCGACATGGGCTCCTCCTCTGACTTCAAGCTCCTCGACCGCAAGGTTGTGGACACTCTCAACAAGCTGCCCGAGCGCAATGTTTTCTTCCGCGCTCTCAGCTTCTGGGTAGGCTTTAACAAGACTGAGGTCAGCTACCGCGTGCAGGAGCGTATGGAAGGCGAAAGCAAGTGGTCCACCAAGAGCCTTATAAAGTATGCCATCACCAACATCACCTCTTTCTCCTCTGCCCCCCTGCATATTGTCACCATTCTGGGCTTTATCATGGCGGCTGTGGCTGTTGTGTTTTCCGTGATCTCTCTGGTACAGAAGTTCATGGGCGTGGCCCTGGGCGGCTTTACCACGGTTATTGTGCTGCTGCTGTTCATCGGCAGTGTGCTTATGATAAGCCTTGGTATCATGGGTTACTACATCGCCCGTATCTACGATGAAATCAAGGGCAGACCCAAATACATTGTCTCCCGCATCTGCGGCAGAGAAGGAGCAGAGAAATGATAGAAAAAATCAAAGCGCTGTGCATCAAGCACCGTGAAATTCTCGTCTACCTTATTGTTGGCGGCCTGACCACCGTTGTCAGCTGGGCTGCAAAGTTCATCTGGAACTTTGCCTTCTATGCAGGCACCGCCTACCCCACTGTGGTGCAGAACTTTATCCTCAGCGTTGTCAACTGGGTTGCGGGCGTTGCCTTTGCCTATCCCATGAACCGCCGCTTCGTGTTCCAGAGCAAGAACCCCGACATTCTCAAGGAGGCCGGCGGCTTTGTAATGAGCCGTGTGGCTACCCTGATTCTGGACATTGTTATGATGCAGGTGCTGGTGCTGCTGGGCATGAACGTCTACATTGCCACCGTTATCGTTGCCGTGCTGGTCATTGTAGGCAACTACGTGTTCTCCAAGTTCCTTGTGTTCAACAAAAAGTAAATAATCAACAGAGCCGGAAAAATTTTCCGGCTCTGTTTTTTTGCATTTTTCCATGGCCGCAAATTCCCATAGCAGCTTTTGCCGCGTTTATCCCGCTCATTAAGGCAGATAATATAATCGTCACAAAAAGTGATAAATAATCGAAAGGGAGACAGGCAAATGACCAATAAGGAACTTCTTTATATTGAAGACGCGCTGGGCCACGCACAGTTTATGACCACCCAGTGCCAGCAGGCCGCCCAGCAGCTGCAGACCCCCGCTCTGCGCCAGCAGGCACAGCGGCTTATTCAGGAAAACCAGAAGCTTTTCGACAGCTTCTACGAGCTTGTTTAAGGAGGTAAAGCCATGAACGAGAAAGAAATTATGGAGAACATCCTCCTGACCACCAAGGGTGTCTGCGACCTGTATATGCACGGCTCCATTGAGTCCTCCACCCCCAATGTGCACCAGGCTTTCAATTCTGCCCTGAATAACGCCATCGCCATGCAGAGCTGCATATATGAGCAGATGGCCGCCCAGGGCTGGTATCCCTCCGAGCAGGCCCCCAGCCAGAAGCTTATCCAGGTCAAGCAGAAGTACAGTTCCGCCCAGGGCTGACATTAAAAGCCTCCCTTGTAAAGGGAGGTGCCCCGAAGGGGCGGAGGGATTCTCTTCCGCCTTGCCTTTTCTGCCACCGGTATCGGCAAAGTACAATCCCCCAGGCAGCTTTGCTGCCAGCCCCCTTTACAAGGGGGCCTTTTTTTATTCAAAAGCCTTGCGCTGCATCAGATGAGAGCATAATTTTTTAGTATGCAAGTATTTCTTTAACTGCATCTATCAAGCCATAATATATAAGGCTGCTTTGTACTCTTGCTTCAGGGTGCAGGTATGCTATCACAAGACGATTTCCATCATATGTATACCAAATTCCCCTGGAAGTTCTCTGCCACTGTAGCTCATTTATAGCAAGTTCTTTAGAATATACCCAGTCCGTTCCGCAACAAATTATAATTTCAGGTTCATATATAGCAAGTTGTTCGCGTAAATATTCGGCATCCCTTTTTCCTGCATCACATATCTCATCATTTACCGATGTATGTCCTCCGGGAGATTTTTTCACATTAACAGCACAAATCTTTTTTAACATATCAAGTCTTCGCTGTTCATTGCTTTTTTTATCTGCATCAAGTTCTGTCCACGGAATTTCTCTCTCAAGATTAAAAATTCCTTCAACCCACCTTGCTACATTATTCCACGTCTGTGCTCGTCCTCCTTTTCTAAGGAATTCACACAAATCCCAGCTCTCACCGCCGTTTACTTCTTTCAGCAAAAAAAGCAGCTTTCTCGGTGCATTAAGATATTCAGCTTCATCAACCAAACCATCAGACACGAAGGACTCACGGTCTTTTTTCCATTTTGTAAAAAGTTCCTTTTGCTTTACTATCATATTTTTCTCCTCCTTTATTCCTCAAAACCGAGCAAGCCCTGCTTGCCCTGAAGCACTGCAATCAAATGGGGTATGTAATCAGTGTCTATAAAAACAGGTTATCATACTCACATGGCAGAATCAATTCCTTGTCGTATATGTATGAGCTTTCACCGCCTTCAAGACAGCTCGTGTGAACAAGGCCATACTTCCCGCCTTCGCACACAATGGATAAATCTGCATCCATCATCATATGTGGCTCACCTATAACACTTATCTCACATATTTTGCTGCTGACAATCATATTATTTTCCATTTATCTTTCCTACTTTTGTTTTTCCATCATCATTTCGCTATGTGACGCAAAAATACCTGCTTGATTTTCGAATTCTTTTATTTTTGTAGTTCCTGCACAAATAAGTCTCCCTCTATGAGGGAGGTGGCACGTCGAAGCCGTGACGAAGGAAATTTAACTTTACCCTCTCCGTCTTTTTGTTTCACAAAAATCCACCTCTCCACCTGAGGCGTAAATTCGATTTAGCCAAATCAAAGATTTGGAATCTCATTTACCATAGGGAGAGGCAAGGGCTTGGCTCCCCCTTTGGGGGAGCTGGCAAGCGCAGCGAGCCTGAGAGGGCTTTTTAATTTTTAACTATTCAAAGCTCAGCCAGTCCTCGTCCGTGGGCATGTTCAGATCTGCCTCCGGGTCCTCCATGAGCTCAGGCCAGATCCAGTAGCCCTCCTCTGCCGGGACTTCTTCCTCCGGCTCCACATATTCTTCCTCCGCCGGCTCCTCGTAGTACTCTTCCTCAACATGGCTTTCCGGCTCAGGGCGGCTGAAGTAGCTCATGCCTTTCAGTGCACCGGTGCAGCAGACATTGCCATTGTGCAGGTACACAAGATCGAGCTGCGCCTCGGTTATGGGTTCGGCATAGGGGTTGAGCACCTGATTTATGAGCTCCAGCCAATCGTAAAGATCAAGAAAAGTGTAGCTCAAATCATGGAACATGGCAGGAGTATTGGGAGCGGTGTGAAAATTAATATCCTCGCTGTCGCACATAAGCAGCTGCCGGGCAAAATAGGCCATATTGGCTGCCGTCATATTGGTGTCCATATTCTCCGCCAGCAGCGCCGCAATCTTTGAAATGTTCGGGATGCTGCCAAGAGACAAGAACTGCTCCGCCGCGGCCTTGAGAAAATCATGCTGCACGGAGATGCGGTCAATATCGCCGTTTACATATGTGCTCCTGTAGCGGCAGAGCCACATGCACTGTTCCCCGTTTAAGAGCTGATAGCCCGGCTGCAGGTCTATAACCGGCCCCTGCTCATAGTACATGCGCTCCGGCACATCAAACCAGATGCCGCCCAGCTCATCCACCGCCTGCTGGAACACATCCAGATCCAGCACCGCGTAGCAGTCCGGATCAATGCCGCTGAGCTTTTTGATATGTGCTGAGAGGGTACTGATACCGTCGCCGCCCATATTGCGCCCGCCCCAGTAGACATTGTTTATCTTGCGCACCGGACTATCGGTGTTGATAAGCGTATCCCTGGGTATGCTGACAAAATCTGCTGTGTGGCGCACAGTATCAAGCTTTGCCAGCATTATGGTATCGGTATTTCCTGTGCCGTCGTCATTGCCCACAAGAAGGATTGTGTATATACCGTCCTGCCGCTCGGTTTCAAAGGCCGTGCCCCTGTCCTGAGCAGGGCTTGGGCTGGGTCTTGTGCTTTTTCCGGGGCTTGGCTGCACCATATCCGTAAGGGGCTTTGCAGCCTGCTTCTGCTCGGGCGGCTTCTCCCAGAGCATATACAGGCTCATGGCTCCCATTGTAAGCGCCGCAGTTCCTGCCACAAGAGCGCATATAAGTCTGATCATTTTCCCTTTTTTATCCATTTCCGGGCCTTTCCTGTCTGCCGGGCAGACATGTCTAAGTATTCTTCACTGGGGATTATTGCCCTTTTTCCAGTTTTTATAAGCAGCATTTGCGAATAATAGCCAAATCGCATGGTAACGTTTCCAGCGAATACTGTCGCATTTGCACGAAACTGAATTTTTATGCACAAGCCCCTTGACTTTAGCCCTTAAAATTGCTAAAGTATGCCCATCAACAAAGGGAGACTTAAAAATGACCAAGATGTTTTTTGCAGAGGTATACAAGTATTATTACTTTAGAAGAAGGTAATAACTATTTGTGCTGCAGAAAATTTCTGATCCAGAACCTGAGATTCATTTATATCCCATCTTCCGCGGAGCCGCACAAATGGTTTTTGTGCCGGCTTCTTTTTGTTTCCCCGGAAAACATTCAAAATTTTCAAAAGGAGACACCCAAAATGAAAAAGCTTATCTCTCTCGTATGTGTTCTTGCAATGGTCCTGGCCCTGTGCGCCTGCGGCGCATCCGAGCCCGCTGCCGCACCCGCCGCTGATGATGGCGCCGAAAGCTATGTTGTAGGTATCTGCCAGCTTGTACAGCACCCCGCTCTTGACGCTGCTACCCAGGGCTTCAAGGATGCTCTGACCGCCGCCCTCGGCGATAGCGTCAGCTTCATTGAGCAGAATGCTTCCGGTGACTCCGCCACCTGCGCTACCATCTGCAACCAGCTGGTCAGTGAGGAAGTTGACCTGATTCTTGCCAACGCCACCGCCGCCCTCCAGGCTGCTGCAGCCGCCACCAACCAGATTCCCGTTCTGGGCACCTCCATCACCGACTATGGCACTGCTCTTGGCGCAGATGACTGGACCGGCGTTTCCGGCACCAACCTCTCCGGCACTTCCGACCTTGCTCCTCTGGACGGTCAGGCCCAGATGCTCTCCGAGCTCTTCCCCGATGCAAAAGTTGTCGGCCTGCTCTACTGCTCCGGTGAGCCCAACTCCAAGTACCAGGCTGATGTGATCACTCCCATGCTCCAGGAGCTTGGCTACGAGGTAAAGGCCTACACCTTCGCTGACTCCAACGATGTCTCCAATGTTACCGCTTCTGCCTGCGCAGACTGCGACGTTCTCTACATCCCCACCGATAACACCGCTGCCTCCTGCACCGAAGCAATCAACAACGTAGCAATCAACGAGGGCACCCCCATCATCGCCGGTGAGGAAGGCATCTGCTCCGGCTGCGGCGTTGCAACCCTGTCCATCTCCTACTACGATCTGGGCACCGCCACCGGTGAAATGGCCCTTGAAATCCTTACTCAGGGTGCAGACGTCTCCAGCATGGAAGTCCGCTACGCCCCCAGCTTCACCAAGAAGTTCAACGCAGCAAACTGCGAGACTCTGGGCATCGAAGTTCCCTCCGACTACCTTGCAATCGGCTGATTGTAAAGCTTTAATCTGATTCATTGGATTGCTTCCTTCTCACAGACGGGAGCCGGGCTAAAGCCCGGCCCCCGTCAACACATCATTCAAGCCACCACAAAATAATCTGTACAGGAGAAATCTGACATGGCACTAAGCGCCTATTTTGCATCACTGAGCCTGCTCAAGCTGGTTAAAAATGTCCCCGGCGGCATTGCCCAGGGACTTATATGGGGCCTGATGGCTCTGGGTGTTTACATCACCTTCCGTCTGCTGGATGCCGCAGACCTGACTGTTGACGGTTCCTTCACCCTCGGCGGCGCCGTTGCGGTTATGCTGATATTGGGCGGTTGGCCTGCCTGGGCCGCAGTCCTTGTGGCTGTTCTGGCCGGTATACTTGCCGGTATGTGCACGGGCCTGCTCCACGTAAAGCTGGGCATCCCAATTATCCTTGCCGGTATTCTTACCCAGTTCTCCCTCTATTCAATAAACCTGCGTATCATGGGCATGGCGGCCAACAAAGCGCTGAGCGTGGATAAGTTTGATCTGCTGCTCTCCTCCCGCTACATTCCCTCCGCCATTGTCACCGCCGCAATCATCGCTCTGGCTCTGGTGAGTTTTTTCTACTGGTACTTCGGTACACAGCAGGGCTCTGCTATCCGCTGCACCGGCTCCAACCCCAACATGAGCCGCGCAATGGGCATTGACATCGGCTTTATGAAGATCCTCGGTCTTTCCATTTCCAACGGCATTGTGGCCCTTTCCGGCGCACTGATGGCCCAATATCAGGGTTTTGCCGACATCAACATGGGCCGCGGCGCCATCGTCATCGGCCTTGCAGCTGTCATCATCGGTGAGGTTCTTGGCAAGGCTCTGCTGGGCAAGCACCTCAACTTCTTCGGCACCATGGCCTTCGTTGTCATCGGCGGCATCATGTACTACATAGTCGTGGTTGTGGTCCTCTGGCTCAGGCTCAATTCCAACGACCTCAAGCTTATCACCGCTGTTATCGTTGCGCTGTTTTTGGCTGTGCCCTATCTCAGGGATCAGAAAAAGAGCTCTTTCCACCGCCTGAAAGTAAAGGAGGGCAAGCCCAATGCTTAACGTTGAAAACATTTCCAAGACCTTCTTCCCCGGCACCGTCAATGAGCGCACCGCGCTGGACGGGGTTTCCCTGCACCTCAAGCCCGGCGACTATGTCACCGTCATCGGCGGCAATGGTGCGGGCAAAAGCACACTGCTTAATGCCGTAGCCGGCGTGTGGCCTGTGGACAATGGCAGAATTTATCTGGGCGGCGTGGATGTTACCGCGATGCCTGAACATATGCGTGCAGAGCATATCGGCCGCGTTTTCCAGGACCCCATGATGGGCACCGCGCCCAATATGTGGGTGGAGGAAAATCTGGCCCTGGCTCTCAAGCGCGGTGAAAAGCGCGGCCTCAGGTGGATGGTCACCAAGGAACTGCGTGCAGAGCTGCGCGAAAGGCTCAAGGCCCTGGATCTGGGTCTTGAAGAGCGTATGACTACCAAGGTGGGTCTGCTCTCCGGCGGTCAGCGTCAGGCCCTTACCCTGCTGATGGCCTCCATGAAAAAGCCCAAGCTCCTGCTGCTGGACGAGCATACCGCAGCTCTCGACCCCGGCACCGCGGCAAAGGTGCTGGAGCTATCTGACAAGATCGTTGAGGAAAACAAGCTCACCACCATGATGATCACCCACAACATGTCTGATGCCATCAAGCATGGCAACCGCCTTATCATGATGAATCAGGGCAAGATCGTCTTTGACATCAGCGGCGAGGCAAAGCAGCACCTAACCAAGAAGGAGCTGGTGGAGATGTTCTCCCACAGCACCAACATCACCGACAACGATGCAATGATGCTCTCATAAAAAATCAAAACTCCCATTCTAAAGAATGGGAGTTTTTTCCTTATTAAATATCAGTCTCTTCTTCTGCCGGAGACCATGATGATAAAACGCAGCAGCTGCATAAGGCTTACAGCCAGAGCTGCCACATAGGTCAGGGCTGCGGCTTTGAGAACCTTCTTTGCACCATCCAATTCCTCGCCCTGGAGTATGCCCATGCCCTCAATGGTAGCCACAGCGCGGCGGCTGGCATTGAACTCAGTAGGCAGGGTTATAAGCTGGAACAGAGTGCTCAGGCCAAAGCAGGCCACACCAAGATAGGCCAGCATAATAAAGCGCGGCGAAAAGCTTGCCAGCAGGAAACCGCCTATAATAAGGGGCATGGAAAGCCGAGCACCGATATTGGTAATGGGCAGGATAGCAGTACGCATTTTTACGGGAGCGTAGTTCACCGCATACTGTATAGCATGGCCCACTTCATGGCAGGCAACGCCCACTGCGGCGGTGGAAGTACTGTCATACACGCCCTCGGACAGGCGCACCACATTACTACGGGGATCGTAGTGGTCGCTCAGTTCGCCGCTGACCCGCTCAATGGGCACATTATGAAGGCCGTTGGCATTGAGCACACGGCGTGCAGCCTCAGCGCCGGTGATGCCCCGGCGGTTATACTGCTGTGAATATCTGGCGTAGGTGTTCTTTACGTTGGAGCTTGCCCACATGGTAAAGAGCACCGCCGGCATCACAAGAATTATATAAGTCCAATCAAAATACATTTATCTTTCCTTTCAATTTCACACAAGGCTCTTGTTCTTCTCGTATGCTGCCACAACAGCCTCAAACACCGCTGAGCGGAAGCCGTGCTCCTCCAGCTTACGCACGCCCTGAATGGTGGAACCGCCGGGAGAGCAGACTGCGTCTTTCAGCTCGCCGGGGTGCTTGCCGCTCTGCAGCACCAGCGCAGCAGAGCCCAGCAACATCTGTGCTGCCATTTCCATGGCCTGCTTTCTGGGCAGACCGCAGGCAACACCGCCGTCAGCCAGAGCTTCGATGAAAAGATCGGCAAAAGCTGGGCCGCAGCCTGAAACAGCAGAGCCTGCATCGATAAGCTTTTCCTCTATCTTCATGAATCTGCCGGCATTGTGCATGGCTTTGAGGAAGCCCTGCTCCTGTGCCTCGCTAACTTCAGCAGAGCAGGCATAGAGGATCATTCCCTGTCCGATGGCGGCGGGAGTATTGGGCATGATGCGTATAACAGGATATGCGCCGAAAAGGGACTGTATAAGCTCAATGGAGCTGCCGGCAGCCATGCTGACGATAACAAAGCCCTCGCCACGCTTTGCAAAATTCTCCGCGCAGTTTGCAGCCAGACCGTGGAGCATCTGGGGCTTTACGCCGATGAAGATATAGTCTGCCCCGGCAATGACACCTGCATTGTCAGTGACCACAGCGCCGATCTCATCAGCCAGCTTCTGGGCCTTGGACGCAGTTCTGTTTGCAAGCAGCAGGCTGTTGCTCTTTTCGGCGGCTGCAGCTCTTGCCAGAGCGCCGCCCATGTTTCCGGTTCCCACAAATCCTATAACAGGCATAATATTGTCCTCCTGATATTATTTCTTTTATACTATTATAATATTAAGTGGAAAAAGCTGCAAGATTTTCGTCTGCTTATTAATAAAAGCTTAAAAATAAAAAAGCTCCGGACAAACCGGAGCTTTCACAGTATATCTTACTTCTTCCACAGAGAGTGGAGGTTGCAGTACTCGTAAGCTGCGACCACTTCGTCACCTTCTGCCAGAACGAAGTCTGCAGAGGGCTTGGTCTCGGGCTTGAGGTGCTTTACCTGCCAGCCCTGCTTGGTTTCAAGAACGATCCACTGGATATAGTGCTCAGGAACCATGGGGTGCTCAGCGCCGCCGACAAATACATTGACCTTATTGCCGTCAACAGTGACAACGGGGACATGCTTTTCAACGGATGCATCAGTAGTACCGGGTACCAGCTCTACCATGGGTTTGCCGCAGCAGACAACAGGAACGCCGCTGTTTTCAAGTTTTACGACGATATTGCCGCAAATAGGGCATCTATAAAATTTAAGCTCCATCAGAATATCCTCCTGAAATATAAAAATCTATTCCTATTATAGCACAGGGAAATCCTAAAAATCAATAGCATCCGCTTTATTTTACAACATGATAACGCAGGCTTGCCTTAGCATAGCTTGCATGGTCGTTGAACAATTCTACTTCCAGCAGCACATCGCTGTCGCTGCGCCTGAGAAGATTGCTGGAAATCAGATATTCGCCATCCCGTGTAAGGCTTTCCAGGCTGTTTACATTTGCGCTGTCCAGCTCCACCGGGTTGCCAAGCAGGCTGTATGCATGCCAGGCAGCTGCCGAATAGAGGCTGTTTATATAGCCGCTTCTATTGGGTCCCTGCTCCATATCTTTCAACTGCAATGTATACATTCTGCGTTCGCCATCAGACTCGTCGGAGCTCAGCTCCAGCTTGTTGCCGTCGCCGCTGTCAAAGAGGCGGTAGGTTCTGTTATAAAGGAAGTATCTTATAACATCGCTCATGCCGATAAAGCCGCTCATGCCATCTGCACTGTTGACAGAGACAAAATGTCTGCTGCTTTTTACCAGCATCTCTGCCAGTTCCTCCATCCCCATGTCCTCTCCGACATAGCTGCCCTCCTGCGGAGGATCCATAATCTCCGAAAGTCTCAGCGCAGGAGCCGCGTTCATCGCCGCCATAGCCTCCACCGTACCGCAGATCCGCAGTCTCTCATCCACCACCGCGCAGCCCGAGGATCTGTAGTACAGATCGCTGTACAGTCTGTACCACTCTGTAACCATGTCATCGTGATAAAGGTACCGGGGCAGCTGCATCCAGTCGCGAACCAGAGACATATCACGGCCCTTCATTTCTGTATTGATCCGGTGATTGAGCATGCCAAGAAGCGTGGAGCTGTCCTGTTCCGAAACAAAAACGCAAATGCCTTCAGATTCTGCCTGTCTGAGAAGCTCCTCGTCCAGAAGGCTGCCGTCAGTCAGCAGTATATGGCAGCCCAGCTCCACCGCCAACCGCTGAAACGCCGGACGATCACCCACGATGCACAGCACATCGCCTCCTGCCCGGCGTACATTGTCCCGAAGCTGCATTTCATTGCCATCGGCAACAAGAATATAGGGCAGCTCAATTTCTGCGGCCTTATCCGCACCGCACATGCACACTGCACCTACACTTCTTGCAGCTTCCGCCAGGGTGCTGTCCACATCTGCTGCTGAGCTTTTTAGCGTGATCCGTACTGTGCCTACCTTGGGCTTTGTATACACAAGCCCCTGAGTTTCGGCCTGCTTTATGCTCTTGTATGCAGTACCTTCGCTTACGCCCAGTTCCTGCGCAAGTTTTCTGACAGAGACCTTTTCCCCCGCCTCAAGTCTTGCAATGTATTCTATTGCTCTTTCTATCTTGCTTATCATCAGATACAACTCCATGTAACTACTGTGCTGAAGTTTTTATGCATTTATTTTAATCCAATACTGTAGAATTTTCAATAGTTAATTTTTTATTTTTATATAACAGTTTTTTGTGTAATCCTTTATGTAAACTCATTTTTATTGCTTTTCATTTTAACTGTTATATAAAATTTGCTTGCTAAGCTTGTTAATTGTATGATTATAGAGAAATTTAAATAATTGCCGTACCTGCAATTGCGTTCTTTTGTCAAATGTGATATTATCCCAATGGTAGAAGGCATTACTATGTATAAAATCATTTTTTCATTTTTTCTGTGAAAAGTGTTTTTTGTATACAGCAATGCCAAAAAACAAATCAGCTGTAACATTCTAATGTTATAAGGAAAATTTTTGGAGGTATTTCACATGGAATTCCAGCTTACTGAGCAGCAGATTATGATCCGCGACATGGTCCGCGAATTCGCAGAGACCGAAGTTAAGCCCATCGCAAAAGAGATCGACGAGAATCATCGCTTCCCCCTGGAGAATACCAAGAAGATGATGGAAATGGGTCTGCAGGGTCTGCCCTATCCCGAAGAGTATGACGGCGCAGGCGCAGGCAACGTAGCATACGTTCTCGCTCTGGAAGAGCTCGCAAAGGTTTGCGCTTCCACCAGCGTTATCCTTTCCGCTTCCACCTCTCT
>JAFQQV010000049.1 GCA_017410425.1 Oscillospiraceae bacterium
AAAACGCCTTCGCGGGAGGTAACACCGAACTCGTCTGCATCAATGCCGCCCTTCTTGGTGAAGTTCAGGCCCTGAGTGGTCTGGCGGATCAGGGGGTTGGGGCTGGTGCCGATTGCGATAACAACGGTGTCGCACTCGAGAACCCACTCACTGCCGGGTACGGGAACGGGGGAACGACGGCCCTTTGCATCGGGCTCGCCCAGCTCCTGACGCTGGACCTCGATGCCCTTGACAAAGCCGTTCTCATCGCCGACGATACGGACAGGATTGTTGAGCAGCTGGAACTCGATGCCCTCAGCCTCTGCATGCTCGACCTCTTCCAGACGTGCGGGCAGCTCGTCGCGGCCACGGCGGTAAACGATGGAGACGGTCTCTGCGCCCAGACGCTTTGCAACACGGGCAGCGTCCATTGCAACGTTGCCTGCGCCGACAACAGCGACCTTGTTGAAGCGCTTGATGGGTGTATCGTAATCATCGCGGTAAGCCTTCATCAGGTTAACGCGGGTCAGCAGCTCGTTTGCGCTGTAGACGCCCAGCAGGCTCTCGCCGGGGATCTTCAGGAACTGGGGCAGACCTGCGCCGGAGCCGATGAACACGGCCTCAAAGCCGTCCTCAAACAGCTCGTCAACCATCATGGACTTGCCGATGATAGCGTCGTTGACGATCTTGACGCCGCTCTCGGTGAGCTGGTCGATCTCAGCCTGGACGATTTCCTTGGGGAGACGGAACTGGGGGATACCATAGACCAGAACGCCGCCGCTCTTGTGCAGAGCTTCGAAAATGGTGACATCGTAGCCCAGCTTGTTCAGGTCGCCTGCGCAGGTAAGGGAGGCAGGGCCGGAGCCGACGATGGCGATGCGGTGACCATTGGTGATGACGGGCTCGATGGCGGCTCTGTCTTCTCTGGACATGACGTAGTCAGCAACAAAGCGCTCCAGACGGCCGATAGCAACACTCTCACCCTTGATGCCTCTTACGCACTTGGACTCGCACTGCTTTTCCTGGGGGCAGACGCGGCCGCAGACTGCGGGCAGGGAGTTGGTGGAGGTGATGATCTCATAAGCGGCAAAGAAGTCACCCTCAGCGACCTTGGCGATGAACTCGGGAATGCGGACCTTAACGGGGCAGCCGGTGCGGCAGAGCATGTTCTTGCAGTTGAGGCAGCGCTTTGCTTCTTCAATTGCCATCTCTTCGGTGTAGCCGAGAGCAACCTCGTCAAAATTGCTTCTGCGCAGAACCTCGTCCTGCTCGGGCATGGGGACCTTAGTCAAACTCATATTAGCCATTACGCTTACCTCCGGTCATTCTGCAGATGTGCTGTGCAGCCTTGTCCTGCTCTTCCTTATAGAAGGCGGCACGCTTGAGAAGATTGTCAAAGTCAACCTGGTGTGCGTCGAAGTCGGGACCGTCAACGCATGCAAACTTGGTCTGACCGCCGACGATAACGCGGCAGCCGCCGCACATGCCGGTGCCGTCGACCATGATGGGGTCGAGGGAAATGATGGTATTGATGCCGTAGGGACGGGTAACGTCGGCCAGGAACTTCATCATGATGTCGGGGCCGATTGCGATAACGCGGTCGAACTGGGGCTTGCCCTCAGCGATGTTGGCGTCGATCTCCTGCTTGAGGAACTGGGTGGTGAAGCCCTTCTCACCGTAGGAACCGTCATCGGTGCACATGATGAGCTTGTGAGAGCATGCAGCCAGCTCTTCCTTGAGGATGACGATGTCAGCGCTGCGGAAGCCGGCAATGAAGGTGACCTCGATACCGCGCTTGTACATCTCCTGAGCGATGGGGTATGCGATGGCGCAGCCAACGCCGCCGCCGACAACACAGACCTTCTTCAGACCGTCATAAACGGTGGGGTGACCCAGAGGGCCGACAAAGTCAGTGATGTAGTCGCCTTCTTCAACAGTGTGGAGCATTTTGGTGGTGCGGCCTGCGGCCTGAACCATAACGGTGACGGTGCCCTTCTCGCGGTCGTAACCTGCGACGGAAACGGGAGTGCGCTCGCCCTGCTCGTCAAGGCGGAAAATAACGAACTGACCGGCCTGAGCATGACGGGCAACCAGGGGAGCCTCGATCTCGAACAGGCAGATGGTCTTAGCCTCGTTCAGAAACTGCTTTTTTACTACCTTAAACATCTTACACCTCTATAAATTTAAGATTGAACAAATTAACCGGGCAGTGCACACTACCCTCAATTTTATTTTAACTGGCAAACCAAATAAAGTCAACCGCCGGAGACTTTAATTAATTTCTTGTCAAAGTAATTATTTTATTGACAATATTGTGTTTACATACCCAGTTCTTCGTCGATAAGTACTATCTCGGTTTCCATGCCGTTTATGGGCATCCACAGCACCGTCAGCGCGCGGCATATGCGCTCAGGGCTCATGCAGTCATGGCACTTGTCGTCAAGAGAGCAGGGGGTGGGCTTGTTGAAGCGCTTGCAGTTTTTTACACTTGCAACGTTTCTTGCCCTGTGCAGGGCGGAGTCAAAGTCGGGGCAGATCTTGTTGATGCCGGCCACTATATATACTTTCTTATGGCCAAAAACGGTGGAGGCTATACGGTTACCATTGCCGTCAATGTTGAAGATCTCGCCGTCTTCGCTGATGGCGTTGGCGGAGCATATGTAGACATCTGTGGTGGCAGCGCTGTCCAGAGTGGGGCGGCCGGGCACCTTCCAGTGCCAGTAAACGGTGTTTGTCTCGCTGAGAGTTTCATATAGGCCCAGAGCTTCAACAGTCTTGCTGCCGCCGATACCAACACTGCAGCCCTTGATGCTGGCGTTGAGATATTCAGCAGCTTCGGCGCCGGAGCCGAAGTGGCTTACAAGAAAACCTCTTGTTTTTAGTTTTTTTATCGTTTTTTCCAGATTCATCAAATGCACCTCCGAAAATCAGTTTAACGATGTAACTTGATGATACTATTATACAGAGCATGTCCCCTACTGTCAAAGCATTTATACTCAGAGATGGCATGTTAAAACAGGTACAAAATATCTGTGCAAAAAACGCACAGATAAAACGATAAAAGGGGCTTGCTTTATTTCGCTAATGTGCTATCATGCTAACAGAAACGAGAAACACCAAAATTTTTGGAGGACATAAAAATGAAAAAGATTCTTGCTCTGATACTTGCATTGACTATGGTATTTGCACTGTGTGCCTGCGGCGCAAAGGAAGAAGCTCCCGCAGCCGCTCCTGCAGACAGCCCTGAGCTGGTTTACGCAGTTGAGGCCGGTTCCGCCGGTGAGGCAGTTGCTCTTGAAAATGGCTGGGAAGTTGTCAGCGTTGACACTCAGAGCAAGGCTCTGATGGAAGTTGCTTCCGGCACCTCTGATGCAGCTATCATTGACCTGCTGATGGCAGGCGCCATGATCGGCGAAGGCACCAGCTATCCCGACATGAAGCTGGGCGACAAGCTCACCACCGAAGAGTACGGCGCAGGCTGCCGCAAGGGCAGTGACCTGGCTCAGTACATAAACAATGTATTTGCCGAGTGCTATGCCTCCGGCGAGATGCAGGAAATCGCCAAGCTTTACGGCGTTCAGGAAAGCCTGGTTGAGCCCCCCGCAGCAGTTGACTTTGAGCCCGCAGCCGATGGTGATGTTGCAAAGATCCAGGCAGCCGGCAAGCTGGTTGTAGGTATCACCGACTTTGCTCCCATGGACTATAAGAACGACGCAGGCGAGTGGATCGGCTTTGATGCTGACATGGCAAAGATCGTTGCCGAGAAGCTGGGCGTTGAGGTCGAGTTCATTGAGATCGACTGGTCCAACAAGATCCTTGAGCTGGATTCCGGCAGCATCGACGTTGTCTGGAACGGCATGACCCTTACCAATGAAGTCATGAATGCTATGGAGTGCACCGTTCCCTACTGCAACAACGCACAGGTCGTTGTTCTGCCCTAAGATAGTGTTTCCTTTCTGATCATACCATAACACCAATAACTCCTTCAGGCAGAAAGCCGTAAAGGCTTTCTGCCTGAAAGGGCGTTAATTGATAATGTAGGAAGTAAAAAATATTCTTCGTTCTTTGAGCAGCGGGGGTGCGCGAGGGGGCAAGACCCGCCTCGCGTTACAATGAGCCGCCGTCCAAATTCTTTTGGATAAGGCATTTTGGGAAAATGCCCGGCGGCTGCAGAAGGCCAGGTGGCCTTCTGCCTGAAAGGGCGTTAAAGACGATTTGCATTTTACATATAGATTGTATTTCTAAGGAGAAAAACCCATGTTCTGGACTGTCACAATCAGCCTTCTCGAGGGCCTTGGCACGGCTACCGAGCTTTTTGCCCTGACGCTGATATTCTCTCTGCCGCTGGGCCTTGTGGTGGCCTTCGGCTCCATGAGTAAGTGGGCGCCTTTTTCACGCATCCGCCTGGAGAACCACTTTATCAAAAACTTCAGACCCATCAGCGCCATTACCAATGTGGTGGTCTGGATCATCCGCGGCACACCTCTCATGCTCCAGCTTATCATTATCTACTATGGCCCGGGTCTGTGGCTGGGTACCAATATCTGGGGCCCCAACCGTATGCTGGCCTGCACGGTGGCCTTTGTCATCAACTACGCCTGCTATTTCTCCGTCATTTACCGCGGCGGCATTGAGGGCGTACCCCAGGGCCAGCGGGAAGCCGGCGAGGTGCTGGGCATGACAAAAACCCAGATATTCTTCAAGGTCACCCTGCTGCAGATGGTAAAGCGCATCGTACCTCCCATGAGCAATGAGATCATCACGCTGGTCAAGGATACCTCCCTTGCCCGAATCATCGCCATCTTCGAGCTTACAAAGGCCGGCGAGGCCTTTATGAAGTCCGACGGTATCACCTGGCCCCTGTTCTACACCGGTGTTTACTATCTGCTCTTTGTGGGCGTGCTGACTATTCTCTTCAACTACATTGAGCGCAGGCTCAGCTACTTCAGATAAGGAGGGCGCACCATGGCAATACTTGAAGTTGAAAATCTGCGTAAAAGCTTTGGTGAGCTTGAAGTGCTCAAGGACATAAGCTTTTCGCTAAACAAGGGCGAAGCCCTGTCCATCATCGGCTCCTCCGGCAGCGGCAAGACCACGCTGCTGCGCTGCTTGAACTTTCTTGAAACTCCCACATCCGGCAGCATTGTCATCAATACCGATGAAGGACGCAATGTGCTTTTTGACGGGGATGCGGAAAAGGGGCTCAGCGAGGCAGAGATTCGCCGCAACCGGCTGCATTTGGGCCTGGTATTCCAGAACTTCAATCTTTTTCCCCAGTATACCGCACTGGAGAATGTAACTCTGGCCCTCAAGCTGCAGGCAAAGCAGCAGCCTGACTATAAGACTAACTCCAAAGCTATTCTCCAGGCCATCGAGGATAAGGGCCTTGAGCTTCTGCGCCAGATGGGCCTTGCCGAGCGCGCCGGACACTATCCCCACCAGCTCTCCGGTGGTCAGCAGCAGCGTGTGGCCATCGCCCGGGCTCTGGCTCTGGAGCCGGACATACTCTGCTTTGACGAGCCTACCTCCGCCCTTGACCCTGAGCTTACCGGAGAGGTGCTGAAGGTTATCCGCGGCCTTGCCGAGAAGAAGACTACCATGATAATCGTAACCCATGAGATGGCCTTTGCAAGGGAAGTCTCGGACAATGTTATCTTCATGGACGAGGGCTTTATCGTTGAGCAGGGCCCGCCCGAGCAGGTGCTGGGTAATCCCAGGGAGGAGCGTACAAAGAGATTCTTAAGCGGCTATTCAAGCTGAGCCCTCTCCGACAAAACCTGTGGTTTTGCCACCTCTCCCATAGGGAGAGGCAAGCTCTTGGCTCCCCCTATGGGGGAGCTGGCAGCCGGAGGCTGACTGAGAGGGCAAATAAAAATATAATTTTTTTCATAAAGCTGTTGACATTTGCCCCAAGTGTGTGCTATTATCTTCTAGCTGAATGGAAACGACTTGCGGGTGTAGTTCAATGGTAGAACACCAGCCTTCCAAGCTGGATACGTGGGTTCGATTCCCATCACCCGCTCCATCAAGTTGAGCTGGTTGATGCATATGCGCCAATAGCTCAGCAGGATAGAGCAACTGCCTTCTAAGCAGTAGGTCGGGAGTTCGAATCTCTCTTGGCGTGCCAGG
>JAFQQV010000050.1 GCA_017410425.1 Oscillospiraceae bacterium
CGGAGATGGAGAGATTCGAACTCTCGATACCCTTTTGGGGTATACACGATTTCCAATCGTGCGCGCTCGACCAACTACGCGACATCTCCACGTTTGCTCAAGTAAGCTTTTATTAACTTGTCAGCTTGCATATTATAATCCAGGAATCATAGAAAGTCAAGGAATTTTTTGCTGAAAGCAGAAAAATTTTATCGTGGCATATTTTTGCTCTCTGAGCAGAGAATAAAACCAAAAACGAAAGGGGAGCTTTGCCCTTGAAAATGACCAAAGAGGAATACAAACAGTATGCCGGGCAGCACATGCCCCGTTCCCATACCCGGCGGGATGCCCTGCGCGCCTTTGTGGTGGGCGGTGCCATATGCGCGCTGGGTCAGGGCTTTATAGAACTATACACGATTCTCGGGCTGGATAAGGATGCAGCGGGCACCGCCTGCTCCGTGACGCTTATATTCATCGGCGCGGTGCTGACCGGGCTTGGCGTATATGACAAGATTGCAAAGTTTGCCGGGGCGGGGACATTGGTGCCCATCACCGGCTTTGCAAACTCCGTGGTGGCCCCGGCTCTGGAGTTCAAGACCGAGGGCATGATCCTAGGTACTGCGGCCAAGATGTTCATTATCTCCGGCCCGGTGATAGTCTTCGGCACCAGTGCCAGCGTGGTGTACGGGGTAATATATTGGATATACACAATGATGAGGGGCGGATGATATCCGCCCCTACGGCTCTTGTGTGGGGCTTGCTTTTTCCCCGACTATTTTTACAATATTGTATATCTGATACGGGAAGTAGCAAATAATACCTAAATAGACGGTGCAGAGAACAGTAATGGGCCACAGAATTGCCGCCGTGATTTTAAATGCCAGCTTCTTTTTTGAAAAGAAGTTTACTGACAGAATGATTGTTGAAAGAAGCATACTGAATCCAAAACCGCCAAGACAGGCAGAGTATAAGAAGGAAAGTAGTTTATTGGTATCAACGAGCGGGTTTATCATGCCAAGAAAACCGTAAATAAAAAATCCTGTGATAAATACGCAAAGTGTTACAAGCAAGTATTCAATTCTTTTCTTTCTGTTCATGTTCTGTCTCCTACAGAATAATGGCGAGAGCTTACAACAGGTATTTCAATGGATTGTTCTCGATGTACTTCCATATCTCGTCGTAGTCCTGCCGGTTGCGGATGACGTACTCGTAAAAGGATTTTTGCCAGATAGGGCGGCCGATTTGTTTGGAAACCCACCGTTTCATAGACCCAATTACCCTTGACACCGTAGGGGCGGATATTATCCGCCCGTCAATATCCGGTTTTATTTGCAAAATCAGATGAACGTGATCTGGCATGATGCAGTATTTATCAACCGATACATTTTCATAATGGCTGGGCACCTGCAATATACCCTGTTCCACGAGTTTGCCTGCTGTGGATAACGGCACATTTTCCGGGCGGATGATATCCGCCCCTACGGGTGACCAGAAAATACGTTCTCTGTTTGCGGTGCATATTGTGAGGAAATACGCACCAGGGGTGGAATAATCGTATCCTTCTATTCGGTTTTGTTTTCGCTTTGGAAAACTTGAATATTTATCTTCCATAAGTCTTTTAGAACCTGTCAATGTGTTCTTTTATAAATGCTGTTAAAAAATTTTGCAAAGGCTCCAAGTCACAAAAAGCATTGTCGTATTCATCAAATGGGTAACGCTCATACTGGGCTTGAAATAGATCTACACTTTCACAGTCAAACGAAGATAGGTCGCTGGCATCAATATGATTTTTTTCTAAAAATGTATCGTACAATTTTTTGTGTTCGCTTGCGCCAATAATGTCCATATATTCGCTGACTATGGGGGCAAACATACTGCTTGAATTTACAAAGAATTGGCAAAGCCCACCATTGTATACTTCCATCTCCAGACAATTTATTGCGTAGAATATGCGTTGTTCTTCATTAAGCGCACAGAAGCCTTCAGCCATGTCCGGTTTGGAAATAACTATTGCTTCTGCTCGAGCCTGAGCAGCATTTGATAGTTCATAGTCATCGAGTTTGGACAAGTCAGCGGTGGACATTTGCAGAAAGGCTGCTTCGCGTTCAAGTTGTTTTTTGATTATAGCCTCTAAATCCATTTTAGAAGAATATTTTTTGAATAAACTGAAAAAGCCCATAAGCTGCCTCCTTATATGAATAACAGATATTTTCAGCTCCTTGTTTTCACTTGGAAAAATCCTGCATAGGAGCGTCTCATTCTTCCCAGGCGATCCAGCCTGATTTACTTAGCTGTTCTGCAAGCTCCTGAACATGGGCGCTTGTGATGAGGTAATCCTTTCCGTCTTGCTTACGGATGAGAAGATCGGTGGCAGTACGGTGTACGCTTTCTATATCGTCCGGAAATATGGCATCCACGGCATGGGGCTTTTTATCCAGCGATACGCAGAGTATGCCGTCCTCGCAAAGATAAATTTTTCCGTTGCGGACGCTGCCGTTTTCCTGACAGAAATTGCAGTTGGTCTTATAGAAAAAGGGGAAATCCATATGCGCCTCAAACCCGGCATATTTTTCCTCCTCCCGTCTCAGAAGTATTCCAAGGCTGTGGAACAAGAGAAGAAAGAAAAAGAGAGCACATACCAGCGCGAGAGAAAATGCTGGGACAATATCCAGATATTTCAGGATGAAATAGGCGGGAATAACAAATAATAAAGCTGTGATTGAGGAAAGCAATAAGCGGCTTTTCAAATCCACACCCCCATATAAAGGAGAAACACAATGTCAAAATCCAAAAAGAAGAAGCAGCAGGAAAAACTTCCCGATGTGCTCACTGCCCATCGGGAAAAAGCCGAGCGCCAGAGCGGCCCGGACGGAGACTGGGAGCAGCCCAGCGACAGACCTAACGGCACAAGCGGCAACTACAGTTAAATCACCGAGTTTATGCAGCCCAGCAGGCGGCGGATGTTCCTGTCGCCTGCGCGGCGCTCAGTTGTGATAAGACCGAGAGAACGGAAGGAGCGGGGATTTAAGGGCAGGGCGCGGACATTGAACTTCATATCGTACATAACAAGGCGGGAGAGTATGCTCATACCCAGACCGTGCTCCACCATGGAGACGATGGAGGCATCGTCCATATTGGTGTGATGGATGATGGGGGAAACGGGGGCGAGGCCGCTGCGGAAAACAGGCTCAATATCCAACTCAAAACCCTGAGAAGGCATGTAGAACTCGGCGCCGTCAAAACGCTCCACCGGGAAGGAGGAGAAAATGCTGTTTTCATCCCAGGGGATAATGGCCAGCAGCTCATCGTCCTTGATGGCGGACCAGCTCAGCCCCTGAATAAGCTCAGGCCGGTAGCTGACGATGGCGCAGTCCAGCTCATCATTGCGCACAGCGTTATAAAGCTCAGGCATACTGTCAATGCTGACGGTTATCTGTGTATCGGGGCTGAGCTTCTTGAACTCTGACAGAAGGCCCGGTACCCAGTGGCGCGCCACGCTGGAATAGGCCCCCAGACGCAGGGCGGATACATTCTTGAAGCGCAGCTTTGCAGACTCCAGCTCCAGCGCATCAGCTGCATCGGACAGGGCGCTCATGTAGGGCAGCAGCTGCTGGCCCTCCGGAGACAGACGCACGCCGCCCTTGCTGCGTATCAGCAGGCGCAGGCCCAGCTCATTTTCCAGTGCGTCCATCATATGGGTCAGGCCTGACTGGGTGTAGCCCAGTTCCTGAGCCGCAGCGGTGAGGCTGCCAAGCTCTGAGGCCCGGATCAGTGCGCTTATTTTTTTGCTGTCCATGTTAAGACTCCTTTACGCTTATCCATGAGAAAATCTAATTATAGATATAATATAATAGATTATGGGAATAGGCAAGTGATTTTTGCTGAGACATGAAATAATTCCGCATAAAAAAGGGATATTTAACGAAATAAAATTAAAAAAACAGGGGTAAATATTCGCAAAAACTGAATAAAAAGGACGAAAAATCGCATTTTGTTTCAATGATTTCAGGTGCAGGCAGGGGCTTCGACAGCAATCTTTTTTAGCTTGTAAAATCCCACATGAACCCGTATAATCTATAATGCGGTAGGATTTTAATCTCTAATTATTCCTAAACATGATATAAACTAATGTTCAGGCAATAATCGGATGGAAAATGCTTTTTCACCACGGGAGACAGTGCTTTGCAAAGACTTAGGATACATATACAGGGCATCGTTCAGGGCGTAGGCTTTCGCCCCTTTGTCCACAAGCTTGTGCAGAGCCATGGGCTGAAAGGTTATATAAAAAACAGCTCCTCCGGTGTGGAGATGGAGCTTGAGGGAGAAAGGGAAACCCTGGAACACTTTGTGCAGGAGCTTCCGGAAAAAGCCCCCAAGCTTGCCGTGATAGAGCGACTCAGCTGCAGCTACAGTGATGAGCTTTGCGGTTTTGAGGATTTCAGAATACTTGAAAGCAAAACCGAAGCCTTGCGAAACACCCTTATTTCTCCGGACATCTGCATCTGTGATGACTGCCTGAGGGAAATGCGGGACAAAAAGGACAGGCGTTATGCATATCCTTTTATAAACTGCACCAACTGTGGCCCCCGCTTTACTATTATAAAAGACATTCCCTACGACAGGGCCAAGACCTCCATGAGTGAGTTTCCCATGTGCCCGGACTGTGAGAGGGAATACAGCGATATAGAGGACCGGCGCTACCACGCACAGCCGGACTGCTGCCCGGACTGCGGACCGGAAGTTTTCTATCTGGATGCTGAGGGCAAGCGCCTTGAGGGCGATGGCATAGAGCTTGCAAGGGAAAAGCTTAGAGCCGGCGGTATAGTTGCAATCAAGGGCCTGGGCGGCATACACCTTGCCTGCCGGGTGGATGATGAAAAAATCGTCCGGGAGCTTCGCCGCCGCAAGCAGAGGGACGAAAAACCCTTTGCCATCATGTGCCGGGATGCGGAATGTGCAAAGCAGCTCTGCCATGTATCGGCAGAAGAACAGAGGATTCTTGAAAGCTTCCGCCGCCCCATTGTGCTGCTGAGGAAAAAGCAGCGGGGCATGGAGCATATAAGCGGGAATGACTATGTGGGCGTGATGCTGCCCTACACTCCGCTGCACTACCTGCTCTTTGGCGAGGATATAGACATGCTGGTGATGACCAGCGCAAACCTTTCCGACAAGCCCATGATGTTTAAAAATGATGAGGCTTTGGAGGAGCTGCAGGGCATAGCGGATGGCTATCTGCTCCATAACAGGGAAATTCAGACCCGCTGTGACGATTCACTGTGCTGGGTGCTGGATGGCAGGGAATACTTTGCCCGCCGCTCCAGAGGCTATGTGCCCTTCCCCATAAGCTCGGCAAAGCCGCTGCGGCAGATACTGGCCTGCGGCGCGGAACAGAAAGCCAGCTTCTGCCTGTCAAGAGGCAGCTACGTTTTCCCCAGCCAGCATATAGGGGATCTTAAAAATCTTGAGACTTTTTCCAACTACGCTCAGCAGATCCGGCACTTCCAGCGTATGTTTGACATATGCCCGGAAGTGTTGGTCTGCGATTTACATCCGGACTATATGTCCACGGAGTATGCTGCAGAGCGGGCGGAGGATGAAAATATAAAGCTGATCAGAGTCCAGCACCATCATGCACATATGGCTTCCTGCATGGCGGACAACTCTTTCGATGGTAAAGCCATCGGTCTTGTCTGGGACGGTACCGGTCTGGGTACGGATGGAAGCATCTGGGGTGCTGAGTGCCTGATCGGCGATTACAGAAGCTTTGAACGTTTCGGCAGTATTCTTCCCATCCCTCTCCCCGGTGGGGACAGGGCAATGAAGGAAATTCAGCGAGTGGCATGGAGCCTGCTGCAAGCCTCCGGGCTGGATGCTTCCCACATCGAAAATGCCGGAACTTATAAAATGATGCTGGAAAACGGGCTTAATTGCCCGGAAAGCTCCGGCATGGGCAGACTTTTTGACGGAGTTTCCGCCCTTGTCGGAATAAAGCAGAAATGCAGCTATGAGGGTCAGGCGGCGGTACTTCTGGAAGCCGTGGCGGAGGATGATGAGGGAGTTTACCCCATCAGCTTCACCGGCGATATTCTCCGCTTTGACTGGCGGGATATGATACGCGCCATGGTTTCCGACATGGACAGCGGTGCAGCCGCAGGCCGCATCGCCGCAAGGTTTATGAATACTCTTGTAGAAATGGCTGTGCTTCAGTGCAAAGCCGCAAGAGAGTACAGCGGACTTGATACCGCGGCTCTCTCCGGCGGCAGCTTCCAGAATATGTATATCATGAGCCGCCTGCCGAAAAGGCTTGAGGCCGAAGGCTTCAGGGTGCTGAGGCACCACAGAGTAAGCTGCAATGACGAGGGGCTTTCTCTCGGGCAGCTGATGATAGCAAACGCAAAAACAGAGGATATATAATATGTGTCTTGCAGTACCGCTTAAATTGATTGAGATAAACGGCAAAACCGCCATAGGCGAGGCCATGGGCGTCAGCCGGGAAATTCGCGTGGACTTTATCCGGGACCCGAAGCCCGGCGAATATGTGATCGTCCACGCCGGCTTTGCCATCGAGCGCCTGAGTCAGCAGCAGGCCCAGCTTGACCTTGAGGCCTGGGCGGAGGTGGAAGATGTCCTCAGTTGAAAAACTCATCTCTGCAATCCGGGCTCTTGATGTGGGGCAGGTCCGACTCATGGAGGTCTGCGGCACCCACACCATGTCCATTGCAAAGTCCGGCATAAAGGCCATGCTTCCTGAAAATGTTCAGCTGCTCTCCGGTCCGGGCTGCCCGGTATGCGTAACACCGCCTCAGGTGATAGATGCCATACTGGAGCTTGCTATGCGCCCGGATGTGATAATCACAAGCTACGGCGACATGCTGAGAGTTCCCGGCAGCAGGAGAGGTGACAGTCTTCTTCGCCGCCGCGCTCTGGGCGCCAGGGTGGAGATGGTCTACTCCCCGCTGGATGCCATAGACATTGCCCGGAAGAATCCTGAAAAGCAGGTGGTGTTCCTCGGTGTGGGCTTTGAGACCACTGCCCCCGGCACCGCCGCCGCAGTTATCACCGCAAAGGAGCTGGGCATTGAAAACTTCTCCGTTTTCTCCATGCTCAAGACCGTGGAGCCGGCGCTGAGAGCTTTGAAAAATATGGATGGCTTCAATATTGACGGCTTTATCTGCCCCGGTCATGTGGCGGTTATTCTTGGCGAAAAGGGCTTTGAGTATCTGCCGCTGGAGCTTAAGCTCCCCGGCGCCATAGCCGGCTTTGAGGCGGAGGACATACTCCTTGCCATATATAAAATTTTACGGCGCATCAGGAACAATGAGCCCGGCATAGACAACTGCTATTCAAGGGCCGTTTCCCCCGAGGGCAATGAGCTTGCCCGCCAGACTGTGGAAAGCTGCTTTGAGCCCCGGCGGGATATCTGGCGCGGCCTTGGCGGCATTGATGCAAGCGGCCTTGGTTTTATGGAAGGCTTTGCCGCCTTCGATGCGGAGAAGCGCTTTGACATTCACTACAGCGAGGTGGAGACTCCCACCGCCTGCCGCTGCGGCGATGTTATCTGCGGCAGAATACCGCCCCAGCTTTGCCCCATGTTCGGCAAGGTCTGCACTCCGGAAGATCCGGTGGGGCCCTGCATGGTCTCCTCTGAAGGGGCCTGTGCCGCGGCCTATAAATATTCGGGTATATGAATATGGAAGAAATTATAACTTTGGATTACGGCTCGGGCGGCAAGAAAACCTCCCGGCTGATAGAAAAAATGATAGTTCCGGCGCTGGATAACCCGGCGCTGGCGGCCTTGGGTGATGGCGCTGTGATAGAAGGCTTCCCAAAGCTGGCCTTCTCTACCGACAGCTTTGTGGTGGATCCCATCTTTTTCCCCGGCGGGGACATAGGCAAGCTTTCCGTCTGCGGCACGGTGAATGATATTGCAATGTGCGGCGCAGAGCCTAAGTATTTAAGCTGCTCCTTTATAATAGAAGAGGGCATGGCACTGAGTGATCTTGAAAAGATCGTTGAATCCATCCGCCTCCAGTGTGAAAAGAGTGGTGTGCAGGTTGTCACCGGCGACACCAAGGTTGTGGAAAAGGGCCGAGGGGATAAAATCTACATCAACACCGCCGGCATAGGCTTTGTAAAGTATCCCGGCCTTGATCCGAAAAATATCCAGCCGGGCGATTCGGTAATAGTATCCGGCACAGTGGGTGACCACGGCACTGCCGTAATGCTTTCAAGAAGCGGCATGGCCCAGGTGGAGCTTAAATCCGACTGTGCGGCACTCAATGGCCTGTGTGAGAAAATACTCGACACCGGCGCCAAAGTCCGTGTTCTGCGTGATCCCACAAGGGGCGGCCTTGCCACAAGCCTCAATGAGTTTGTGGAGAATACTGAGCTTTCCATAGAGATTGAGGAGAAGCTCATTCCCGTAAAGCCCCAGGTGCAGGCGGCCTGCGATATGCTGGGCCTTGACCCGCTGTACTGTGCAAACGAGGGCAAGCTCATCTGCATTGTGGCGGCGGAGGATGCGGAGAAAGTAATCGCCGCCATGCATGAGACTGAGGAAGGCCGGGATGCGGCAGTGATCGGCTCGGTTTCGGACAGATACCCCGGCAAGCTTGTAATGCAGACAGGTTTCGGCGGCAGGCGAGTGCTGCAGAAACTCACGGGAGCTCAGCTGCCGAGAATATGCTAAAAAATAAGTAAAACGAAAATATCAGAGAGGTGAATGCTATGCAGGAGTACAAGAAAATTGTAATCAGCAAGGACCAGATTGTACCGATTGCAGAGAAGATGCGCAAAGAGGGCAGATTGCTCGTAATGATCCACGGATTTATCAATGAGGAAGGTCTTATGGATGTCTCCTGGGACTACGCAGTTGATCCTGTTGTTGAGTCCTATCACGTTATCGGCGAGACTTCCTTCCCCTCCATCGAGAGCATCTACGATGTAGCGGCAGCCTGGCCCGAGCGCGAGCTGAACGAAATTTTTGCCCTTGAGTTTGAAGGTCTGGACACTTCCAAGCGTCTGTTCCTGCCTGAGGACATGCTGGAGACCCAGGGCAAAGGCCAGATCATGGTCATGCCCCTGAGCGAACTGAGGGAAAAGAATGAATACAAAGGAGGAGGACTAAGATGAGCTACATTGTTCCTATCGGACCTTACCATCCCGCGCTTGAAGAGCCCGTACATGCAAAGCTCTATACCGAGGGCGAAGTTATAAAGGATGCTGAGGTTTTTGTAGGCTATAACCACCGCGGTATAGAAAAGCTTGCCACCGAGCGCAACGCTATCCAGACCCTGGTGCTGGTGGAGCGTGTCTGCGGCATCTGCTCCCACTCCCATGCATTTACCTATGCAATGTGCGTTGAGGAGCTCAACGGTATCGAAGTTCCCAAGCGCGGCCAGTACCTGCGCGTTATCACCGCAGAGCTGGAGCGTCTCCACTCCCATCTGCTGTGGCTGGGCATTGCCTGCCATATCATCGGCCATGACTCCATGTTCATGCTCATCTGGGATGAGCGCGAGATCGTTATGGACATGCTGGAGAAGCTCAGCGGCAACCGCGTAAACTACGCCATGGTCACCATCGGCGGCGCAAGACGCGATGTGGACGATGATCTGCGCCGTGAGCTTCTGGATATGTGCGACAAGCTCCAGAAGCCTCTGGACAGAATGGTTGAGCTGGCCCTCAACGACAAGACTGTTGCCATGCGTACCAAGGGCGTGGGTCTGCTGCCCACTGCCGACGCTATCCGCCTTGGCGCAGTCGGCCCCCATGCAAGAGCTTCCGGCGTGAACGTGGACGTCCGCCGCGACTCTCCCTATTCTTCTTACAACGACTTTGAGTTTGACATTCCCGTTGTGGACAGCTGCGACGTCTTTGCAAGAGTTGTTGTCCGCGCTCTTGAGTGCTATGAGAGCATCAAGATTCTCCGCCAGGCTCTTGAGAACCTGCCCGATACCCCCATCAATTTGGGTACCAAGCTGCAGAAGATCCAGCCCGGTCAGACCGTAAAGCGCCATGAAGCCCCCCGCGGCATGCTCAGCCACATGGTCGTTGGCAACGGCAGCTTCAATAACCACCGCGTCAGCATCCATGTCCCCAGCTATAAGAACACCCCCACCGTGCCCTTCATGCTGAAGAACAACACCGTGGCAGATGCCGGCCTTATCATCGCCAGCATTGACCCCTGCTTCAGCTGCCTTGACAGATAATGCACGAGCTGGCAATAACAAAAAGCATCGTCGACCTGGTTCAGCGTGAGGCCGAAAAGCAGGGCTTCAAAAGAGCACTGGAAATACGCCTCCGCCTGGGCGAATATTCCGGCATCGTGCCGGAGTATATAAAGGACTTCTTCCCCCTGGTTGCAGAGGGCACCGTCTCGGAAAAGGCGGAGCTCCTTTTTGAGACAAATCCCGCAAAGTTTCTTTGTCTCGATTGCGGCTATGAGGGCGGGGCGGACAGGAAAAATGCCTGCTGCATAAAATGCGGCAGCTCAAGCCTTAAAATGACCGCCGGCAGGGAGTTCTTTGTGGACAGCCTGAAGGTCGAATAAAAAGTAAGAAGTAATTTCCGTAAGGAAAGGAGAGGTTAAACTTGCCCAAGACAAAAATTCCCGCTGTTATAGCCACCTTTATCCTGTGCATGGCATTCTGGGTGCTCATTACCTGGAACTTCAGCTCTCAGGAGCTGCTGGCAGGTGCGGTGGTCAGCCTTGCAGCGGCTCTGTTCTCAGCCAGATTCATGATTCACGGCAAGGCATTCTGGCTGCTCAATCCCGCAAAGCTCTTCGGCCTTATCTACTATGTGCTCATAGTGTTCCCCGTCGAGCTTGTGAAGGCCAATGTTGACATGGCAAAGCGCTGCTTCGGCGGCTGCAAGAACATCAATCCCGGCATCGTAAAGGTTCCTGTCGATCTTCAGAGTGAGTACGGTCAGGCAATGCTGGCAAACTCCATCACTCTTACCCCCGGCACCATCACCATGGAAGTCACCGAGGAAGACGATCAGACCTATTACTACGTTCACTGGATTGATGTGAGCGCCCCCTCCGGCAAGGAAGCCGGCGATGCAATCAAGGGCGCACTTGAAAAAGGCGTAAGGAGGGTATTCGAATGATAATGCAAGAACTGCTTATATGCGGCGTGGCACTGGCCATGCTGGGCATCATCACCCTCTACCGCTGCGCCAAAGGCCCCAGCGCTGCTGACAGAGCTGTGGCAGCGGACTCCGCCGACATCCTTATTTCCTGCGCAATGGTGCTCTTCTCCCTCTACTCCGGCAGAGGCGTGTATCTGGACATTGCCATCATCAGCGCAATGCTGGGTATCCTGGACACCATGCTGGTAGGCCGTTATCTGGAAGGGAGGCTCTGAGCTATGGCAATTAGAATAGTTATTGATATTCTGATGGTAGTGGGCCTTGTCTTCTGCCTGGCCGGCGTCAAGGGCCTTATCAAGATGCCCGATACCTTCAGCCGTATGCAGGCTTCCACCTGTATCTCCACCCTTGGTGCCATCGGCGTTCTGCTGGGCGGCCTGCTCTATGCAATCTTTGTAATGGGCAGCGCAAGCACCGCAGTGAAGATTGTGGTTATTGCCCTGATGATTATTGTTACTAATCCCATCGGTGCCCACTCTATTGCGAAGGGTGCCTACAAGGCCGGTGTCAGACCGGAAAAGCCTATGGAAGTTGATGATTACGGGAGGGATTTCAATGATTGATATTGTTGTTATTCTCAATGTGCTTATCGTGCTGGGCATGGTGATTTCCGCCATCCTGGCTGTGCACTTTGAAAATCTTCTTTCCTCCATTATTGCGCTGAGCGTCACCGGTATGTTCTGTGCTGCAGAATTTCTTGTGCTGCACGCTCCCGACGTTGCTATCTCTGAGGCTGCAGTCGGCGCAGCACTTGTTCCCCTGATATTCATCATAACCCTGAGAAAAGTGAACGGGAGGGACGGTAAATGAAAAAATTCCTTACATATGTCTCTCTTGGTCTTATCCTGTTCGGCAGTGTTTTTGCAGCTGTGACCATGGGCGATATGCCCCGTACCTACAGCGGTCAGAACGCCAATGTCTCCGTATACGAACTGCAGCAGGATCCCGAGAGCTATGACGACTCTGTGGGCGACGGCGCTGCCGCCGGTATCGTCCAGCAGAACCTGGCCAAAACCCACGCCCTCAACGATGTCACTTCCGTCGTTTTTGACTTCCGTGGCTATGACACCATGGGCGAGGCCTTTATTCTCTGCACTGCTGTTGCAGGCTCCATCGTCATTCTCTACAGCGTGAAAAAAGACAGGAAGGAGGAAGACACTGATGAATGAGAAAAATATCAAGGTCAAGAACATAGTACCCAAGTGCGGCGCTGATGTTGTAATGCCCTTTGCTTTTGTCTACATGTTCTATATTATCCTCCATGGCCATCTGTCCCCCGGCGGCGGCTTCCAGGGCGGTATTCTTGCAGTATCCCTGGTTGTCCTCCTGTATCTGGGTTATGGCTACAAGACCACAAAGCAGGCTCTGGTGCCTGAGGCAATGCGCCGCCTTGAGGGTCTGGCTCTGATAATCTACATCTGCCTTGCAATGGGCGGCATCGCCTTTGCAGGCCAGTTCTGCCAGAACTTTGCATATCTGGACGGTCACATCGGCGAACTCCACTCCTCCGGTACCATTGCGTACATGGACGAGGCTGTCGCCTTCAACGTTGTCACCGGCTCTGTTGTGCTGGCTCTGGGTATGCTTGGGTTGCTGCTCAAGCAGGATGAAGAAAGCTGAGGTGCCGATATGATAACTTTCAACTACATAGCATCCTTCTTCCTCATTGCCCTGGGTCTTTACTGCATCGTCACCAAGTATAACCTGATGAAGACCGTTATAGGCCTGAACATCATTGACTATGGTGTTAACCTGCTGATAATCGCAGTGGGCTACAACCACGGCGGCACTGCTCCCATCTTCACCCCCGGTGAGCTGAACCCCGGCAGTTTCTTTGTGGACCCCATTCCCCAGGCTCTTACTCTTACCAGTATAGTTATCGGCGCATGCGTCTCTGCAATGAGCCTTGCGCTGGTTATCAAGCTCTATGAGTCCTACGGTACTCTTGACACCAGACAGATAAGGAGGCTGAGAGGATGAATTTCTTTGATTACCATCACTTCCCGGTCTACTCCATAATGGTGCTGTTCCTGGGCGCATTCCTCATCGTTCTTATGGGCAAGAACAAGACTGTGAGAAATATTATCGCCTTTGCCGCCATGGCCTGCTCCGTGGCCTGCATGCTGGCTCTCTTCAAGCCTGTTATGCTGGAGGGTGAGATTATTTCTTACTGGATGGGCAACCGCTCTATCGCCGGCGGCTACGCCATCGGTATCGCCCTTGAGGTTGATGCTCTGGGCCTGTTCTTCGGCCTGCTGATCTCCAGCGTTGTTTTCGTGGCAGGGCTTTACTCCTTCCAGTACATGTCCCACGATGATAACCAGCAGCAGTACTACACCCTGTTTCTGATGCTGGCTGGCGGCGTTATGGGCCTTGTGCTCTCCGGTGATATCTTCAACATGTTCATCATGATTGAGATTCTCACCTTTGCTGCTGTCGCTCTTACCGCTTTCCGCAATCAGGTCTATGGCGCGCTGGAAGCCGCCTTCAAGTACCTTGTTGTGGGAAGCATCGGATCCACCTGCATCCTTGTGGGTATCACCATTCTCTATGCCCAGGCTCACACCCTGAACTTTGCACAGCTGAGCCTGCTTATCCCCGGCAACCTGAACAATGCCACCAAGCTGGCTTTCGCGCTGCTGTACATTGGCTTTAGCACCAAGGCCTTCCTGGTGCCCTTCCATCCCCTGGCAGCTGACGCCCACGGCGCAGCTCCCGCTTCCGTCTCCGTGCTCATTTCCGGCGTGCTTACCAAGTCCGGTATCTACGGCATCATCCGTCTGACCTACTTCCTGTTCCAGACCATGGGCCTTGGCAGCATGCAGTTCATGCTGGTCTTTGTCGGCTGCGTAAGTATGTTTGTCTGTGTCACCATGGCTCTGGCTCAGCACGACTTCAAGCGTCTGCTGGCCTTCCACTCCATCTCCCAGATCGGTTACGTTCTGACCGCTGTTGGCCTGTGCACCGCACTGGGTATTTCCTCCGGTCTTTACCACGCAATGAACCACACCCTGTTCAAGGGCCTGTTGTTCCTTGCTGCCGGTGCAGTCCTGCATGAAACCGGCACCACCGACCTTGGCAAGCTGGGCGGCCTTTCCAAGAAGATGCCCCAGACCACCATTCTCTTCCTCATCGGCGCCTTCTCCATTTCAGGCGTGCCTCCCTTCAACGGCTTTGCTTCCAAGTGGATGATCTATCAGGCCACATATCAGAAGGCTGTGGAGTCCGGCAATATCGGCTTCCTGCTGGTCACCGTTATCTGCCTTGTGACCTCCATTCTCACCCTGGCTTCCTTTGTCAAGGTCAGCCAGTCCGTATTCTTCGGACAGCTGCCCAAGGAGTATGAGAATGTCAAGGAAGTTGGCCTGGGTATGCGCTTTGCGATGGGACTGCTGGCCCTGGCCTGCATCGTCTCCGGTCTTTTCCCCGAGCTTGTCACCACCTATATTACCGAGCCTGCAGCCGCTGCAGTGTTCAATGTGGGCAATTATATCTCCGCCATGGGCTTTGACGGCTCTGCTGTTGCAGCCGGTACCGTCAGCTTTGAAAGCGTCGGTGTCTGGACTCCTGTCAGCTGGCTGCTGGTGCTGTGTATTGCACTGCTGGCCATTACCATTGTGGCTCTGGCCGGCAAGTATGACCGCGTCAGCGCACATGAGGGCGGCGAGACTGTTGATACCAAGTATCAGCTCTTCTACGGCGGTGAAGAAAATGTATTCTCCCAGGTTGGCGGCGATGACCTCTTCTGGGGCTTCAAGCACAACTGGAAAGGCTACTTCAACTTCATGCACGATATGCACAGCGGTATTGTCAACGACTATGCCCTTTGGGCTGTGGTCGCTCTGGCACTTGCCATTGTCTTTACGCAGATAGTTCTTTAAGGAGGTGGGAATATGATAACTACAATTCTTTTGGACGCACTGCAGTACCTTGGCTATATTCTCATTTTCCCCGGCTTCCTGTTCTGCTTTTTGATTGGCATGCTCCTTTGCGGCATTGACAGAAAGCTGGTTGCAAGAATGCAGAAGAGAGTGGGCCCCCCCATTCTCCAGCCCTTCTATGATTTCTTTAAGCTCATGGGCAAGGAGACCATTATCCCCGCCCAGGCTAACCGCACCGTATTTCTGGTGGCACCCCTCTTCGGCCTTGCAGCCCTGGTTGTCATCCAGATGTTCATCCCCATTTTCAGCTTCAGCGCATTCTCCGGTATGGCTGACATCATCGTCATCCTCTACCTGCTGCTGATTCCTGCACTGTCTGCAATCATGGGCGCTGCCGCCACCGGCTCTCCCTATGCCGGTGTGGGCTTAAGCCGTGAGATGGTTGTCATCATCTCCTGTGAGCTGCCGCTGGTTATGGTTTTGCTGGCTGTAGCCAAGACCGTAGGTGACGCTTTGGGCGTCGGCCTCTGCTTCAGCCTCAGCGACATTGCCGCCTATCAGGCAGTAAACGGCAGCCTTATCACCAAGCTGAGCATGATCCCCGCAGCCCTTGCTTTTATGATGGTCATTCCCGGCGAGACCGGCAACCATCCCTTCGATGCTGCCGAGGCTGAAACTGAGCTCTGCGAAGGTATGCTGGCAGAGTACAGCGGCGCTCCCCTGGGTGTTTACAAGCTCAGCCACGCCATCAAGATGCTCACCCTCACCAGCCTCTTTGTGGCGCTGTTCCTGGGTGGCCTTGGCACCGGCATTGTGATCCTTGATGCCATTATTATGGTTGTCATCTGTGTCGTTCTCACCGCGGTTTGCATCTCTCTTGTCCATGCAATCACTGCAAGGCTCAAGATTGAGCAGATCTTCAAATACTACTGGACTGTGGTTTCCGGCCTTGCGCTCATCAGCCTTGTGCTGGCCTGGTACGGTCTGTAAGGAGGGGCATTATGTTCAAGAAATTAATCGCTGACAGCACCGCTAAGTCTCCGTGGCTTTTCCACATCAATGCCGGCTCCTGCAACGGCTGTGACATTGAGCTGGTTAGTGTTATCACTCCCCGCTATGACGCTGAGCGCCTGGGCTTCAAGCTCACCGGCACCCCCCGTCAGGCCGACATTGTTGTCGTTACCGGCCCTGTGACCAAGCAGACTTTGCCCAGAGTGCTCAGAAGCATCTCTCAGGTTCCCGAACCCCGCTGCATCGTGACTATGGGCTCCTGCCCCCAGTCCGGCAACGTGTTCAAGGGCAGCTACTCCATAGCAGGCCCCCTGTCCAAGTACGTGCATGTGGACGTGGCTGTGGCCGGCTGCGCTCCCAAGCCTGAGGCAGTTATTGACGGTCTGGCTCTGGCCACCCAAATACTCAAAGAGAAGAGGGAGAAGATGTAATGGATTTTCCGTTTATTAAAGAAGCCATAACTCAGCTTTTCAGCAAGCCGAGCTGCAACATGTATCCTTTCGTCCCTGTTGAGGCGGCACCCAG
>JAFQQV010000051.1 GCA_017410425.1 Oscillospiraceae bacterium
AGCTTCTTGGCCAGGTCGATAGCGTTGATGAGGTAAACCTGAATGTTGTTTTCAGCGATGTAGCGCTTGGATGCTGCATCAAGCTGCTTGTCCAGCTCTTCAACGGACCACTGTGCGTTGATGAGGAAGGTGCCGCCGGGACGGACGTCTCTTACGATGGGGCAGCCCTGGGTGATGTCAGAGGGAACGTGGCAGGCAACGAAGTCAGCCTTGTTGATGTAGTAGGGGCTCTTGATCTGGTTATCGCCGAAGCGCAGGTGGCTGATGGTTACGCCGCCGGTCTTCTTGGAGTCATACTGGAAGTAAGCCTGAACGTACTTGTCGGTATGGTCGCCGATGATCTTGATGGAGTTCTTGTTTGCGCCAACGGTGCCGTCGCCGCCCAGACCCCAGAACTTGCACTCGATGGTGCCGGCTGCGGAGGTGGAGGGAGCAGTTTCCTCAACCAGGTTGAGGTTGGTGACGTCGTCGATGATGCCCAGAGTGAACATGCGCTTCATCTCGTCCTTCTTCAGCTCGTTGTAAACTGCGAAGACGGATGCGGGGGGAGTGTCCTTGCTGCCCAGACCGTAGCGGCCGCCGATGACCTTAACATCGGTCTTGCCGGCATTTGCCAGAGCGGTCATGACATCGAGGTAGAGAGGCTCGCCCTGTGCGCCGGGCTCCTTGGTACGGTCGAGAACTGCGATCTTCTTTGCGGTCTCGGGGATAGCGGCCAGGAGCTTATCGGGGCAGAAGGGACGGAACAGGCGGCACTTGACAAGGCCGACCTTCTCGCCCTGTGCGGTGAGGTAGTCGATAACTTCTTCTGCGACGTCGCAGATGGAGCCCATGGCGATGATGACGCGGTCTGCATCGGGAGCGCCATAGTAGTTGAACAGCTGGTAATCGGTGCCGAGCTTCTCGTTGATCTTGCCCATGTACTTCTCAACGATTGCAGGAACTGCATCGTAGTAAACGTTGGAAGCTTCACGGTTCTGGAAGAAGATGTCGCCGTTCTCGTGGGAACCGCGCATTACGGGATGCTCGGAGTTGAGTGCGCGGGCGCGGAATGCCTTGACAGCATCCATGTCGCACATCTCGGCCAGGTCCTCATAATCCCAGACCTGGATCTTCTGCAGCTCGTGAGAGGTGCGGAAGCCGTCAAAGAAGTTGAGGAAGGGAACGCGGCCTTCGATTGCAGCAAGGTGTGCAACGGGGCTCAGGTCCATGACTTCCTGAACGTTGGACTCGGCCAGCATTGCAAAACCGGTCTGGCGGCATGCCATAACGTCGGAATGGTCGCCGAAGATGTTCAGGGTGTGGCTTGCGAGGGTACGTGCGGAAACATGCAGAACGCCGGGCAGAAGCTCGCCTGCGATCTTGTACATGTTGGGGATCATCAGCAGAAGACCCTGGGATGCAGTGTAGGTGGTGGTCAGGGCACCTGCGTTGAGGGAGCCGTGAACTGCGCCAGCTGCGCCTGCTTCAGACTGCATTTCCTGAACCTTAACGGTGCTGCCGAAAATGTTCTTGCGGCCTGCTGCGCTCCACTGGTCGACAAAGTCAGCCATGGGGCTGGAGGGGGTGATGGGGTAGATTGCTGCTACTTCAGTAAATGCGTAGGATACGTGGGCGGCTGCGTTATTACCGTCCATTGTCTTGTAGTGTCGCTCCATATATTCATCTCCATATTAATATATTGTGGGTTTGCCCAGCTCAACAGGAATCGGATCCGTGCCGTACACGGAAATCCGCCCCAGCAAAACCGGTACGGATTCGATTCCCATCGAGCAAAAGGCAAATCTACAGACATGTATAGAATATAACATTTTGTCAATTTTGTAAAGGTGGATTGCAATTTTTTTGGCAAATTACCTAATTTTGTTTTGGCTTTTTTGCCCCATTATTCCCATGGGTTTTAACTCTGGTATGTCTGAGCCCTCGGATTCTGATACCTTTTTCACAAAGTTAGGCTTGAAAAAGGGCATTTTTCAGCCGGAAATAGTTCAATTTGCACAGTAAAACTGTGCTATTACCCTTGCACTGGGTTTTTGTTTATGGTATGCTCATCTGAGGAAGGCTTTGCAGGCTTCTCCAGAAGAAACAGTTTCTAATTGTTCAACACCAAAGATAAAGGAGTCATTTTATGGTTCATATTCCCTACGGCAGAACAGTTATTGAATATGATGAGGGCAATGCAAATGTCCTCTGCTCCCGCATTGACGAGCTCAAGGCTGAGGGCGATGGTCTGTCCATCGTAAAGGCCGCCATGGAAAACCCCATTGACAGCCCCAGACTCAAAGAGCTTGCAAAGGGCAAGAAAAACTGCGTCATCATTATTTCCGACCACACCCGCCCCGTACCCAGCCGCGACATTCTTCCCAATATGATCGCAGAGCTGAAGGAAGGCAGCCCCGACATTGACATCACCCTGCTGGTAGCCACCGGCTTCCACCGCGGCAGCACCAAGGAAGAGCTTATCAACAAGATGGGTGAAGAACTCTACAACAGTTGCAAGATCGTTATCCACGACTGCCGCAACGCTGAAAGCAACGTGCAGATCGGCATACTCCCCTCCGGCGCCCCCTGCGTTATCGACAGACTGGCTGTAGAAACTGAGCTGCTGATCTCCGAAGGCTTCATTGAGCCCCACTTCTTTGCCGGCTTCTCCGGCGGCAGAAAGAGCGTGCTGCCCGGTGTCTGCGATCAGGTCACCGTTCTGGGCAACCACTGCAGCCGCTTTATCGACAGCGAAAAGGCCCGCACCGGCAAGCTGGACGGCAACCCCATGCACGAGGACATGCTGGCCGCTGCAAAGCTTGCAAATCTGCAGTTTATTGTTAACGTTGTCATCGACGAGGACAAGCGTACTGTCGCCGCCTTCGCCGGCAACTATGTCACCGCCCACAGAAAGGGCTGCGACTTCCTGCTGGACTATGCCAAGGTCAAGCCCGCATACGCTGACATTGTCATCACCTCCAACGGCGGCGCTCCCCTGGATCAGAACATCTACCAGTCCGTCAAGAGCATGAGCGCAGCTGAGGCCAGCTGCAATCCCGGCGGCGTCATCATCGAGGTCTCCGAATGTCTGGACGGTCACGGCGGTCAGGTCTTCTATGAAGCCCTGCGCGACTGCGTAAGCCCTGAGGCTCTCTACGATGAGATTATGGCCACCCCCCAGGACAAGACCGTGCCCGACCAGTGGGAAAGCCAGATTCTGGCCCGCATCCTGAAAAAGTACACTGTTATCATGGTGTGCCTGCCCAAGTACAAGAGCATCGTTGAAGACATGAAGATGAAGTATGCCGAGACTCTGGACGAGGCAATCGCAATGGCAAAGGCCATGGGTAAGGAGAGTATGACCTTCATCCCCAACGGCGTCTCTGTCATTGTCAGTGAATAAGTTTATTAATATTTCTACATAAGGAGATAAGAAAATGGCTGAATACACCAAGATCACTCCTGAACTTGCCGAAGAGCTCAAGGCCTTTGTAGGCCCCGGCAGGTTCTTCTACGCAGAGGAAGTCCCCGATGACTACTCCCGCGACGAAATGCCCATCTACGGTACCCACTTCCCCGAAGCAGTTTTCGAGGTTGAGAGCACCGAAGAAGTTGCAGCCATCATGAAGTACTGCAACGAGCACAAGATCCCCGTCACCCCCCGCGGCGCAGGCTCCGGCCTCGTCGGCGGCGCTGTCCCCCTCTGCGGCGGCGTTGTTATCTGCACCACCCGCATGAACAAGATCATCAACTACGACATGAACAACCTCTGCGTTGACGTTCAGGTCGGTGTACGTCTCTGCGATCTGGCTGCAGACGCACTGAGCCACGGTCTCATGTATCCCCCCGATCCCGGCGAGAAGACCGCTACTGTCGGCGGCAACGTCAGCACCAACGCAGGCGGCATGCGCGCTGTCAAGTATGGCGTCACCCGTGACTACGTACTGAGCATGACCGTTGTTCTGCCCAGCGGCGAAATTATGAAGCTGGGCCGCTCCGTATGCAAGACCAGCTCCGGCTACAGCCTGCTGCACCTGATCTGCGGCTCTGAGGGCACTCTGGCCATGATCACTGAGCTTACTCTCAAGCTCATCCCCGCTCCCGAGTGCGATGTTTCCCTGATCCTGCCCTTCGCAGATCTGGAGACTGCTATCTCCGCTGTCCCCGCCATCAAGCTTGCAAACCTTGACCCCCAGTCCATCGAGTTCATGGATGCTGACATCGTTGCTTCCTCCGTTGCCTACACCGGCACCTCCGTCTTCCCCACCGAGGTTGACGGCGACGAAGTAGGCGCCTGCCTGCTGGTCACCCTGGTTGCCGGCAGCGAGGACGAGCTGGACATGAGAATGGAAAAGTTTGCCGAGGCCGCAGAAGAATTCGGCTGCATGGACATTCTGGTTGTTGACACCCCCTCCCTCAAGAAGGACGTATGGGCTGCACGCAGCTCCTTCCTCACCGCCATCGAGGCTGACACCAAGTGGCTGGATGAGATGGACGTTGTTGTCCCTGTTGACCAGATTGCTGAGTTCCTCGGCTTCGTGCGCGAGACCGGCGCTGCTCAGGGTCTGAACATCCGTAACTTCGGCCACGCCGGCGACGGCAACCTCCACATCTACTGCTGCTCCAACACCATGGAAGAGGCAGAGTTCCTGGAGAAGAACAAGATCGTCATGGATCTGTGCTACGCCCGCTGCCAGGAAATCGGCGGCCAGGTCTCCGGCGAGCACGCTATCGGCCACGCAAAGAAGCAGTATCTGCTGGATTCCGTGGGCGAGACCGGCGTTGCCCTGATGGCAGGTATCAAGAAGGTCTTTGACCCCAACATGATCCTCAACCCCGGCAAGGTCTGCACCAATATCTGAGTTTAATAAACGCCAAAACAGGTCGGCTTAAGCTGGCCTGTTTTCTTTTATTGAAGATGGAAGCCCACAAAGGCCCCCTTGTAAAGGGGGGCTGTCGAACATAGTGAGACTGGGGGATTGCAATCCCTCCGTCTCCGCTTCGCGGAGCCACCTCCCTTTACAAGGGAGGCTTTAAATTGTCAAAATTCCGGTGTATAATATCCCCATCCTATCGAAAGGGCGTGTGCCTATGCCACCCGGAATGCGCGGTCTGGGCCCCAGAGGCTTCCTTACCGACGAAGAAAAAAAGAACATACCCAAGGTAACAAAAGAACTGATTTTCCGCATACTCTCCTATCTCAAGCCCTATAGCCTGCAGTTGGGTCTGGTGCTCATTGCCATACTGCTCAGCTCCGTTGTGGGTCTTTTGCCCTCAATCATCACCGGCCGCATTGTGGACGAGGCTCTGGTTGGCCGGGACATGGCACTGCTGATAAAGCTGCTGGTTCTGGCATTCGTCACATTATTTGCATCCCAGATCATAAGTGTGCTGGAGAGCTACATCAACGCCTGGATAAGCCAGCGCATTATCTTCGATATGAAAAACCAGATGTACGACCATCTGCAGCACATGCCTCACTCCTTCTTCACCACCGAAAAACAGGGTGACATCATCACCCGCATGAACACCGATATAAACGGCGTAAGCTCCGTTATCTCCGGCACTCTGGCCAGCATCGTCAGCAATATTGCCACCGTGCTCACCACCACTGTTGCGCTGTTTTCCATGAGCTGGCAGCTTGCCATTGTGGGCATTCTGGTCATTCCCCTGCTGATCCTGCCCACCCGCAGCGTGGGCCGCACCCGCTGGCAGCTTCTCAACGAAAGCCAGGAAAAGCAGGACGAGATGAACCAGCTGATAAACGAGACTCTCTCCGTCTCCGGCTCCCTGCTTGTAAAACTCTTCACCCGGGAGAAAACCGAGTACGACCGCTTTGTTGACGTAAATGAAGAGGTCACCCAGCTTGCGCTCAAGGAGCAGCGCAGCGGCAAGTGGTTCCGCGTGGTAATGGGCATGTTCACCCAGGTTGGACCCTTGCTCATCTATTTTGCCGGCGGCTTTCTTATTATCAACAATATCGACAGCGCCCTCACCGTCGGTACAATCACCGCCACCGTGGCCCTGATAAACCGGCTCTACCGTCCGGTGGAATCCCTGCTGAACATTCAGGTGGACTTCACCCGGTCTCTGGCCCTGTTTACCCGTATCTTTGATTACTTTGACAAGGAAATCGGCATCACCTCCCCCAAGTACGGCAAGAAGCCGCCCATGGGCGAAAAGGCCAGCATCCGCTTTGACCATGTAAGCTTTTCCTATCTGCCGGACAAGCCCCTGCTGACAGATATTGATTTCCACGTGCCCAGCGGTGAGATGTACGCAATCGTCGGCCCCTCCGGCTCAGGCAAGTCCACGGTGGTCAACCTTATCCCCCGCCTTTACGATGTGCAGGGCGGCCGTGTCACCATAAACGGAGTGGACGTGCGCTATATGGATTTAACTTACCTGCGCTCCAAGGTGGGCGTGGTAACACAGGACACCTATCTTTTCAACGGCACCATCAAGGAAAACCTGCTCTACGCTAAGGCCGAGGCCACAGACGAGGAGCTTATTGAGGCCTGTAAGACCGCCAACATCTATGACTTTATCCTCAACCAGCCCGAGGGCTTTGACACCATGGTGGGTAACCGGGGCCTTAAGCTCTCCGGCGGCGAGAAGCAGCGCCTGTCCCTGGCCCGGGTCATACTCAAGGATCCCCGCATACTGATACTGGACGAGGCCACCTCGGCTCTCGACTCCATCTCAGAAAACTCCATACAGAACGCGCTGGAGGCCATGATGAAGGGCCGCACCAGCATCGTCATTGCACATCGCCTTTCCACCATCCTCAAGGCCAACAAAATCCTTGTGGTCAAGGACGGTGTTATCGCCGAGCAGGGCGCCCACGAGGAGCTGCTGGAGCAGGGCGGCGTGTATAAGAGCTTGTACGAGACTCAGTTCAGACAGATACTGGATATGGAGTCTGAGGACAAAAAAGAGGAAGAAACTGAATCTGACAAATAAAGCGCAAATTAGCTATTGACTTAAGCACTCCCCTGTGGTATTATATCTGAGCTGAGATATCGCGGGGTAGAGCAGCTGGTAGCTCGTCGGGCTCATAACCCGGAGGTCGTTGGTTCAAATCCTTCCCCCGCAACCACTACAAAGAACTCTCATCCGTTTGGGTGAGAGTTCTTTTTTGATTTAAGCCGTTCTTTATTCCGACAAACAACAGAATGAGCATTTTTTTGAGCAAACTATGTTGAAGGTAAATTTTTAATAATGTATAATAAATAGAATAGAATTTTATGCAGAAAAGAGTCCCCGCAACATGAAAAAACGTGATGTAATTATAATATCAGTCTTTCTTGCAGTAGCCATTATCGGGCTTATTGCAGTAAAGCTTTTCGCCCCTGTGGGCAATATCAGCTATGCTGATATATATGTGGACAGTAGTCTCTATAAATCAGTACCCCTCAACAATGACGCTGTCATCACAATAGATCAGGGTGACGGCAAAATCAACTATGTCGAAGTTAAGGATGGTTCTATTTTCATGGCAGACTCCTCCTGTGCAGACCATCTCTGTGTCACCCAGGGTAAGATGAACCCTCAGAACTACGAAAGCCGACCCATGCGCAACTGGATCATATGCCTGCCTAATCTTGTCACTGTCGAGTTGAGGATCGAATAATAATATGAATCAAAAATCCAAAATTACGACCCAGAAGCTTACCAGGCTTGCCCTTCTGGCTTCTGCCTCGGTGGTTCTGGGATATATTGAGGGGCTTATCTGCGCCCTTATGCCCCTCCCCCCCGGCATCAAGCTGGGTCTTGCCAACACAGTGGTTCTTTATTCCATCTATACTCTTGGCATTGCTTGCTCCATAATGCTGATTATACTGAAAGTTGTGCTGACAGGATTTATGTCCGGCAATCTGGCTGCAGCTTTTCTCTACAGCATGGGCGGTGCGGTGCTGAGCCTTATCGCCATGCTGCTGGTGAAAAATCTGAGCCGGGATCAGGTCTCTATCGTAGGCGTCAGTGTTGTGGGTGCAGTATTTCACAATGTTGGCCAGATTCTGGTAGCTTCCCTGCTGCTGCAGACCCCCGGTCTCATGTTCTACGTATTTGTGCTGATGATTTCCGCCGTAATTACCGGCACACTCACCGGCCTTGCCGGAAAGCAGGTTATCCGTACTCTGCATATCCCCGAGGATAACAGGCACAAGAAATCAAAGCCCAGTCTCCCCCAGGAAGGATCCAAACAATGAAAAAAGCATTAATTGCAGTTATGCTCTGCATAACTCTTTTGCTGACAGCTTGCCAGAGCAAGGCCTCTGAGCCTACCAAGCAGAGCACAGTTGTCTTTTATTTTGATACTGTAGTCACCATTACGGTATATTCTGACGACGAGGAAATCCTTGTCGGCCTGGACGAAGAATGTCTTCGCTATGAGAATATGCTGAGCAAGACGGTTGAAGGCTCTGATGTTTGGAACATCAACCACGCCAACGGCGAAAGAGTGGCTGTAAACGAAGAGACCCGAAACCTTATACTTACAGCTATGGAATTTTCCCGCCGTTCTGAAGGCCATTTTGACATCACCATTGAGCCCTGCATGGCCCTGTGGGATTTCACCAGCGAGGACAGGGGTACTCTGCCTGATGCTTCTGAGCTTGCTGCCGCTGCAGAAAAGGTTGACTGGACAAAGGTCGATGTAAACGAGGAAGGCGTGCTTATCCCCAAAGGTATGTCCATTGACCTGGGCGCTATCGCTAAGGGATATATAAGCGATAGAATCGCTGATTACTTCATCGAAAAGGGCGTTGAAAGTGCCCTGCTCAATGTTGGCGGCAATGTTCGTACCGTGGGCCTCAAGCCTGACGGAAAAAACTGGCGCATTGGAATACAGGACCCTGAAGGTGTACGCGACCAGAGCATAGTAGGTGTCGTCGATCTGCACGGCAACTCAGTTGTCACCAGCGGCATTTATGAGCGCGGCTTTACCCTTGGCGATGTGGTTTACCACCACATTCTCGATCCCAATACCGGCTGGAGCGTGCAAAACGAGCTTGCAGGCGTTTCCATTGTCGCCGAAGAAGCCTGTACTGCCGACGCACTTTCCACCACTGTGTTCACCATGGGCCTTGAAGAAGGTACAGCATTCATCGAAAATTTTGATGGTGTTGATGCAATATTTGTCACCAGAGATGGTGATATAAGCTGGACCTCAGGTCTGGATGATCTCTTCAGTCCCAGCAGATAAGCTCTAATTATATTTCAATAACTCTGGCCAAGAAACTGGACGCTATTGTCATTTCCGTCCGGGCGGACGAAGCCTCTGGTAACCCCATTCGTGCTATGCTCAGCATGGATGAAATGCTAAACTACCTTAATGACAGCATAGCCAAAAGCCTGGGCAACAAGGAAGCCGAAACCCAGCTTGAGGCATCAGTGTATACAATCAGCATGAGCCTGAGCAACTTCAACGCGGTGGAAGATCTTGTCCTCCCCGCCGAGGCGGCATCCGCCAGGCCCTACGAGGCAGAGAGCAGCGCAGGCTGAGCATTGCGACAGCAAAAGCAGCCCGCATTCTAGCGGGCTGCTTTTGTTGAAATGAGAGTTATAATGGTCTGAACTAAGACAAAGGAGCTGCCAACTTGACACATTACATGCACCTGAACGATGAGCCCTACGCTAAAATCACCGCAGGCACAAAAACAATAGAGCTGCGCTTATACGACGAAAAACGTCGGAAAATCAAGGCAGGAGACACCATTGTTTTCACTAGGGCTACCGGCAGTGATTATATCTGCGCCAGCGTAAAAGCTCTGCACATTTTTCCTTCTTTCAGCGCCTTATATGCGGCCATCCCTCCTGAACGCTGCGGCTATGCCCCCGGGGAAAAAGCCCAGCCCAAAGATATGGAAAAGTACTACAGCAAAGAGGAAGAAGCGCAGTATGGCGTTGTGGGCATAGAGCTTTCTCTTTTATAATACCGGTAGCCGGAAATTTTCACCGGAATTTCTTTTCAGTTTTTTTACTTGTATAAAATGGAGAGCACCATTATAATTTTGGCATTCATTTTCCGGAGGTTAAAATCAACATGACCGACAGCAGAAAAGAACTTATGCGTTCTGTCAAGTTCGTATTGTTTTCAGCCAGTGCAGGCCTGATTCAAATAATAAGCTTCACCCTCTTTGAGGAGCTATTAAAGCTTCCGCATTGGATGAGTTATCTGTGCGCGCTCATACTTTCCGTTCTGTGGAACTTCACACTCAACCGCAAATTTACTTTCCGCTCTGCAGGCAATGTTCCGAAAGCCATGGCGCTGGTGGCGCTTTATTATATTGTTTTCACTCCCCTGTCCACCTGGTGGACAGCAGTGCTGACCGGGCCTTCGGCAGCCTGGAATGAGTACCTTGTGCTGGGCCTGACGATGCTGGTAAACTTCAGCACCGAATATCTCTACCAGCGTTTTGTCGTGTTCCGCGGTTCAATTGACAGTGCAGTATAAATAATGCTCCGGCAAATTTTCATTTGCCGGAGTTTATTAGCTATATTTGACAATGAATATAAAAAGTTCTATTATTAAAAAAATTTATTTTACAGGATAAGCAGCAAATGAATCTCAACGAAAAAACCATGCAGAAGGCCTCAGTGGTGGTAAGCCTTGCGATACTTGCCAATCTGCTCTGGGGCAGCGCTGCCCCCACCATAAAAACCGGATACCGCATTTTTGAGCTGGCATCCAACGATATTCCCTCTATCATTCTTTTTGCAGGCATAAGATTTTTCATTGCCGGCATACTCACCGTTATCATCGGCAGCATCATAAACGGCAAGCTGCTGATCCCCGGCAAAAGCGCTCTGCCCAAAATCTGCGTGCTGGCAAGCTTTCAGACCGTGCTGCAGTATATTTTCTTCTACATAGGCTGTGCACACGCCACAGGATCCAAGGCCACCATTCTCTCCTCCACCAGTTCCTTTTTCAGCATCCTTCTCTCATCGCTGATTTTTCACCATGAGAAGCTGACAGTGCGTAAGATTCTAGGCTGTGTTGTGGGCTTTATGGGTGTAATTCTGGTAAATGTCAAGGCCGCGTAAGGCATCAACCTGGACATGAGCCTTGTTGGCGAAGGCTTTATTATCATCTCCACCATGGCCTTTGCCATGTCCACCGCCGCAACAAAGCAGTATTCCAAAACCGAAAACCCGGTTTTGCTCTGCGGCTATCAGTTTATTCTGGGCGGCGCTGTTATGATAATCGCGGCGTTGATTATGGGCGGCAGACTCGGCTACCCCGGCCCTGCCGGCATTGCGCTGATCCTTTATCTGGCTATGGTTTCTGCTGTAGCTTTCAGCATCAACAGTACCCTTATCAAGTATAATCCGGTGTCCCGCGTCTCCATCTTCGCCTTCTTCAACCCCATTTTCGGCGTAACACTCTCCATGATTATCCTCAACGAGAGCAGCCAGGAGTTCGGCTTCAAGGGCATTATTGCACTGCTGCTTGTCTGCCTGGGCGTGTTCATCGTAAACTACACGAAAAAGGATAAAGCATAAAAAAACAGGTGCCTTCCGGCACCTGTTTTTTATTATTTGGTCTGACCAAAGGGCATGAGGAAATTGCCTTTTTCATCAATATATGAATACAGCTCTATCTCCTCATCCTTTTCCTTGCCGTAGCCCTGGGAGTCGGCATAGTACCAGCCGTCCGGCTGGAAGCGCCACATAATCTGGGCACGCCCTTCGGAAAAATTGCTTATCGCAAAAACAAAGCGCACCTTATTTTCTATGGGGTACTCTGCATCCTTGACCCAGTCCCCCATATCAAAGCCGGGAAAATTCTGGATCTGGCCTGCTTCGTCTATAATACAGCGGGCAAAGTGGGGATCCTTTTCGCTGAAAAGCCAGAGGTCCATATCACGGTAGCCCCCGATTCCATTGGAAACCTGGTCATAGGTATAGTAAAGACCATTGCCCAGATCGTGATGGGGCCTGTCCTTTTTGGGGTTTGAAGCTTGCTTTGCTTTTTTGAAAAACAACATGATATCAGCTCCTTACAAGGTTTGAATCATTTTATCATGCATATTTTCCAATGAAAAGCAAAAATAAGTGACATTGTCACGGAAGATTATTTTTCTATCGCATATAATAAAGCCACAAAGAAAAGAGAAGCATAAACAATCTAAAATATAATTCACACTAATATACAGGAGGTATAAAATTATGAAGCATGTTTGCGAAGTATGCGGCTGGGAATACAATGAGGCCGAAGGTTTTGCCGAAGGCGGTATCGCTCCCGGCACCAAGTGGGAAGACATCCCTGAAGATTTCGTCTGCCCCCTGTGCGGCGTAGGCAAAGAGAACTTCTCCGCAGAATAAATTAAAGATTACAACAGGCTGTGAAAACAGCCTGTTTTTTGCTTTTCAAAACATTTTTCTCCTTATGTGAGAAAGTCACAGAAAACAATAATCGTTCCTGTTATTATAAAGCCACAAAGAAAGAAACACCAAAAAAAAATTAAAAATAAATGAAATTACGGAGGATTTATAAATATGAAGAACAGCAAGTTTTACATCTGCTCCCACTGCGGCAACATTGTAGAGATGGTCAAGGATGTCGGCGTAAAGCCCGTCTGCTGCGGCCAGCCCATGAATGAACTGGTCCCCAACACCGTTGAGGCCAGCGGCGAGAAGCACAAGCCCGAGGTCAAGGTCGAGGGCAAGGTGGTCACCGTCAATGTGGGCAGCGTCAACCACCCCATGGAAGAAGTCCACTGGATCGAGTGGGTACAGCTTAATACCGATAAGGGCAGCTACCGTAAGGAGCTCATTCCCGGCCAGGCCCCCAATGTCAGCTTCCTGCTGAACGACGAAAAGCCTCTGGGCGTATACGCATACTGCAATCTCCACGGTCTCTGGCTCACCGAACTCAACTAACAAAACACACAGCGGTGCGGCTACATAGCCGCACCGCTTTTTTCTTGCAACAGGCCCAAACACATATAATCCAACGGAGGTATTGATATGAAAAACATCCTTATGATAGTAGGCTCCCTCAAGAAAAACTCCTTTAACCGCCAGCTTGGCCGCGAGATAGAATGCCTGCTCCACGGCAAGGCAAATGTAAGCTATCTGGAATACAGCGATCTGCCATTTCTCAACCAGGACATAGAATACCCTGTGCCTGAAAGCGTGGCAAAGGTTCGCTCCGCCGTACAAAAGGCGGACGGCATCTGGATTCTCTCCCCCGAATACAACTACAACATTCCCGGCGTGCTGAAGAATCTGCTGGACTGGCTGAGCTGTCCCATGGATCCCTGTGACAGACATTCCTGCTCCGCGGCAAAAAGCAAGCCCGTCAGCATTGCATCCGCCGCAGGCAAAAGCGCCGGCATCGGCCTGAGAAAAAATCTCAAGACCCTGCTGGAGATCATGTCCATGAAGGTTATCGGCGAGGAGGGCACAGGCTATGTGCTGGATGCCGAAGCCTTCCGCAGCGGCACTCTCTCCCTGTCCGACAGCGAACGCGCGACCCTGAAAGCCCACGCGGAGAGCTTCCTTGCAGCCATCTGATACAGGGAAAAACTCATTCACAAAAAATTCAATATTAATAATGATTATTATTATTGACAAATGAGTTAGTTTATGCTAACTTATAGTCACAAGGAATAAACAAGCAACGAACTCAAACAATAAAACTAATAATAAAGGAGATTAAAAATATGTCTTTGATCAATAAGGAAGTTTCCGATTTCAGCGTACAGGCTTTTGTAGATAACAATTTCAAGACCGTCAGCAAGTCTGACATTCTCGGCAAGTGGAGCGTATTCTTCTTCTACCCCGCAGACTTCACCTTCGTCTGCCCCACCGAGCTTGAGGATCTGAACAACATCTATGACAAGTTCCAGGATGCCGGCTGCGAGATCTACTCCGTATCCACCGACACCCACTTCGTCCACAAGGCATGGCACGATCACTCCGAGCGCATCAGCAAGCTCCGCTACCCCATGCTGGCTGACCCCACCCACGTTATCTCCCGCGACTTCAACGTTCTGATTGAGTCCGACGGTATGGCAGAGCGCGGCAGCTTCATCGTCAATCCTGAAGGCAAGATCGTATCCTACGAGGTAAGCGCAGGCAATGTTGGCCGTAACGCAGACGAGCTCTTCCGCAAGCTGCAGGCATGCCAGTTCGTATACAGCCACGGTGACGAGGTCTGCCCCGCAAAGTGGCAGCCCGGTGCCGAGACTCTCAAGCCCAGCCTTGACCTGGTCGGCATGCTGTAATAATTGATACCCATACAGCGCCGGAACAATCCGGCGCTGTTTTACTAAAAACCAAGGCAAATTATATTAAGCCCCAAGGAGGTAAAAAACGAATGAAAAATTTATATGACGTAGTCGTTATCGGCGGCGGCCCCGCGGGGCTTACCGCAGCAATATATCTGGCAAGAGCAAAGTACCGTGTACTGGTTGTGGAAAAGGAAAAGTTCGGCGGTCAGATCACCATCACCCATGAGGTTGTGAATTACCCCGGCGTAGGCCGCACCAGCGGCGCAGAGCTCACCGAAACCATGCGCCAGCAGGCGGAATACTTCGGCGCAGAGTTCATGCTGGCAAGCGTTGACAAGCTGGATATGTCCGGCGATGTGAAAACCGTTTACACCGATCGCGGCGAGCTGAAGTGCTTCGGCGTGCTGCTGGCTACCGGCGCCCACCCCCGCATGGTTGGCTTTCCCGGCGAGGAAGATTTCCGCGGCCGCGGTGTTGCCTACTGCGCCACCTGCGACGGCGAGTTCTTCACCGGCAAGGACGTATTCGTCATCGGCGGCGGATTTGCCGCAGCCGAGGAGGCAGTATTCCTCACCAAGTACGCAAATCACGTCACCATTCTGGTGCGCCGCGACGATTTCTCCTGCGCCAAGAGTGCAGCAGATGCAGCACGCAATCACCCCAAGATCACCGTGCTCACCAACACCGAGGTGGACGGCGTATTCGGCGACAACACTCTCCGCTCCATCCGTTATCGCAACAAGCTCAGCGGCGAAGTCACCGAGCACAAGGCCCCCGAGGGCAGCAACATCGGCGTGTTCGTATTTGCAGGCTATGAGCCCGCAACTTCCCTTGTAAAGGGTCTGGCAGAGCTGGACGGCTCCGGCTACATTGTCACCGACACCAACATGAAGAGCTCCGTTGAGGGTCTCTATGCCGCAGGCGATGTTCGCATCAAGCCTCTGCGTCAGGTGGTCACCGCCACCGGTGACGGCGCACTGGCAGCCACCGAGCTTGAAAAATATGCAGCATCCATGCAGCGCAAAACCGGCCTTGTGCCCCAGCGTCCCGAGAAGGAGGCCGCTCCCGCTCCCGTGCAGGAAAAAGCCAAGGCTGAGCCTCAGAGCTCCGGCAGCCTCTTTGATGCAAACATGCTGGCCCAGCTCAACACCGTGTTCTCCAGAATGGCGCAGCCTCTTGTGCTCAAGCTGACTCTGGACGATCGTCCCGTGTCCAGAGAGCTGAAGGGCTACATGGAAGAGCTCAGCTCCCTCACCGACAGGCTGAGCGTGGAGATCTCCGACGAGGGTGACGATGCCCCTGTTGTCCGTATCTGCCGCGCAGACGGCAGCTGGACCGGCCTTGCCTTCCACGGTGTGCCCGGCGGGCATGAGTTTACCAGCTTCGTGCTGGGTCTCTACAACGCTGCAGGCCCCGGTCAGGCAGTGGATGAAGAGTCTGTCAGGAAGATCCGCGCCATCGACAAGGATGTGGACATCAAGGTCCTGGTCTCTCTCAGCTGCACCATGTGCCCCGAGCTTGTGACCGCAGCCCAGCGCATCGCAGCCGAAAGCAGCAAAGTCACGGCTCAGGTCTATGATCTGAACCACTACCCCGAAATCCGCGACCGCTACAACGTGATGAGCGTGCCCTGCCTCGTGATCGGCGACGGCGAAGTGGTCAGCTTCGGCAAGAAAAACGTAAAGCAGATACTCGAGCTGCTGTAACAAAATCAAAAAAAGTTCAGGCGGCGCACTTCACATGAGGTGCGCCGCTGTGCTATAGTCTGTATATAAGAAAAAATGGAGGCCCCTGCCATGGATAAAAACGGACTGAAAACTCTGCTGCTGGATATTTTCCGCAAAGCCCCCGACAATCGCCTGCCCGGCGAGGAGAAAAGGCCCATATATGACGAGCCGCTGATAGGCTTTGCCTCGGCAGATGACGCGCTCTTTGAGGAATACAAAAAGCCGGATGTCATCGGCCCATGGCACATGAGCCCTGAAGAATGGCTGAGCGGAGCCAAGTGCGTAGTATCCATTTTCTATCCCTTTTCCGAGGATGTGCGTTCAGCCCACCGGCAGAGCCGTGAGACCATCGCCTTTGAATGGCTTTGGGCCAGAGTTGAAGGACAGGCCCTGCTGGACAGCATGATGAAGCAGGCAGTTCAGGAGCTGGAGGCCATGGGTATAAGAGCTGTTGTGCCGGCTATTGATCCCCGATTCAAGGCAATGCAGGGCGGCAAGGGCGGAATACAGGGCTACGCCGAGATTAACGAAAGCTCCTTCGGCAGTACCTGGTCTGAGCGCCACGCGGCCTATGCCTGCGGTTTGGGCACCTTCGGTCTTTCCAAGGGCATAATCACAGAGAAGGGCATGGCCGGCCGCTTTGCCAGCATTATCCTTGACCTCGAAATTGAAGCGGATGAACGCCCCTACACGGATATTTACGAATACTGCTCCAAGTGCGGCGCCTGCATACGCCGCTGCCCCGTGGGCGCCATCAGCCTTGAAAAGGGCAAGGATCACAATATCTGCGGCCCCTGGGTGGATCAGAGCAAGCAGACCTATGCCCCCCGCTATGGCTGCGGCCTGTGTCAGACGGCTGTCCCCTGTGAATACGGAATACCCAAAAAGGCAAAATAAAAAACAGGCCCCATATAGGGCCTGTTTTTATCTTATTTACTTGACGATTTCTGCGCCCTCAATAGCGGCACCGCTTTCGTCCAGAAGCTCAATCTCTGCAGAGTCTTCTGCAATGCTCATGGCGAGAGTGAAGGCCTGATTGTGGCAGGCTTCGGGCAGCTTGACCAGGATATCGCCAACGCGGACGCTTATGCTCTCCACCTCATCATCCAGAGCGGGGCAGCTGAAAATTACCTTTTCGGCAGAGTCTGCAGCTACAAGGCGGTACTCCAGAGAAGCGGTGCTGCCTACTTCCCTGAGATAATCAAAGCTGCATTCTACCTGAGTATGGATAAAACCGGCACTGCGGTACAGATTTTCAGCCAGCTTGTCTTCCTCAAAATAGCCCAGCAGAACTTCCTTCACAGCCTCGTTTTCATCAAGGAAGGCCTGATTTTCCATCTTGTCGTCATAGAAATAAGGCTGCTCCACCTCGGCAACAATGGTATCAAGTCTATCGCCGGCCTCATCGCGATCGGTGATCAGAAATACTCTCAAAGACTCAATATACTCAAGTTCCTGCTCTTCCTTCTCGGCGCCTTCAAGGATTTCATCACAGAGGCAGGGCCAGATAGGACAGCTGTCCAGGTGGCCCCAGATTGCAAAGGCGGAAGGTGCCAGAGCCAGCATAAGACACATAACCAGAATAAGGCTTAATATCTTTTTCATTTTATAATCCTCCTGTTTTCATTTTCCGCTGGGGGCTTCTCACAGAAAAGCTCCCATAATTATTTTTATTTTATATCTTTTCTTATCCACGGTCAAGCAAAACAAGGCTTTTGTCTGCTTACGGGTATACAGACGCGTTGCATTTTCAAAACCATCATGGTAAACTTAAGTCTATTCAAAATGCAACAATCCTGCGGAGTTGCTTTATATCAACAGCCGCTGCCGCCGCGGCAAGGTGAACACATGAAAACTATGGGCTTTGTCATCAGCCATAAAAACGGTGAACAGAGAAGAGCTATTCTCCCTGCCGACATTGCAGCGCTGAAGTACCCCGGTCAGCTTTATTTTGAAAGCGGCTACGGCCTGTCCGTAGGCGCATCCGACGAGGAATACACCGCTGCAGGCTGCCATGTGGTCAGCCGCGAGGAGGCCATGGCCTGCGATATTATTGCAGACGTGAAGCTGGGCGATGCAGATTATCTCGACAAACTCAGCCCCAACAAGATTCTTTTCGGATGGGCACACACTGTGCAGAATCTTGACTTTACCAGCGCTATGCTCAACGATAATCACAGCGTTATCGCCTGGGAGGAAATTTTTGAGGATGGCCGCTATATCTTCTACCGCAACCGCGAGGTAGCCGGCGAAGCTGCCGTGCTCCATGGCTTCCGTTACTGCGGCAGAATGCCCTATGACTCCCGTGTTGCAATCCTCGGCAACGGACAGACCGCCAAAGGCGCCATGCGTATCCTGCACGGTCTGGGTGCAGAGGTGGATGTGTACGGCCGACGCCAGGAGCAGCTTTTCAGAAAGAAAATGTTCGAGTACGACGTGCTGGTAAACTGCATCATGTGGGATACCTCCCGCGAAGATAGGATCATCTACAGGGAGGACCTGAAGAAATTCAGACCCGGCACTTTGATCATCGATGTCAGCTGTGATCCTGAGCTGGAGATTGAGACCTCCCGCCCCACCACCATCGAAAACCCCGTTTACACCGTGGACGGCGTTATACACTACGCAGTAGACAACACCCCTGCCATGTTCCCCATTACCGTCACCAAGGTTCTCAGCCGGGGCATAGGAAAGTACATTGACATGGTGCTGGAGCTTGACTTTGACTCCTACCCCGACAATCTGAAAAAGGCCCTTGTAATAAGAGAGGGGCACATTCTGGATGAACGCATACGCAGCTTCCGCGAAAAGCGGGGCATATTCTGCAAATAATTTTTCGCAAGGGAGGGCCGGATATGGACAACAGACAAATAATTATCCTGATTCTGGGCCTCAGCCTTGTCTGCTTTATCCCCAGAGCAATCCCGGCACTGTTTGCCGACAAAATGCAAAGTCTCGGTCCCAAGGCTGAGAAGTTTCTGAGGCTTATTCCCTACACCGCTATGGCAGCGCTGATTTTCCCCGGCGTGCTGAGTGTGGATGCGTCAAAGCCCGGTGTCGGCATAGCAGGCGCCGCTGTGGCAGGGCTGCTGGCCTGGCTTAAATGCTCGGTAATGGTCTGCGTTACGGCGGCAATTGCAGCGGTCTTTGTTATATATTTATTCATTTAATTTCATTGTTTATCACAGTGAATAGTTGCCTGCGGGAGACAGTGTCTTTAATCTCTTGTCAAAACTGACAAAAGCTAAATATGGTAATTGTTAAAAGTGCGGAATTTTAGTCATTCCGCACTTTTTGCGTTGATTTATCCGGCGCAATAGATTATATTTATTCACGGAAGCGTATGGAAACGTTTCCACAATTCAAAAAACACCAGAAACTATCTGGAAAATTTTTAGGAGGATCATCAATGAAGAAGCTTATTGCATTGCTGCTGGCTCTGACCATGGTCTTCGCCCTGTGCGCTTGCGGCGCAAAGGAAGAAGCTCCCGCAGCTGCCCCCGCAGCCCCCGCAGAAGAAGCTGCCGCTCCTGCTGAAGAAGCAGTTGCAGGCTCCGTTTACTATCTCAACTTCAAGCCCGAGCAGGATGAAGCCTGGCAGAAGCTGGCTGCTGAGTACACCGCTGAGACCGGCGTTCCCGTCACTGTTCTGACCGCTGCTTCCGGCACCTACGAAGAGACCCTGATGGCTGAGATGGGCAAGACCGAAGCCCCCACCATGTTCCAGGTCAACGGCCCTGTCGGCCTTGCCAACTGGAAGGACTACTGCTACGATCTGTCCGGCTCTGAGCTGTACAGCCACCTGACCTCTGACAGCTTCGCTCTCACCGAGGACGGCGCTGTTTACGGCATCGCTTACGTTATCGAGTCCTACGGCATCATCGCCAACAAGGCTCTGCTGGCTGAGGCTGGCTACGCCGCTGAGGACATCAACTCCTTCGAGACTCTGAAGGCTGTTGCTGAAGACATCACCGCCCGCTCCGCTGAGCTTGGCTTCGCTGCCTTCTCCTCCGCCGGTATGGATTCTTCCTCCGACTGGCGCTTCAAGACCCACCTTGCAAACCTGCCCATCTACTTTGAGTATCAGGCAGACGGTATCGGCACCACCACCGAAATCAAGGGCGACTACCTTGACAACTACCGCCAGATCTGGGATCTGTACATCAACAACTCCACCTGCGCACCTGCTGAGCTGTCCGCAAAGACCGGTGACGACTCCCGCAACGAGTTCCTCAACGGCGAGGCTGTCTTCTTCCAGAACGGTTCCTGGGAGTACGGTTCTCTGAGCGCAGTTTATGCTGACGAAGATCTCGTTATGCTGCCCATCTACATCGGCGCTGGCGACGAGGCAAACCAGGGTCTGTGCACCGGCACTGAGAACTACTGGTGTGTCAATGCTGATGCTTCCGAGGAAGACATCGCTGCAACTCTCGAGTTCATGAACTGGTGTGTCACCGAGGGTGCTGACTCCATGGCTAACGACATGGGCTTCGTTATCCCCTTCGACACTGCTGTTGAGTCCCCCAACCTCTTCGTAAAGCAGGACGTTGCTTACACCGCAGAGGGCAAGACTCCTGTTTCCTGGAACTTCCCCACCATGCCTTCCGAGGAGTGGAAGAATGTTGTCGGCTCCGCTCTGACCGCTTACGCTGCAGATCAGACCGATGCTAACTGGGATGCTGTTGTCACCGCATTCGTTGACGGCTGGGCTTCCGAGTACGCTCTGCTTGGCTAATTTAATCTGATTTAGCGATCGTCATTACCTTCTGAGGGTGGGCTTCCTGCCCACCCTCAGATTTCTGATAGCAAAAGAGAGACGGCAGAGCTGCCGTTTGTCTTTTGCTTTTAGAACACTATTGAGAGAGAAGAAATATAAGGAGGATCATTTCAATGGTCAAAGCAACCAAGAAGTGGTGGCCCGTATTCGTGCTGCCCACCGTTGCCGCATTCATGATCGGCTTCGTTATTCCCTTCCTTGAGGGACTTTATCTGTCCTTCTGCAAGTTCACCACCATCAACAAGGCAAGCTGGGTCGGTATCAGCAACTATGTAAAGGTATTTCAGGATGCTCAGTTCTGGGATTCCCTCACCTTCACCGCAAGCTTCACCGTGGTTTCCACCGTGCTTATAAACGTGCTGGCCTTTGCCATCGCGTTGGCACTTACCCGTGGTCTCCGCGGCACCAACCTTTTCCGCACCGTGTTCTTCATGCCCAACCTCATCGGCGGCATCGTTCTGGGCTATATCTGGAACATCCTGATAAACTGCCTGCTGAGCATTCTGGGTCAGCCCCTGATTGCCCTGAACACCAACGCCGGTTACTGGGGTCTTATCGTGCTTATGTGCTGGCAGCAGATAGGTTACATGATGATAATTTACATTGCGGGCCTCCAGTCCATCCCCAATGACTATATTGAGGCTGCACGAATTGACGGCGCTACCTCTCCCCAGATTCTTTTCAAAATCAAGATTCCCAATGTGATGCCCTCCATCACCATCTGCATGTTCCTCACCCTCACCAACTCCTTCAAGCTCTTCGACCAGAACCTGGCACTTACCGGCGGCGATCCCAACCACGCCACCGAAATGCTGGCTCTGAACATCTATAACAACTTCTACGCCCGCTCCGGCGCTGCATGGAAGGGTATCGGTCAGGCCAAGGCTGTTATCTTCTGCATCATGGTCATCACCATCTCCCTCATCCAGCTGCGTGCAACCCGCTCCAAGGAGGTACAGCAGTAATGAACAACAAGCCTACTCTTGCAGATAAGATTCTGCCTGCATTCCTGGGTGCCCTGTGCATCGTATGGGTCTACCCCATCATTATGATTCTCTTCAACTCCCTGAAGAAAGAAACCGCCATTTCCACCAACACCGCTTTCCAGCTCCCCACCGCGGAGAGCTTCGCCGGCCTTGAAAACTTTGTCAACGCCGTAATGTCCAAGGGCTTCATTGATGCCTTTGTCACCAGCCTTATCATCACCATCACCTCTGTTGCAGCAATCCTTCTGTTCTGCTCCATGTGCGCATGGTATATCACCCGTGTTGAGAACATCTTTACCAAGGCAATCTACTTCTCCTTTGTTTTCTCCATGGTTGTGCCCTTCCAGATGCTGATGTTCACCCTGGCCTCCACCTCTGATATGCTCAAGCTGAACACCCCCTACAATATCTGGATCATTTATCTGGGCTTCGGCGCAGGCCTTGCAGTATTCATGTTCACCGGCTTTATGAAGTCCATCCCTCTGGAGATTGAGGAAGCCGCCATGATTGACGGCTGCAATCCCTTCCAGACCTACTTCAAGGTAGTTCTGCCCATACTCAAGCCCACCATGATCTCCGTCGGTATTCTGGAAACCATGTGGGTCTGGAACGACTATCTGCTCCCCTATCTGGTCCTTGACCGTAAAAAGTATTCTACCGTTCCCATTCTTATTCAGTACTTCAAGGGCAGCTACGGCCGCGTTGAGATGGGCCCCATGATGGCCTGCATCATTCTCACCGTTCTCCCCATTATCATTATCTATCTCTTCTGCCAGAAGCACATCATCAAGGGTGTTGTGGCAGGTGCAGTTAAGGGCTGATATTTTATGACTATCAAGGACCTGGCCAAAAAAACAGGATATGGCGTGGCAACCGTCTCCCGTGTGCTCAACGGTCAGCCAAGTGTAAGCGAAACGGCGCGCAGTGTAATACTGCGCGCCGCTGAGGAGAGCGGTTTTCAGCTCAACTCCAACGCAAAGCAGCTTAAACAGCAGCGTTCAAACGCTATACTGGTTGTGGTAAAAGGCCGCGCAAACGAAATGTTCTCCGAACTGCTGGAGTACATTCAGACTCTGGCTGCCCAGGTCCATCTGCCTCTGCACGTTGACTACATGGATGAAAGTCTCAACGAAGTGCAGCGTGCAGTGCAGCTCTGCCGCGAGATGAAGCCTCTGGGCCTTCTTTTCCTCGGCGGAGACGAGCAGAATTTCAGCTCAGATTTCCACAGCATTGACATCCCCAGCGTTCTTGTCACAAACGACGCTTCCAAACTGGGCTTCCCCAATCTTTCCAGCGTATGCACCAATGACCGGCTGGCCTCCCGGGCGGCAATGGAGAAAATGCTGGAGCTGGGTCACCGCAGCATTGCCATAGTCGGCGGCTGCAAAGAGATCTCCACCACCAGTCTCCTGCGCTATGAGGGCTGCATGGACGCACTCAGAAGCTATGGGCTGGATTTTGATGAAAAGAACAGCTATCGCGGTGTTATTTTCTCCTATGAAAACGGCTACAGGGCCACAAAGGAGCTTATAGACAAAGGCTGTAATTTTACGGCACTGTTTGCTGCGGCAGATGTTATGGCCATCGGCGCCATCCGCGCTCTGCGGGACGGCGGCTACAGAGTTCCCGAAGATGTGTCCGTCATGGGATTTGACGGCTTGCCCCTGGGTTCATACCTTGTACCCCAGCTTTCCACAATACGCCAGTCAGTAGCTGACATGGCAAAACTCAGCGTAGATATGCTCATATCCCAGATCAGGGACGGAGCTCCTGCGCGCCACATTTTTGTGCCCTTCACACTCTGGCAGAGGGAGAGCACACGTTCCATTTGATAAGGAGCTTTTTATGAGAAAAAGCGGTATTTTGATGCATATATCCTCCCTGCCCGGCCCCTACGGCATTGGCAGCATGGGTAAATGCGCATATGATTTTGCAGATTTCCTCTGCAAGGCCGGACAGAGCTATTGGCAGATTCTCCCGCTAAGCCCCACGGGTTACGGTGATTCCCCTTACCAGAGCTTTTCCATCTTTGCAGGTAACCCATATCTTATTGATCTTGACGCGCTGATTGAATCCGGGCTTCTCAATCAGGAAGAAGTGGACGCAGTGAAGTGGTTTGACGATGAAAAAAGCGTTGACTACGGATGCCTCTATGAAAACCGGGGCAGGCTGCTTATGCTGGCCTACCAGCGCTATACTCCCGACGAGAGCTTTGACAGCTTTGTAAAGGATAATCCCTGGCTTGAAAATTACAGCCTGTTCATGGCCCTTAAAGAGTATTTCGGCGGCGTTCCATGGCAGAACTGGCCTGAGGAGCTGGTCTTGCGCGACGAAGCTGCAATGAACGAGTTCCGCGAAAAGCTCTCCCGTGAGTGCGGCTACCACAGCTTTGTGCAGTATATTTTCTACAGTCAGTGGCAGAAGCTGCGCGCCTACGCCAACAGCAAGGGCCTGAGCATCATTGGTGACGTGCCTATCTATGTCCCTCTGGACTGTGCCGATGTCTGGGCCAGCCCCAGGCTCTTCCAGCTGGACGAACACTGCCGTCCCACCGGCCTTGCCGGCTGTCCTCCCGATTCCTTCTGTGCTGATGGTCAGTTCTGGGGCAATCCCCTTTACAACTGGGATATCATGAAGGAAGAGGGCTATGCGTGGTGGATTGAGCGCCTTGACGCTGCCCAGCGCATGTACGATATTGTCCGCTTTGACCATTTCCGTGGTTTTGAGAGCTATTGGGCCATCCCCGCCGATGCCGCCACCGCTGCCGAAGGCAAATGGGTTATCGGCCCCGGCATGGACTTTATCTCCGCTGTGCAGAAGGGTCTGCCCGGTCTGGACTGTATAGCTGAGGATCTGGGCTATGTTACCCCTGAGGTGCGTCAGCTGCAGGAGGATTCCGGCTATCCAGGCATGAAGGTGCTGGAGTTTGCTTTTGACTCCCACGAGGAGGGCAACTACCTGCCTTATACCTATCCTGTCAATTCCGTGTGCTATTCCGGCACCCACGACAATCTGACCCTCAAGCAGTGGATGGATGAAGCCATCCCTGCTGACCGACAGCATGCAATAGATTATCTTGGTCTCAACGAGGGTGAGGGTTATATCAAGGGCCTTATCCGCGGCTGCATGGCTTCTGTAAGCAGGATGTGCATCATTCAGATGCAGGATTATCTTGAGCTGGGCGCAGAGGGCCGCATGAACAGCCCCGGTACTCTGGGCACAAACTGGACCTGGCGCGCCGAGGCCGGTTTTGACAGCGATGAGCTTGCCGCCTACATCCGCACACTTACCGAGCGCTACGGCAGAATTTAAGACTATAAGCATTACCCGGACCGGATTATTCCAGTTCGGGTTTTTTGATACAGTTTTATTTTTTTGTCTCATGTTGTCGATTATTGATTGGATTAAAACTGAATATATAGTATAATTTATTTCAGTTTTTTAGAAAGCGAAGTGTTGATTTGGCTCTGTTTATGAAGATGTCCCCCACATCTGTTATGCACTACCTCAAGCTAGTGGGCAGGAGCGCCATGTTCCTGCTGGCAGTGGTTTTATATATTATCGGAAAAATAAATGCCAATGGTATGTTTGCCGGCTTTGAAAACAGCCTGCTGCCCCTGATTTACACAGTGATCTTTTCCTTTGAAATGCTGCTGCGCTTCTTCCCCTCCAAGCTTGAGAGCATGGGCTGCCAGAAGCATTTCAAGCAGAATTTCAAGGCCCGGGGTCAGATAGACAGAAAGGCGCTGAGAAAGCGTTCTCTCAAGGCCGTTACGCCTGTGATAATCTTCTGGGTGCTGCTCAACGGGCTTATTTTCGCGCTTTATTTTGCAGGCATCATCGACTGGGGTGTGCTGGTTCTCATTTCCCTTGCATACTCAATCTGCGACATGATATGCATTCTGTTCTTCTGCCCCTTCCAGAGCTGGATGATGTTCAACAAATGCTGCGGCAGCTGCCGGATTTACAATTGGGACTTTATAATGATGTTCACGCCCCTGATTTTCTTCCGGCACCCCTTTGCATATGTGCTGCTTGGCTTGTCTCTGCTGCTCCTGCTGCGCTGGGAGCTGGGTGCATATTTCACTCCGGAACGATATTTCGAGGACAGCAATGCCTGTCTTAGCTGCGCCAACTGCACAGAGCATCTCTGCCACCACAAAAAGCAGCTGCGCGGCCTGCACAAGCGCCTTATCCGCATGGGATATGAATTAATAAGAAAGTAAATCAAGGCCCTCTGAATGTGCTTCAGAGGGCTTATTTTGTTGACTATATGGCACAAAATTGGTAAAATGTATATACGGGTTTTTCCCGAATATTTGTTTTGAAAAGGATTCATTATGGAACGCAGCAGTGGTATTTTGATGCACATGAGCTCCCTGCCCTCTCCTTACGGAATCGGCAGCATGGGCAAGTGCGCCTACAAATTTGTTGATTTTCTGGCTGAGGCCGGACAGAAATATTGGCAGCTTCTCCCCCTGGGTCCTACCAGCATCGGCAACAGCCCTTATTCCTCTTACTCCACCTTTGCCGGCAACCCCTATCTGATTGACCTTGATCTACTGGTTGAGTATGGTCTGCTCAAGCGCAAGGAGCTCAACGCCATCGACTGGGGTGACAATGTTGAGCGTGTGGATTTTGGCAAGATTGCTGCTAACAAGGACAATATCCTGCGCCTTGCCTACAGCCGCAGAACTGAGGAGCAGATCGAGGAGTGCATGGAATTTCGCGCCGAAAACCGCAGCTGGCTTGATAACTACGCCCTGTATATGGCACTGAAAAAGCACTTTGAAAATAAAAACTGGATGGACTGGCCCGAGGACATCCGCAAGCGCTGGCCCGAAGCCGTAGAGTACTACACTGAGCTTCTCGCCGATGAGATGGATTATCAGTTCTTCCAGCAGTATCTTTTCTTCAAGCAGTGGAAGGTTCTGAGAGCTTATGCCGCTGAAAAAGGCATTAAGTTTATCGGCGATATTCCCTTCTATGTTGCGCTGGATTCCGCCGATGTCTGGAGTGAGCCTCATTTCTTCCAGCTGGACAGCGAGAACAGACCTGTTGAGATTTCCGGTGTTCCCCCTGATGCCTTCTCTGAGGATGGGCAGCTCTGGGGCAACCCCCTCTATAACTTCGATGCTATGCGCGAAGATGGCTACGGCTGGTGGATCCGCCGTGTTGGCGGCGCTGAAAAGCTCTACGACATGATCCGCATTGACCATTTCCGTGCTTTCGAAAGCTATTGGGCTGTGCCTGCCGATGCTGAGTCTGCAAAACTGGGCAAGTGGCGTCCCGGCCCCGGCATGGATCTGGTTGGGCGTCTTACCGGTTGGTTCAAGGATCTCAAGTTTATTGCGGAGGATCTGGGCATTATCACTCCCGAAGTCCGCAAGCTGCTGGACGATTCCAAGCTGCCCGGCATGAAGGTTCTTCAGTTCGCCTTTGACGCATCCTGGGAGTCCAACTATGTACCACATCGCTGTGTTGAAAACAGCGTTTGCTTTGTTGGCACCCACGACAACGACACCGTTAAAGGCTGGCTTAAGACCGAAAAGAAGGAAAACGTCAGCTTTGCAAAGAAATACATGAACATCAGCGAAGACGAAGGCTGGTGCTGGGGCATGATTCGCACCGGTATGTCCACTGTAAGCTCCATCTTCGTTGTGCAGATGCAGGATGTGCTGGAACTGGGTACCGAGCACCGCATGAACATCCCCGGTACTCCCGATGCAAACTGGGGTTGGCGTATGGCTCCCAAGGCCATTGACAAGAAGCTCAGCAAAAAGCTTGCTGAATACACCAAGAGATACGGCCGCTTCAACTATCCTCCCAAGAAGGAAGAAGAAAAGCCTAGCATCGAAGTCGCAGAATAAAAAATATACCCTGCCTATAGGCAGGGTATATTTTTTATTCGTCCAGTTTAAGCACTGCAAGGAAGGCCTCGGTGGGTATCTGTACAGTACCCAGCTGGCGCATTTTCTTTTTGCCTTCCTTCTGCTTCTCCAGCAGCTTCTTTTTACGGGTGATGTCACCGCCGTAGCACTTGGCAAGAACGTCCTTGCGCATGGCCTTTACGGTTTCACGAGCGATTATCTTGCCGCCGATAGCAGCCTGAACAGGCACCTCGAAGAGCTGGCGAGGAATATTCTCCTTGAGCTTTTCGCAGAGCTTTCTGGCGCGTCCATAGGCCTTCTCACGGTGGGCAATAAGGCTGAGAGCATCAACCTGATCACCATTGAGGAGCATATCAACCTTTACAAGGTCGGAAAGCTTATAGTCGGTCAGCTCATAGTCCAGAGAGGCGTAGCCCTTGGTGCGGGCCTTGAGAGTGTCAAAGAAGTCGTAGATAATCTCATTGAGAGGCATTTCATAGTGCATCTCAACCAGGCGGGTATCAAGATACTGCATATTCTTATACTCGCCGCGGCGATCCTGGCACAGAGGCATGATGTTGCCCACAAACTCGTTGGGCGTGATGATGGATACCTTCACATAGGGCTCATAGGCCTCGGCAATGTTGACAACCTCGGGATAGTTATGGGGATTGTCAACCATTACAACGCTGCCGTCGGTCTTGATGACCTTGTAGATAACGCTGGGCAAGGTGGTAACCAGTTCCAGGTCAAACTCACGCTCCAGACGCTCCTGAATGATTTCCATATGCAGCATGCCGAGGAAGCCGCAGCGGAAACCAAAGCCCAGCGCAACAGAGCTTTCAGGCTCATAGGACAGGGATGCGTCGTTGAGCTTCAGCTTGTCCAGAGCTTCGCGCAGGTCAGGGTACTTGGAGCCGTCCTCAGTGTAGATACCGCAGTAGACCATGGGCCTTGCAGGGCGGTAACCGGGCAGAGCCTCAGTGGCGGGACGGGAAGCCAGGGTGACAGTGTCGCCAACCTGAGTGTCAGCAACATTCTTGATGCTGGCGGTAAAGTAGCCAACGTCGCCGGCTGCCAGTTCTTCACAGGGCTCAAGGCCGATGGGACGCAGGTGGCCCACTTCCACGACCTTGTACTTGGCGCCGGTGGACATGAGCAGAATCTCGCTGTCACGGCGGATCTTGCCGTCGATTATGCGCATGAAAACGATAACGCCGCGGTAGTTATCATACTGGCTGTCAAAAATCAGAGCTTTCAAAGGTGCATCGGGATCGCCTGTGGGTGCGGGGATATTCTTTACAACATCCTCCAGCACAGCCTCAACATTGATGCCGGCCTTGGCGCTGATCTCAGGTGCATCCTGTGCGGGCAGGCCGATAATCTCCTCAATCTCGTCCTTGACGCGCTGAGGGTCAGCGGCGGGAAGATCGATCTTATTTATGCAGGGCAGAATCTCCAGATTATTGTCCAGGGCAAGGTAAGTGTTGGACAGGGTCTGGGCCTCAACACCCTGGGAGGCGTCTACCACCAGCACTGCGCCTTCGCAGGCTGCCAGAGAGCGGCTGACCTCATAGTTAAAGTCAACATGGCCCGGGGTGTCAATCAGGTTGAGAGTATACTCCTGACCGTCCTTTGCCTTGTAGTTGAGACCTACTGCGCGGGCTTTGATGGTTATGCCGCGCTCACGCTCCAGATCCATATTATCTAGAATCTGATCCTCCATTATACGCTGCTCAACAGCGCCGCAGGCCTCGATTAGTCTGTCGGAAAGGGTGGATTTGCCGTGGTCTATATGGGCAATTATGGAGAAATTGCGTATATTCTCCTGCTTAATCATATTTTGTCCTCCTCGGTGGAAAGCTGTTTTACTTCCTGTCTGGCCTTATCCAGAATCTGCTGCATATTATCCAGAAAATCCACTGTCATTGCAGCTATATTGTGGACTGGGTTTGTATTATCACTGCGGCAGAGAAGATAATCCGCGCTCACGCCATAATAGTCACAGGCGCGGCAGACAAAGCTAAGGCCCGGCTCTCTGACGCCGTTTTCATAATGGCTCAACAAAGCCTGGCTTATATTCAGATCAGCCGCGGCGGCTCGTTGGCTTATATTCCGCTCCCGGCGCAGGGCCGAAAGGGTCTCAGGAAAGCTTCTTTCCATCGCTCACTCACCTTGTCAATTTGATAACAGTTAGTATATTATAGCCTTGCTTTTACGCTTTGTAAATAGAAAAATGTTCATTTTATCTTGAAATTAGTGCACGATAGTGATACATTATAAAAAAGGCGTTTAATTTAGAGCGTCTAAAATCGGTATTAAATTTTAACCCTTTTTTTGGAGGTATTTTTTATGCTCGAGAACTTTATGGAGATACTCAGAAAGAATCATCGTTCCATCGCTTTTGCTGAGGGTACTGACCCCCGTATAATCCAGGCCGCCTGCCGTCTCAGAGACGAAGGTATCCTTACCCCTGTTCTCATTGGTAACCGCCAGATTATCGACGGCGCCGCTGTCAGAGCCGGCTGTGATGTAAGAGACATTGAGGTTATTGATCCTCACAAGTACGAGCATATTGATGTTATGGTCAAGGTTATGGTCAAGGCTCGTAACGGCAAGCTCACTGAAGAGCAGGCACGCGCCACCCTTATGCAGCCCCACTACTTTGGCACCATGCTGCTTAAGACCGGTATGGTCGATGCCCATCTCTGCGGTGCTGTTTACACCACTGCTGATACCGTCCGTGCAGCTCTGCAGCTGCTGAAGACCTCCCCCGGTAACTCCATGGTTTCTTCCTGCTTTATCCTTATCAGAGAGGATGACATGAAGTGCTTTGCTGACTGTGGTCTGAACATCAGCTACGAAGATACTCTTGACAAGAAGGGTAATGTTATACGCAGCGCATCTGACAAGCTGGCCGAAGTGGCTCACCAGACCGCCATTACTGCTAAGGCCTTCGGCATGGATCCCAAAGTCGCATTTCTGTCTTACTCCACCAAGGGTTCCGGTCACGGTCCTGAGGTTGACCTGATGCGTGATGCATGCTACCTGTTCAAGAAGAAGTATCCTGAATTCCCTGCAGACGGCGAAATGCAGTACGACTGTGCTGTTGTTCCTGAGGTTGGCCAGCGCAAGATGCCCGGCAGCATTGTTGCTGGTCATGCCAACACCTTCATTTTCCCTGACATTTCTGCTGGTAACATCGGTTACAAGCTGTTCCAGTATGCTGGTGGTTACTACGCTCTCGGCCCCATTCTTCAGGGTCTGGGCGGCCCCATGAACGACCTTTCCCGAGGCTGCAATGTTGAAGAAGTATACCTGATGAGCATTATCACTGCTGCAATGGGTATTTTTGCAGACCGTTTCAAGGTATAATTTTTAAGGCGGGTCAAAATGACCCGCCTCTTTTAATACTGTTTCAGGAGTATATATGGACAGAGAGCATTATATGCAGCTCGCGATGGAGCTTGCAAAAGAAGCCTTTGAAAACAACGAGGTTCCGGTTGGCTGTATTATTTGCGGCCCTGATGGAACAATCATAGGCAGGGGGCGCAACAGACGTGAGGAAAGTTCTGACGCCACAGCCCATGCTGAAATTGAAGCCATTCGTGAAGCCTGTCGTGTTCGTGGCGACTGGAGACTTGATGACTGCACTATGTTTGTTACACTTGAACCCTGTCCAATGTGTACCGGGGCCATAATTAACTCACGGATTCCAAAGCTTGTCTTTGGGGCGCGCGATGCGGTTACAGGTTCGTGTGGCAGTGTAATTGATCTGTTCTGCGAAAACTACGGGCACAGGCCGGCGGTTTTTCCAGGTGTGTTGCAAGAAGATTCAGCCGGCTTATTAAAAGACTTCTTTAAAACCAAAAGATAAAATAAAAAGCAGATATGACTTTCGTCATATCTGCTTTTAACTTAGATCAGGGATTAAACGAGCTCAATAACTGCAACCTCTGCAGCATCGCCACGGCGTGCGCCGATGCGGGTGATGCGGGTGTAGCCGCCGTTACGGTCAGCGTACTTGGGTGCCAGCTCATCGAAGACCTTCTTTGCAACGTCTTCACGGGTGATGAAGCTGAGAGCCTGACGGTAAGAAGCCAGATCCTTGGCCTTACCAAGAGTTATCATCTTCTCGGCGAGAGGTGCGATCTCCTTGCAGCGGGTAACGGTGGTCTCCATACGGCCGGTGGCCAGGAAATCGGTCACCTGCTGACGGAGCATAGCCTTGCGCTGAGCAGTGGTCTTGCCGAGCTTTCTAGTTCCGGGCATAATAGCATTTCCTCCTTCTTGAGAGCTTACTGGTTGTCGTCACTGGCCAGAGACAGACCCATCATGGTGAGCTTGTGCTCAACCTCTTCCAGGGACTTACGGCCAAGGTTACGGACCTTGATCATCTCGTCCTGGGTCTTGCTTACCAGATCTTCAACAGTATTGATGTTAGCGCGCTTGAGGCAGTTGAAGCTTCTCACACTGAGATCCAGCTCTTCGATAGTCATCTTGAGCATGGTGTCGGGTTCCTTCTCAACCTTCTCAACAACAGTAGAGCTGTTGCCGATGGTATCGGAGAGGTTGGTGAAAAGCATAAAGTGGTCGCAGAGTATCTTGGAGCCCAGGGAAAGTGCATCCCTTGCGGTCATGGTCTTGTCGGTCCACACTTCGATGGTCAGCTTATCAAAGTCGGTCTGATTACCAACGCGGGTATTCTCGACAGTGTAGTTGACCTTCAGCACAGGAGTGTAAATGGAGTCGACAGGAATGGTGCCGATGGGCATCTGGGGATCCTTGTTTCTGTCAGCGGAGACATAGCCTCTGCCATGGTCGAAAACCAGTTCCATATCCAGTGCGCCGTCGGGGCCAAGGGTTGCGATGGGCTGTTCGGGGTTGAGAATCTCAACTTCAGCGTCTGCCTTGATGTCGCCGGCAGTGACAAGGCCCTCGCCGGAGGCTTCAATGTAGAGAGTCTTTGCCTCGGTGCTGTGCAGGCGAGCAATAATGCTCTTGACGTTGAGAACGATCTCAGTTACGTCTTCCTTAACACCGGGGATGGTGGAAAACTCATGCTGAACGCCGGCAATCTTGATGCTGGTGCATGCGGTGCCGGGCAGAGAAGAGAGAAGAACCCTGCGGAGAGAGTTACCAAGAGTTGTTCCGTAGCCGCGCTCCAGAGGCTCTATGATGTACTTGCCATAAGAGCTGTCTGCGGGAGTCTCAATGCACTCTATACGCGGCTTTTTAATTTCGATCATATAGTTATATAACCCTCCTTTTTAGTTGTGCATCTAGGTTTGTGATGCGTGAATCAGCTTACCAATTTGAGGGTGTCTTTATTACTTGGAGTACAACTCGACGATGAGGCGCTCTTCGATGGGCAGGTCGATGTCGTCTCTCTGGGGGACGGCTGCAACCTTAGCTGCCATGTTGTTAGCGTCATACTCAAGCCACTTGGGTGCAGGACGGAATGCGTTTGCCTCAATGTTAGCCTTGATCTTTTCCAGGCTGCGGCTGCTCTCCTTGAGGGCAACGATCATGCCGGGCTTAACCTGATAGCTGGGGATGTTGACCTTGCGGCCGTTAACGGTGATGTGGCCATGGGAAACCATCTGGCGTGCCTCTGCACGGCTCATTGCGAAGCCGAGACGGTAGACAACGTTGTCCAGGCGGCTCTCAAGGATAGCCAGGAGGTTCTCGCCGGTCTGGCCGGGACGGCGGTCAGCCATCTCGAAGTAACCGCGGAACTGGCTCTCCAGAACACCATAAAATCTCTTTGCCTTCTGCTTTTCGCGCAGCTGCTGGCCATACTCGGATGCCTTGCTGCGGCCCTGGCCGTGCTGGCCGGGAGCGAATGCACGATTGTTCATTGCGCACTTGTCGGTGTAGCAGCGGTCGCCCTTCAGGAAGAGCTTCTGACCTTCTCTGCGGCACTGGCGGCAGACTGCTTCAGTATATCTTGCCATAATCAGTTTACCTCCTTCAATTATACACGACGACGCTTGGGAGGACGGCAACCATTGTGAGGAATGGGAGTGACATCCTTGATCATCGTTACTTCGAGACCTGCGGTCTGGAGTGCGCGGATAGCTGCTTCACGTCCGGAACCGGGACCCTTGACGAAAACTTCGACGGACTTCAGGCCGTGCTCCATAGCTGCCTTTGCGGCAGTCTCAGCTGCGGTCTGTGCTGCGAAGGGGGTAGACTTCTTGCTGCCACGGAAACCGAGGCCACCGGCGGATGCCCAAGACAGAGCGTTGCCCTGGGTGTCGGTGCAGGTTACCATAGTGTTATTGAAGGAAGAGCTGATATGAACCTGGCCCTTTTCAATATTCTTGCGCTCTCTTCTGCGAGTGCGAACTTTCTTCTTAGGTGCTGCCATAATCCATATCCCTCCTTACTTCTTCTTATTTGCGATGGTGCGCTTGGGACCCTTGCGGGTACGAGCGTTGGTCTTGGATCTCTGACCGCGAACGGGCAGACCACGACGGTGACGGAGACCGCGGTAGCAGCCGATCTCGGTGAGGCGCTTGATGTCAAGGCCGGTCTGGCGGCGCAGGTCGCCTTCGACGATGTAGTTTGCGTCGATGCAATCACGCAGCTTTGCTTCTTCCTCGTCAGTGAGGTCTTTTACTCTGGTGTCGGGGTTGATTCCGGTCATTTCCAGAATCTTGGTTGCGCTAGTTCTGCCAATACCGTAGACATAAGTGAGACCGATCTCAATTCTCTTGTCCTTGGGCAGGTCAACGCCGGCTATACGTGCCATATACAATATCTTCCTTTCGAAAAATTGTTCCGCATTAACGATACGGGGGACTTGTTCCCGCCGGAGGGAGCCCCGGGATCCATGCGGGATGTTTTTATAAGGACAGGTTTGGGCTTTAATTAGCCCCGCCTTGTCGCTGAATTAATGGGTGGGGTATCAATTCCCCGGGTTCTGCATTAACCCTGGCGCTGCTTGTGCTTGGGGTTCTCGCAGATAACCATGACTTTACCCTTGCGCTTGATGATCTTGCACTTTTCGCACATAGGCTTAACGGAAGGTCTTACTTTCATTTTATTATACCTCCTACTTGCTTCTCCAGGTGATTCTGCCGCGGGTGACGTCATAGGGAGACATCTGTACCGTGACTTTATCGC
>JAFQQV010000052.1 GCA_017410425.1 Oscillospiraceae bacterium
CTGTCGCCCAGCAAAGAACGAAATGAAGTATGGCGCGAAAAGTTACCCCGCAAAGCGGGCTTGGGCCATATTATTCAGGCTGAGGAGTGAATTATTGAGAAGAACAATAAGCGCAATGTCCGGGCCGGGAGTAGTGGCCCATAACAGAAGAACATATACCGCAGCCAATGTTGATAAGGATAGAACCAAGGACAACATTGAGAACTGCTATACAGATATAAAGAAAGCCTACCATGAACTATTTGATGAAGCACTCAAAGAGTACAACGCCAAGCAGACCCGCCGGGACAGAATGATAGACGATTACTACAAAAAGATATGCACCGGCAAACAGGAGAAGCCATTTTATGAGGTCATCTTCCAAATTGGCGGTAAAGATAATATGGCAGTTGGCACGCCGGAGGGTGACAAAGCCAAGGAGATATTAAATGAGTTCATGCGTGGCTTTGAAGAAAGGAATCCCCAACTGAAAGTATTCTCAGCCCACTTACATATGGATGAGGCTACACCCCATCTGCACATAGACTTTATCCCTTACATCACCGGAAGCAAGCGGGGCTTGTCCACAAGGGTATCCCTTAAGAAAGCTCTTGAAGCACAGGGCTTCAAAGGCGAGGGCAAGTCTAACAATGAGCGCAACTTATGGATTGAATCCGAGAAAGATGCACTGGCTGAAATCATGGAGCGGCACGGCATCGACTGGGAGAAGAAAGCCAAGCCATTGTTTGAGAAGATGGCGAAGTTGATACTGAAGCTTTGCTCAACCATAATAAGCCTGCGGCAGGAGATAAGAACACTTGAGCAGAAATATGCCGAGGAGCGGACAAAGGTCAACATGCTTGAAAGGCTGCTGACAGATAAGCAAAAGAAGAAGCTGAAAGAGAGAAATGTTTTTCACGGTGAAAAAAGTTTTTGATGATAACAAGCCAAAATATCAAAAATCCAGCTCCCATCCGTGAAGAGTGAACTCTTTTTCATTGAAGGAAATCAAGCCCTCTTTCTGCATTATACTCAATTCATGGGATAAGGCGCTTCTGTTGACACACATAAACGAAGCCATTTCTTCGCGGGAAAAGGGAAGCGTAAAGCTGCGTTTCTGCTGCTTATTTGCCTGCATGGTCAAAAAGGTGATAATTCTATCCCGCAGGCCTTTCTGGGAAAGGATTGCAAGCCGGTATTCTTTTTTCATGTTCTCATTCGAGATAACAGAAAGCAACTGCTTTATCATAGTTCTTCTGGACTGTTCATCCATATCCTCTTCCTGCAACAAAGCCGATGCCGGTATCCACAGTATCTGGCTTGCAGTATTTGAAACTATGTGATAGGGAGAGAACTGCGTTTTGGTAAAAACAAGGTCAAGGCCAATCAAATCCCCACTGACAGCGGTTGCGATCAGACTGTAATTGCCGTTGGGAAAGATGTGGAGAAGGCTGAGTTTTCCTTTCAGGACAAAACCAATTCTGTCCAGAGCCTGCAGGGGCAAAAGCACATACTCGCCCTTTTGGAAATTTTGTTTTGTGCCAAGAGAAAGCAGCACATCCGATATAAAGCTTTCATTAAGAGTTGAGAACAGCTCAGTTCTTTTTAATTTTTCTGCCAGCTTTTTCATTCTCTCACCGCCTGATGAATTGTTTAGTTTTACAAATTGTTTATTATTATAATTCGTATTGTATCAAAAAGCTGTTGGCAGGACAACAGCTTTTTTTGTGGGCAAGTTGTATTTTATTGGCAGACGACAGACAAGGGTCTGGAAATTTTCCGAATCAGTAGGAAACAAAATGAAAAAACTTATTGCACTGCTGCTTGCACTGACCATGGTTTTTGCCCTGTGTGCCTGCGGCGCAAAGGAAGAAGCTACTCCCGCGGAGGAGGCCGCTCCTGTAGAAGAGTCTGCTCCCATTAAGGAAGCCCCTGCAGCCGAGCCCGTTGAAATTATTGTATTTGGTGCGGCTTCCATGACCGAGACTCTCACCACCCTCGGTGAGCAGTACATGGCAGACCACCCCGAAGTAACTATCATTTTCAACTTTGACTCTTCCGGCACTCTGAAGACTCAGATTCAGGAAGGTGCTGACTGCGACATATTCATTTCCGCCGGTCAGAAGCAGATGAACCAGCTGGACATCAGCGCAGATGCATCTATCAACACCGAGGGTCTTGACTTCGTGCTTGAAGGCAGCCGCTTCAATATTCTTGAAAACAAGGTTGCTCTGGCAGTTCCCGATGGCAACTCCGCCGGTATCGACTCCTACGATGCTCTTATTGCCGGTCTCAAAGACGGCAGCGTAATGCTGGCAATGGGCAACTCTGACGTTCCTGTTGGCCAGTACACCCAGAAGATTCTTGCATACTACGAGCTGCTTGAAGAGGACCTTGCCAATGCAGGCTCCATCACCTACGGCTCCAATGTTAAGGAAGTTACCACTCAGGTTTCCGAGGCCACTGTTGACTGCGGCATTATCTATCAGACCGATGCATTCTCCGCCGGGCTGACTGTCGTTGACACTGCCACCGCTGAGATGTGCGGCCAGGTCATCTATCCCGCAGCAATCATGAACGTCTCCAAGAACCCTGAAGCAGCTCAGGCATTCCTCGACTACATCACCAGCGATGCAGGTGACGAGGTCTTCGCCGCTGTTGGCTTCACTCCCATGGCATAAGTCTCCATCAAAAATTTTATCATAAACCCAAACCGCACAGGCGGGCAATTTTTGCCCGCCTGTTTCGGCATATTTAAAAAGGACTGATTATGTGGACTGGTTCCCTCTGTATAATTCCATAAGAATTGCGGCCATCAGCACCGTGATTATCTTCTTTTTAGGCATTTTTTCTGCTTATTATATTGCCAAAGCGCCGAGACTGATCAAAGGTGTGCTGGACGTATTCCTCACTTTGCCTTTGGTACTGCCGCCCACTGTTGTGGGCTATTTGCTTTTGAGGGTTCTTGGCCCAAAGCGCATAATCGGCGCATGGGCTCTGGAACTTTTCGGCCTTAAACTGACAATGACATGGTGGTCAGCAATCTTTGCCACCACCGTTGTTATCTTTCCACTCATGTACCGCACGGCCAGAGGTGCCTTTGAATCCTTTGATGAGACGCTTGCCTATTCTGCCCAATCTCTGGGTCTGAGTAACACTTATATCTTCTGGCGCATCCGCATGCCCTATTGCAAGCAGGGCATACTTGCTGGTACGGTTCTGGCCTTTGCCCGTGCACTGGGCGAATACGGTGCCACCAGCATGATATGTGGCTACACCCCGGGGCGCACGGCCACCATATCAACCACTGTTTATCAGCTCTGGCGCACCAATGATGACGGGGCGGCGTTCCGTTGGGTTCTGGTGAACCTTGCAATCTCATTTGTGGTTCTCCTTGCCGTAAACATGCTGGAAAAGAAAAACAGCAGCAAAAAGAAAGGGGGCATATAAATGTCCCTGTACCTTGATATTGAAAAGGATCTGGGTTCCTTCCGTCTTAAAGTAAAGCTTGAAGCTGGAGATGAAACTCTTGCTCTGCTCGGAGCTTCCGGCTGCGGCAAGAGCCTTACACTCAAATGCATTGCAGGCATTGAAACGCCGGATAAAGGCAGGATAGTTGTTGACGACACGGTACTTTTTGACTCCGAGGCAAAGATAAACCTGAGCCCGCAGCAGCGCAGAACGGGCCTGATGTTCCAAAGCTATGCGCTGTTTCCCAATATGACGGTGTTGCAGAACATCAACACCGGTGCCAATCGGGAGCCGGACAAAGCAAAACGCAAAGCGGCGGTGGAGGCAATAATGGATAGCTTTGGCATAAGCGAGCTTTCAAACCGTTATCCCCATCAGCTCTCCGGCGGTCAGCAGCAGCGTGTGGCTCTGGCAAGAATCATGGTGTCTGCCCCCAAGATTCTCCTTCTGGATGAGCCCTTCTCCGCATTGGACAGTCACTTGCGTTTCCAACTGGAGCGGGAGCTTAGAAATGCCATACATGATTTTGGCAAAACGGTTGTGCTTGTCTCCCATGACAGGGATGAGGTTTTCAGAATGTCGGACAGCATTGCGGTGATGGACATGGGACAAGTACACCGCTTTGGTAAAAAGGCCGAGGTTTTTTCAAGCCCCATGACAAGGAAGGCCGCCATACTCACTGGCTGCAAAAACATCTCAGCCATAGAAAGGCTTGGCGATGACACAGTTTATGCCACCGATTGGAACATTCCGCTCAAGGTGAAGAGTATACCGGAAGGGGCAAACGCTGTTGGTATACGTATGCACGACATTGTTCCCGGTATGGGGGAAAACGCCTTTCGCTGCACTGTAGTTGAGGAAATTGAAAACCCCTTCTCCTATTCAATTATGCTCAGAGTCTCTGAACATCCCGGCGATAGCCTAATCGGCTGGGAAGTGGATAAAGCGCGGTGGCATAGTATGCGTGCGGATGAAATTACAATCAATTTACCGGCCGAGGCAATTTTGCTTCTGGAAGACTAAAAAAGAGAGGGTCAGAAATATGAAAAAGATAAACGTGGAAAATGCAATCGGCATGGAACTTTGCCATGACATAACCGAGATGAAAGACGGCTTCAAGGGTGCGGCCTTCAAGCGCGGGCATATTATCCGTGAGGAAGACATTCCCCATCTGCTGGATA
>JAFQQV010000053.1 GCA_017410425.1 Oscillospiraceae bacterium
AAGGACCCCACCAAGGTTGACCGCTCTGCTGCCTATGCTGCCCGCTACGTTGCAAAGAACGTTGTTGCTGCTGGTCTGGCAAAGCGCTGCCAGGTTCAGCTGGCCTATGCAATCGGCGTTGCAAAGCCTGTCAGCGTCCTGGTCGAGACCTTCGGCACCGGCAAGGTAGACGATGGCGTTCTCTCCGACGCTGTGAATAAGGTCTTTGATCTGCGCCCCAGCGCCATCATCCGCGAGCTGGATCTGAAGAAGCCTATTTATCAGAAGCTGGCTGCCTATGGCCACATGGGCCGCGAGGATCTGGGCGTTCGCTGGGAAGACACCGACAAGGTCGAAGCCCTGCTGGAAGCTGTAAAGTAAAAGAAATAATAAGAACCACCCGACTTCGGGTGGTTTTTCTTTGTTTTCGGGAAAATATGTGATATAGTTTGTGAAAAGGAGGCGGAAAAATATGGAGAATAACAAGTTGAAAATATATTTTCGCCATGGGGCGGCAATGATTCTTGCCCTGCTTATCTTAATAAGCTGTGGCAGCATAGCCTTTGCCGTGGATACAGAGCCGGAGAAGGACCATATTTTTGCAGCTTATCCCGGAGATAAACTGCCCCTTTATGATGGCGGCTTTGTGGATGTAGATGAGGGCGCGATTTTTGCAGTAATTACAAGGGACAGAAATTATCTTGTTACCTGGTTTGATGACGGCAGGCTTATTCTCAGGGATTTGAAAAATGACAGGGAAGCTCTGCTTTCCGAGGACTGCACAAGCCTTGTGGATGTGAGAGATGGCGGCCTTCTGTATACCAACGGTGAGGGTAACAGCTACAGGGTGCTGTTTGAAAATGCCTCACGCCTGAATTTGGGTAAGACACTGAAAATGAAGCTGGCAGAAAACAGCATGAGCCTTCTGTACGCTGATGCCTATGACAATGTTCTGGCTCTGCCGGAGAATGAGAAAGAGCCCACTGTGCTGAGCGTGTGGGACAGGGAAATCAGCATTGACGCTATTTCCGACAATGGAGAGCTTGCCGTCTGGACCGAGATAAAAGGCGGCAAAAGCAGCATCTGCATGAGTGATAGCGGCAAGAAGACTGTGCTTACAGAGCTTGACAGCAAGTACTGCGGCACCTGGGTACAGTTCAGCGCTGATGAAAAGCTGATGCTGGTCGCCAGTAACTACAGCGACAGAATGTGGCTCAAACAGTCCGGGAAGATGCTCAAACACGTATATCTGGGCGACGAGGCCTGGCATGATGATTTTTACTGCGATGAAGGCAGCGTTGAGAACTTCAATGCCGAAGATATAGACTATGTCTATGCCAGCGGCGAAGCGGAGCTTTACAACAATGTGCTGCGCCTTCGCATGAATGGCCATGTAAAGCCCATACTGGAGGAAGTCCTGCTTTGCGGTATTGCCGGTGGCAGGATACTCTATCTGACTGAAGATGATCTCTATGCTGCAACAATAAAGGAGGGCGAAATCTCCGGAGAGAAAAAGCTCTCTGATAATGCATCTCTTGCAAGAATCAGCCCTGATGGGGAATATGCTTGTTACTTTGAAGATCTTGATGACAGCGTGGGAAGGCTTGTCTGCTGCAGTCTGAAAGACGGAAACTGTGTCACAGTGGCAGAAAATGCCGCGGGGCTCAGCAAGCATTATTTTGAAGTCAGTCCTGACGGAAAAAGCATCTTTTTCTACAAGGATGCCAAGTATATTGAGAACATGGAAGAGTACGCTGAGCTTTGGATGTGGAGCCGGGACGACAAGGAAGTAAAGCTTATAGACCAAGAGGTAATAATCGGCTCACTCTCCAGCGGCCTTGTGGAGGGCGTAGAGAGGGACAATTTCAGCTATGTGAAGTATCTCGGTACGGATGCCGAGGGCAATATTATCGGAACCTTCATGTACTATGACGGGGAAACTACAGTAATAGACGATGAAATAATATACGGATAAAACAAAAAAGCTCCTCATTTGAGGAGCTTTTTCCTTATATATGAACCAAATCAAAACTCAACGCAGTGGTTTTGATTTGGAAAAAGTGAAATAAATACATCGGTCGAAGAGCCGCCCCGGCCGGGACGGCTCTTGACCTTTGGATTTATTTCACTTTGGGAAGGGATGCAGCAGCAACGGACTGGCCGACGCGGCGCATCTTCTCATCGGGCAGGGTGACAAGGCACTTCTTGTAGAGCTCGGGATACTCATCCTCGAGGATCTCGTTGCAGACACGCAGGATGGTGTCGCCGCCCTTGCCGGACATTACGCGGCCCAGCAGCATCATGTATTCAATGTTGTAGAACTGGGAGTAGAGAACAGTGGTGTAGGCAAGGTATGCGCCAATAGTCTCAAAGACGGCGATGGCACGCTCATCATCGGCCTCCATCAGCTTCTGCACGAACTTCAGCTTTTCAGCCAGGCTCAGCTCCTCAGGGATCTCAATGCCGGCCCAGGGAGCGAGCTTAATGACAGCATCCTGAGAGAAGTACTTGCAGCCCACACCGTAGTCGGTGCTCCATTCGTCCTGCATTGCAGTGGCCTGCAGGTCAACGGGAGCAAAGGCCAGCTCATTGATCCAGCCCAGCACGTTCTGGTCTTCGTCAACATAGCCTACAGCCTCGGAGGTGCCCATGGCGATGCCCATCAGGTTGCCCTTGCCAAGGCCCATGGCGCCTGCCAGAGCGGAGACGTCACCGTCGTTTGCAACGAGGATGGGGACATTGGGGTCGATTTCGGCTGCGGCGCGGTCATAGATGGTCTTGACCTTGTCCCAGTTGGAGCGGGGGACCTTGATGAACAGGGATGCAACCATGGGAGCATTGCCGATGAAGGTGCCGGCGGAGGAGACACCGATGGCGTCAACGCGGGGCATCTTGCTGGCGGCAGTCTTCATGGCCTCAACAATGTGGCCGAAGTGATAGTCGGGGTCGTCGTTGAGCTTGGGGAACCAGATAACTTCCTCGGAGTAGACGCACTCACCGTCGATGACAGCAGAGACCTTACGGTCAGAGCCGCCAGCGTCAAAGCCGATGCGGCAGCCGTCCATATAGCCGCCGATGGACTCAGCAACTTCGTTTGCTTCGGGGCAGGCATCCAGAGGCAGATCCAGGATCTCCAGATCGCGCTCATAGAGCTGGTTTACAAAGGTGAAGTCGAATGCGCGCTCACCCTCGGGGGTGTAGGCCTGCTGCAGGCGCTTTGCAAGCTCGGAGCAGCCGCAGATGGAAACGCGGAAGCCGCCGGTGCTCCAGAGCAGGAACTTGACGTAGCGCTCCAGATAGCGGTAGTCGGCCTCGGCCATTTCGGCGGTGCCGTAAATCTTGGTGTGGTGTACGGAAACGCGGCCCTTGTCGCGCTCGAGAGCGATGGCGACGGGCTGAGTTGCGCCCTTGAGATATGCCTCACGCCAGACACCGAAGGGAATAAAGCCCTGGTCCAGCTTGGGGGCGTGCTTCATCTGATATTCGATACCTAAATACTGCATAGTCTGTCCTCCTACAGTAAAAATTTCTTTATTTTGCAAGCTGTGTGTCAAAGCCCATTGCAACGAGGGCATGGTAGGCCTCCCAGGCCTCAGGGGGAATATACTGGGGCAGCTGATAGCCAAGCTTTGCGTAGAGCTCTATGCGCTGAAAATCGCCTACAATGACGGAAATGGAGGCGTTTTCACTCATACCCTGCTCTTTTGCCCGTTTTAAATACTCCGGGATAGTGACCTGAGGGCAGGTGACTGAGAAGCTCTGCTCCGGCCAGTAGACACCCATGGCGGAGAAAATGCGCCGCTCCATAAAGGGCTGGTGCACGCCGAGGATGTGCTCATGGGGTAGCTGCAGTTCTTCCAGCTTTTCCCGGGTAAACTCAATATTTTCCCGGGTGTTTGTAGACTTGTCCTCAAGGATGATGTCCTCTTCCGGCACACCGCATTCCATAGCTCTGCGCTTGAAGCGCTGAGCCTCACTCTCAGGGAAAAGGGTTTTTGTGTTGCGGCCCAGACCGCCGCTGAAAAGAATCCTGGGAGCATAGCCCTGATGGTAGAGCTCTGCTGCCCGGGCTGCAATGTCGGTGTTGAAGTTGCCGAAGCCAACAATTACATCGGCCTTGCGGGGTTCTTCATGGAGACAGAGATAGTCCCATAAAATCTGCAAATGTGAAAGATATTCCATGTTACCTCTGAAAAAGCCTCAGGACATGTCCTGAGGCTTTAAGATTCATTGCATCAGCAATATTTTGCGATGGCCTCGCGGATCATTGCGGCGGCTTCATTTGCAATATTATAATCGTTTTCGTTAAGCTCTGCAAGGGGTGCGCGGACGGAACCGCAGTCAGGGCAGCCCATGATGCGCAGTGCTTCCTTGATCATGCCGTACATGTTGCCATGGCCGGAACAGAGCTTGTAGATAATGCGGCAGCAGTCGTTCTGAATGTCCAGAGCCTTTGCCATGTTGCCGGACTTGACGCAGTTGTAAAGCTCAATGTAGAGCTCGGGCATGGCACCGTAGGTGCCGCCGATGCCGCCAACAGCGCCCATGACCAGACCGGAGATCAGCTGCTCATCGGGACCGTTGAAGACCATTGCGCCCTCGTCACGCCACATCTGAATGTCCTGGGTGGGCATGGAGGAGTTCTTGACGCCGATAACTCTGGGATTCTTCAGCATCTCGCGCAGCAGATCCACGGTCAGGGAGACACCGGCCAGCTGGGGGATGTTGTAGATGATGAAGTCAGTGTTGGGGGCGGCAGCGCTCATGTCGTTCCAGTACTTTGCGATGGCGTGGGGAGGAAGCTTGAAATATATGGGGGGAATAGAAGCGATAGCGTCAACGCCGAGACTTTCAGCGTGGGCTGCCAGCTCCTGAGAATCAGCAGTGTTGTTGCAGGCAATGTGGGCGATGATGGTCAGCTTGTCCTTTGCCTCAGCCATGACGTTTTCAAGAACCAGCTTGCGCTCTTCCTTGCTCTGGTAGATGCACTCACCGGAGGAGCCACCAACGTACAGGCCGGTAACGCCCTTTTCGATGAACCAGCGGGTCAGTTCACGGACGGCGGCGGGATTTACTTTGCCTTCGTTGTCGTAGCAGGCGTAGAAAGCGGGAATTATACCTTCGTATTTTTTGATATCAGTCATATTTTATTCTCCTATGGACTGTGAGCATATCCTGCCGCCTTATGGCAGGCAGGATATTTTGTTGTGACTTAACCCTTGACGGCACCCATGGTGATGCCCTTGGTGAAGTACTTCTGGAAAATGAGGAAGACGATGATGATGGGGATGGAGGCCAATGCTGCGCCTGCCATGAGCAGACCGTAGTCGGTGGAGCTTTCGCCCTGCATGGTGGCGATACCAAGAGAAATGGTCAGGTTCTTGTTGGAGGTCAGCATAATCAACTGCATGAAATAGTCATTCCAGCTGTTGATAAAGGTGAAGATTGCCAGAGCGCCCACACCGGGCTTGATCATGGGGAACATGACATCGGTGAAGGTGCGCCATTCACTGGCGCCGTCAATGCGGCAGGCCTCAACCATTTCTGTGGGTATACCCTCAGAGAACTGCTTGAGCAGGAACACGCCGAAGGGCCAGCCAACGATGGGGAAGATAACGGCCCAGATAGTGTCATACAGGTGCAGGGAGTTCATCTCACGCAGCAGGGGGATGAGTATAACCTGCTTGGGCAGAGCCATTGCGCAGACGATGAGGCTGAAGAGTACGGTGCGGCCCCAGAAACGCTTCTTTGCCAGAACATAACCGGCCATAGCGGCGGTGATGCAGGTTATAAGCATGGAAGCCACGGACATGAACACGGTGTTTACCAGCCAGCGGATTGCGCCGGGAACGGTGGGTCCAGTGATCTTGAGAACGGTGCCAAGCTTCACGGTGTAGCCGAAGGCAGTGATCTTCAGGGCAGGGATGGTAAAGTCAAAGAGGGGTGCGCTGCGGCGGCTGAGAAGCTTTTCATAGTTGATCTGAGTGAACTCGCTGGGGAACCATACGGGAGCTGCAGCGTTGATATCAGCACCGGTCTTGAAGGAGCCGGTGATAATCCAGTACAGGGGGAATGCGAAGGCAATGGCCACAAGGACTACCAGAACTGCGGAGGCATAGCGGTAGATGCGGTCACGAATCTGAATCTGATCAAGACGATTGTTGGTCATTTTATCCGCACCTCCTTACTTTTCCTGTCCGGCCTTGAACTGGACGGCGGACAGAATTGCAATGATGATTGCCAGTATTACACCCATGGCGTTGCCGTAGCCGTACTTGTACAGCTTGAAGGCGTTGTAATAGATGTAGTACATGATGGTCATGGTGGAGTTGTTGGGACCACCGGAGGTCAGCAGCTGGATCAGTGCAAAGCACTGGAAGGAGTTGATGGTGGTGATGACCAGAATGTACAGGGTGGTGGGCATCATCTGGGGCCACTTGATCTTCCAGAAGGCCTGCATCTCGGTGGCACCGTCAACTTCGGCGGCTTCGACAAGGGACTTGTCCACGTTGTCAAGGGCGGAGACATAAAGGACGATGGGCTGGCCTACGGAGGTGGTCAGCAGGATCAGAATGATACAGCCAAGGGCATATTTCTCATCGCCCAGCCAGTTTATGTTCTTATCTATCAGACCCATGTTCTGGCCCAGATAGTTGAAAATTCCGTAATAGTTGTTGAACATCCACTTCCATACGACGGTGACAGCGACAGAACCGGTGACAACAGGCAGGTAGAAGATGCAGCGGAATGCGGAGGTAGCCACCACAGGCATCTTGCTTATGACGGTGGCAACCCACAGGGAGAAAATGCAGGTGATGGGAACAGACACAATAACGATGACCATGGTGTTTTTCAGGGCAGTCCAGAAAACAGGGTCATTAAACAGTGTCTTGTAGTTTGCAAAGCCGATGAACACATCCTCACGGCCCATGGTGGCGTCAAAGAAAGAGGTGTAGACGCACATGAACATGGGGTAGAGAACAAACATCACGAAGAACAGCAGGAAGGGGGCAAGGAACAGATATGAAGTTACTGTTTCGTGGATCATCAGGCGGCGGTTTTTAGTGTTAAGGGTAATTACCTTATTTGCCAAGAAGATCCTCCTCTCTTTTATGGCTGTACAGGAGCCAACAGGGAAGAGTGAAGTGTACTGCACTCTTCGCTCTTAGCTCCTGTTCAAAAATCGGCGCCCCTCCCCTTGAAGGGAGGGGCGCCTTTCAATGAAAGTGCTTATTTATATTGAGTGTGGATTATGCGCCTGCAGCAGCATTTGCCTGTGCAGCGTAAGTAGCGACGGACTCAGTGATGTCAGCGCCGGAACCAACAGCCTGCAGCATGTTCCACCATGCGGTACGAGCCTCAGCCCAGCCAGCGGCGACCTGGTAGTAGTCGCCCAGCATAGGCATGAGAACGTTGTACTCGTTCATGATTGCGTTGTCGGCCCAGATGCCGGTCAGGTCAGCGCCCTCTGCGGTGTCGCGGACTGCGAAGTAGTTTGCAGCCTTGACAGCGTCAGCGGTAGCTTCGCTGTCGCAGAAGTACTTGATGAAGGTCTTGGCAGCGTCGATGCGGGCAGCGTCGCCGTTATCGAAGATACCGAAGCCCCAGATACCGCCGCACAGCTGAGGTACGGAGTCGGAGGGGAATGCCATGAAGAGGATCTCATCGCCGGAAGCGGTGAGGCCAGCGCCGGTGTCAGCAGTGTTGGGGTTGAGCTGCTGTGCAATGTTCCAGCAGAATGCCATGTTCAGAGTGCCGTTGTAGAACAGAGCGATTTCGTCGCCGCCAACGATGCCAGCGTCGAACTCGATGCCTTCTGCATCAACGAGGGTCTGCAGAGCTGCAACGTTCTCAGCGGAATCCCAGGTGTAAGCGGTGTGCTCAGCATTGGTGAAGGTACCACCGTTGAGGTTGTTGACGAGAGCACGGGTGCCCTGGTCGCCGCCCTGGCCTGCGCAGAAGACAGCGCCGACCTGCTTGCCGGTGTACTCATTGACAGCGGCAACTGCCTTCAGGAAGTCCTCGGTGGAGTTCCAGGTGCGGGTCTCGACGTTGAGGTACTGCAGAGCGTCAGCTGCCTCGAAAACGGTCTTGTTGATGGCCATGCAGTGTGCAGTCATGACCAGGGGGTACTCGTAAGCGGTAGCATCGTCAGCAAAGCAAGCTGCGACGGTTGCGGGGTTGAGCTCTTCCAGGTCGGTAGCGTCGAAGAGGTCAGCGATGTTGACCATCTTGCCCTTTGCGCCCCAGTTAGCAACCAGACGCTCGGGACCTTCCATGATCAGGTCGGGAGCTGCGCCGGCTTCGATAGCGGTGTTGACCTTGTCGTCGCCGTCGGTGTAGTTGAGGTACTCAACGGAGACCTTGATGCCGGTAGCGGCTTCGAAGTCAGCCATCAGAGCGTCAACGGTTTCCTGGTTGCCCCAGCCGCCGATGGGATAGGTCCACAGGGTCAGCTCGGTAACAGCAGCGGGAGCTGCTTCTTCAACAGGTGCTGCATCCTCAGCAGGTGCTGCAGGAGCGGGAGCGGGCTCTTCAGCCTTCTCGACAGAGCATGCTGCCAGAGAGAAAACCATGATCAGAGCCAGAAGAAGTGCGAGAAACTTTTTCATAATCATTCTCCTAATATTTTTTCATTTTGCTATGTCCGATATCTCCGGAACATATCATCTGTACCAAATTTTACATTATTTTTCCCACTTGTCAACGGTGAATTGAAAATAATTTTCAAAATACGAGCTCTTTTGCAAAAGTTTTCTGTTGTGCACAATTTTGGCATGAGCAATTTAAGCACAATGACGAAAGTGCTTCAGTGTACTTGACGCTCTCCCAAAACATGATATTTTTTACTTATTAATTAAATGAATAAAGGAGGCCCTGTAATGAAAAAACATATTGTCTGTTTTGGCGATTCCAATACCCATGGCTACTGTGCCGATCCTATGGACTGCGCGGACGGTGGAGATCGCTTCAATGAAAATGAGCGCTGGACTTGCCTGCTCCAGAAAAAGCTGGGAGAGGACTATCTTGTTATAGAGGAGGGCCTTTCCGGCCGCACCACGGTTTTCAATGACCCTCTGCACGAGTGCATGAGCGGCCTTGACTATATCACGCCCTGCCTGATGACTCATGAGCCGGTGGATCTTCTGATAATCATGCTGGGCACAAACGACACCAAGGATCGTTTTTACTCCAGCGCCGCCTGCATCGGCATAGGCATGGCAAGGCTTGTGAAAAAGGCCATGAGCACTGAGTGCTGGGGCGCTAAGAAGCCCAATATTCTGGTGGTCTGTCCGCCTGCCATGGGAAAAGAAATGCCCAATGGCATCTTTGGCGACACCATGGGCGAGCTTTGTGTTGAAAAGTCTGAGCAGCTGGCGAAGTATTATAAGGAACAGTGTGAGCTTATCGGCTGCAGCTTTGCAGATGCCGGGGCCATGGGCTGTGAGTTCAACAGCATAGACTACATGCACCTGACAAAGCAGGGCCACGCCACCCTGGCGGAGAATCTGGCAGAGATTGTGCCGGGGCTGATGTGAGCTCGTAGGGAAGGCATTTATGCCTTCCGCATGCGGAGCGGATAAATCCGCCCCCTACAAATCAATCTTCGCTTGGCATAAAGGGTCTGAACATGGGCTCTATAAGCACAGTGCTTATAAGGCTTGCCAGGGCCGGCAGGAAAAACAGGGGGAACACAAAGCGCAGGCAGAGCAGGATACTCAAAGCGTACAAAATTCCCAGCAGCAGAGTCCGGGGCAGATTTGCCATGGCGAGAAAGACCGTGTTTTTCACAAGACCGGAAAGGCTGTTTTCAAACCTTGAAAGTACAGGGAAGATAAGCGACAGCAGGCCCAGAACCAGAACGGCAACAAGGGCGACGGCTGCAAAGACCGCAAAGGAGGCTGCCCCCACAGTGGCGGCGTTCCAGACGGAAACCACCAGCTTTACAAGCAGATAAAACAGCAGCAGGAAGATAAGCCCGGGCAGAATGCCGGATTTGAAATTTTCCTTGAAGACTTTGAAAAAACGACCCCAGGAGTTTTTCTCCCCCTGACGGAAGGCGCGGAAAACCGAGTCATACAGCGCGGCAGAGGAAGCTCCCACGGTGATCAGAGGAAAGCAGCACAAAATCCAGAGCAGGCTGAGAAAAATACAGTCCGTTATTTGGGCCATGGTGATCATAAGGGGACTGTCGGGGTTGAAAATATTGCGGAACATAAACTTTCACCTCGAATAGCAATATAACATAAGTATAACGCATTGAAAAAAATTTTCAACAGTGCTAATATACATTACATTAAAATACTCAGGAGGATGAGCAAATGGACAGAGCAAAATTCCTTGAAGCCCGCGAGTGGGTACGCAGCCAGCTTGACAATGTGCAGGCTTTCTGGCTTAAAAACGGCATGGACGCAGAGCACGGCGGTATCTATACCTGCCTTGACCGTAAGGGTGAAATCTTTTCCACTGACAAGAGCGTGTGGATGCAGGGCCGCTGCGGCTGGACCTATGCATATCTTTGCAATATATACGGCGTGAAGGACGAATGGCTCAAGGCTTCCAAGAGCTGTATCGACTTCCTTGAGGAGCACTGTGTTAACCATGATGCTCAGGGCAGACTCTATTTCACCGTCACCGGTGACGGCAAGCCCCTGCGCCAGCGCCGCTACTGCTATTCTGAGGCCTTCTACTGCATCGCCAATGCCGAGTACTATGGCATCACCGGCGAGAAGGAGCATCTTGAGCGTGCCCGCCGCGCCTACGATATGTACTGGAATCTCAACCACGGCATGCCCGACCCCACCGGTATGGGTCCCAAGACCATTCCCGAGACCAGAAGCGGCCGCTCTCTGGGTATTCCCATGATTATTCTCAATGTTACCGGCGTTATGAAGCGTGTTGACCCCGAGATGCGCCATGTCTATGATGAGCGCGCCAAGGAGTGCGTGGCTGACATCTTCAACTACCATGTAAAGCCGGAGCTGGGCGTTACCCTTGAAAATGTCGGACCTCAGGGCGAGACTCGCCTGGATATCACCGAAGGCCGTATGGTCAACCCCGGCCACGATATCGAGTGCAGCTGGTTCCTTATGGACTACGCCAACGATGTGGGTGACAAGGAGCTGCACAAGAAAGCCATAGAGGTCTTTGACATGGCCTTCAACAAGGGCTGGGACACTGAGTACGGCGGAATCCTCTACTTTATGGACTGCCTTGGTCGTCCCCCCGAGGCCTATGAGCACGATATGAAGCTCTGGTGGCCCCACAACGAGGCACTTATCGCCTCCATGATGATCTACCGCGACACCAGGGACGAGAAGTATCTGGACATCTTCTACCAGATTCTTGACTATTGCAAGACTTACTTTGCCGATGAGTACGGCGAATGGTACGGTTACCTGCGCCGCGATGGCAAGCCCACTCAGCCCGCCTGCAAGGGTTCCACCTTCAAGGGTCCCTTCCACGTTCCCCGCTGCCTGATTCTCGTAGACCAGATGATGGGCGAGGTTCTGGGCGAGTAAAAAATACAAGTAAAGGAGCCATGGAATGAACGAACAGAATATAGATATATTTGAGCATATCCACGCCTCCTATTATCAGCTCACTGCAGCCGAACGCAAGGTAGCGGACTATGTTCTCAACCGGCAGGCTCAGGTGCAGTTTATGTCCATCACCCAGCTTGCCGATGAGTGCGGCACGGCGGATGCCACCGTCTCCCGTTTCTGCCGCAGTCTGGGGCTCAAGGGCTTCAACGCCTTCAAGATGGAGCTTGCCCGCCACTCTGCACCTGCTGCGGAGGAAAAGGAGGAGCATCCCTTTGACACTCTGCCCGGCCGCTGCCGGGAGATAGGCCGCATGGGCATTGAGGCTGTCAACCAGACTATAGAGCTGGTCAACGAGAGCGATGTGGAGCGAGCTGTGGAAATGCTGGATAAGGCAGGCCGAGTATACTGCTTTGGTGCAGGTGGCTCCATGCTGATGGCAAAGGAGTTTGCCCACCTGTTTTCCAATGTTACAAATAAGTTCACCGCCGTCAGCGATTCCCATATGCAGATGATTGCAGCTGCATCCATGAGTCAGGATGATGTGATGGTGCTCTTTAGCTACTCCGGCGCCACCACCCTTGGCTTGCAGGAGCTGGAGCTGGCAAGAGCCAGAGGCGTGAAAACCATACTTGTGACCCGTTTCAACAAGTCTCCGGCAGCAAACCTGGCGGATGTTGTGCTGCGCTGCGGCTCCAACGAGGGGCCCTTCCAGTTCGGCTCCGTGCCGGCGAAGATTGCACAGCTTATCGTGATGGATGTGCTGTTTCAGGAGTACTGTGCCCGCAACAGCGAGCAGTGCGAAAAAAGCACCGAGGCTATTGCCGCGGCACTTTCAAGTATGCATCTTTGAGAGACTAAAAAAACACCAGCCAATGGCTGGTGTTTTTTTAGTCTTTTATCATGTGTACGTTAAGGTGCTCATAACTCATATGTACGCCATTGCGCTTGAAGCTTTCGCGCACACTCTCATTGAGGGAGAAGTATACACCCCAGTAGTCTGCGTTGTCGCACCAGGTGCGGAGAATATAGTCTATGCAGCTGGGCTTGTACTCCTTGAGTCCTACAAAGGGTGCGGGCTCGGCCACTATGCGCTCATCCTGCATGACGGCCTCCAGAATTGCGGCCTTGACCTTTTCGGTATCGTCCTCATAGGAGGCGGAGAAGATCATATCAACACGGCGCAGAGTCTCAGCGTTGTAGTTTACAACGGTGGAGGCGGTGACATTGGAATTGGGTATGGAGATGGTCTTATTGTCGCCGGTGGCAAGCACGGTGTAGAAAAGGCCGATGCTCTTTATTGTGCCGCTCTGCCCGGCCATGTCCACCCAGTCACCCACGGCGAAGGGCTTGGTCATAAGCAGGGTCATGCCGGAGAAGAGGTTTGCCATGATGTTTTGCACGGAAAGGCTGAGCGCAAGACCTGCTACACTGAACAGCGCCACCAGAGAGGTGGTGGGGATGCCCAGAGTATCAGCCACAATAATGGCGGTGATGAGCCACAGCACAATTTTGATCGCGGAACGGATGAAGCCGCGCAGAGTCTCGTCCATACGCTGTGAGCGATCCAGCAGCTTGACGCTGATCTTTACAAAAATCCTCATCACAATAAGGCAGACGAGGAAGGTAAGCAGGGCAGGGAAAATACGGTCCAGAGCCAGACTGCCGATGGAAAGGCTTGCCAGGGTTTCGGGTATGCTCATGTTAAAAACCTCCGGGAATATTATTTTTGCTCTGACTTTTCATGTCAAACACTGCGATGAGCAGGCTTGCCAGAATAACCAGTACAGAGCCAATAACGGTGCGGCCGCTTACAGCCTCATGGAAGACCAGTATGCCGACAATGACGCTGGTGGTGGGCTCGAGGGTACTGAGAATGGAGGCGCGCTCACCGCCGATAAGGAAGGTGGCCTGCTGGAAGAGCATTACGGCACCGGTGGTGACAAGCAGCGCGAAGATGAGGCACATCAGCCAGCCCATCAGACTGCCGGGCAGATTCAGATTGCCGGAGACTATGCAGGCAATGAGAGTGAATACCGTTGCCATAAGGGTCAGGTAGAAGGTGAAGAGGAAGCCTGTGACATCATGCTTGAATGACGAAAGCAGCAGTACATAAGTTGCAAAGGTCACTCCGGAAAAAAGGGCAAAAAAGCTGCCCAGAGGATCCAGCGGCTGACCGGGAGTGTAGAACAGCGCAACACCCACGCAGCAGATAATCACGCTTATGATGCTGCCAAGCTGGGCCTTTTTCTTCAGGAACACGATACCGGCCACAACCACGATGGAAGGATAGATAAAATGGAAAACGGTGGCAGTGCCGGAGGCAATGTACTGGTAGGAGCTGAAAAGCAGAATGGGCGTCACGCAGCAGCCTATCAGGGCGATAAGGCCCATGGAGGGCAGAGAGGCACGGGGCACCGAGAGAGTTTTGCACTGCATCCAGGCAAGGATTGCCAATGAGGGCAGGGCCAGCAGGTTCCTCAGGAAAACCAGAGCCATGGGGCTTACTCCGTCTGCGTATATGTACTTTGCCATCAGCGGCATGCAGCCGAAGATGACAGCGCTTAAAATTGCGTATATATAACCTTTATAAATATTGCTTTTCATATTATACCTCGTTGATAATGTTGCTTTAAGGCCCGATGATTATACTGCATGCCCTCAGAAAAGTAAAGCCGCATTTAGGTTTGATATCTGAGAATATATCTGTTATTATAAAATATACGAGAATTTAACACAGGGGGATATGAGATGAATTATCTGCTGGTCGTAGCCCATCCCGATGACGAGGTTCTGGGCGCAGGCGCAAGCCTCCACAAGCTTATACAGGAAGGGCACAATGTTGCCCTGTGCATCATGGTAGGCAAAGCTGCCGCAAGGGCAAATCTCTCCGACACGCTGAGCGAGGATGAGGCAAAGGCTCTGGCTATGCTGGGCGTGGAGAAGACCTATCATGCGGATTTTCCGAATATAAAGATGAACACCGTTGCACATCTGGATCTGGTGCAGTTTATCGAAAAGTGCATTGAGGATTTTGGAGCCGATGCCATTATCACCCATCACCCCTCTGATACCAATGATGACCACCGGGTCACAAGCCATGCTGTGCAGGCTGCCTGCCGCCTTTTCCAGCGCAGGGAAAATATCCCGGCCCTGAAAAGGCTGATGTATATGGAGGTGCTCTCCAGCACCGAGTGGTCCCTTGACCCTGCGGCTGATCGCTTTGTGCCCAACTACTTTATCGAGGTGGGCAAGGAGGGCGTGGAGCTTAAGCTGAAAGCGCTTGAAGAGTACAAGGGTGTAATGCGCCCCTACCCCCACCCCCGCAGCCGGGAGGCTATCGAGGGGCTGGCCGCACTGCGCGGCGCTCAGGCCGGCTGCAACTATGCAGAAGCCTTTGAATGTGTGTTCTGGAGGGAGTAAAGGTGTACAGATTCATAAAGCGCAGTATCGACATCGTGCTGAGCGGCCTTGGCATGATCATCACTTCGCCTCTGTGGCTTGTGGCGCTGATCGGTATAAAGACTTCCGACCCCGGCCCTGCCTTCTATCTTGCAAACCGCGTGGGCAAGGACGATGTGGTTTTTAAGATGTATAAATTCCGCTCCATGCGTCAGGGCAAGGCCAATGAGGCTGTTTTCCGCGGTGATGAGGACAGGATTTTTCCCTTTGGCGAGTTTATACGCAAGACCAAGATTGACGAGCTGCCTCAGCTGATAAATATTTTTCAGGGTACTATGAGTATTGTGGGCCCCAGACCTGCCGCTGTGGACCAGATGTCCGTGGTCAGAGCGGGGAAATATGCTCAGGTTTCCAGAGAAACCGCCGGACTAACCGGCCCCTCCGCCCTGTATGACTATATCTACGGCGACAATATAGAGGATGCCGAGGACTATGAAAAGCTGGTGCTGCCCACAAGGCTGCAGCTGGATCTCTACTACGTGAACCACATGAGCCTGGCCGGCGACATCAAGTGGATATGGTATACGGTGCTTTGCATTGTTTATACTGTGCTTGGCAAGCAGCCGGAGAAAATCCTGAATGAGCTTATAGGCCTTGCCGAAAAGGCAGAAAACTGAGAAAAGGGGTCATGTTTATGAGCGAAAAGTTAAAAGTTGTGGTAATGACCCAGAACGACAGGTTCTTTATTCCCCGGAATATTTTCAAGGCCGCACAGGTCTGTAATATGCTGGAGGTGGTGGAGGTGGACTGCAAGTCTGCCATGGATAACAGACTCTCTGACTATTACAAGTGGTTCGGCTTTATGCAGTGCGCCAGGATGGGTGTGAAGACCATTGCCCGCGAAGTGCAGAAATATGCCGACCGTGCCTGTGGCTACAAGCTGTGCCAGGGCTTTTGCTCAGTTCGCGACGTGGCAAAGGCCATGGGGGTTCCCCACAGGCTTATAAATGACAGTAATAACAAGGACTATGTCCAGCATATAAGAGAGCTTCAGCCCGATCTGATCATCTCCTTCTCCGCGCCCCAGATTATCAGGGAGGAGCTGCTGAGCATTCCAAAGCATGGCATCATAAACGTGCACGGCTCCTTGCTGCCGGACTACCGGGGCTGCCTGCCCTCCTTCTGGTACATCTTCAACGGCGAAAAGCTGGGCGGCGCCACTGTGCATTATATGAGCGCAAAGATTGACGATGGCGCCATCATCAAGCAGGGCAGCGTGGATATCTCCGACTGCAGGTCCATGTTCCAGCTGATGGAAAAGACCAAGACCCTGGGCGGTGAGCTTATCGTTCAGGCCATACAGGAAATCGAGGCCGGCACAGTTCAGTCCCGACCCAATAACATAGAAGAAGGCCGCTACTTCACCTGGCCCACCACCGAGCAGGCCAGAGAATTCCGCGCAAAAGGCTGCAGACTGATTTGATCAGTCTGCGGCTTTTTGTTTGAGTTTTAATTGCAGAATAATTTTCTCCTGTTTACAGATAATAGCATCAGAAATTGTAAAATAAGGAGAAAAATATATGAAAGCAACCGGGATAGTTCGCAGGATAGATGATCTGGGCCGCGTGGTTATACCCAAGGAAATCCGCCGCACCATGCGTATCCGCGAGGGTGACCCCTCACAGACAACGTTGTCACCGTGGGAGCAGTTTTGCGTTGCGATGATGGAACTGGAAAAGCGAGTAGGGATGGGTAGTACATAAGGGTTATTGAATTTTGGCCGTTTTTTTGATGGTGCCAACAAAAAGTATTATTTAATCAAATTAAATGATGTGGACGATATGATTCTGTAGGCAAAAAGCAGTTAACCCCATGAGATTATTTGCAATAATCTCATGGGGTTTTTACACAAATATGTCGAAGTAAAATTATGCAATCGCACAAAAATTTTAAATTTAAAATTTAAATGTTTACAACAAAAAGTTTTGAGTGCATAATAAAACCATCTTTTAATAGGAGGAACCTAAAGATGAAAAAAATCATAGCGCTCATTCTTGCACTTGTATGCATCTTCTCCCTGGCTGCATGTGGCCAGAGCAGTGCACCTGCAGCTGAAAGCAAGCCTGCAGCTGAAGCAGCAGAACCCAAAGTTGAAGCAAAGGTCTACAAGATCTCCTGTGGCGTTGCTGAGACTCACTTTGAAGTAGCAGCTGTTAAGGAAATGGAAAAGTACGTTGAAGAAGCTACCAACGGCAGCATAGACATCCAGATCTTCCCCAACAACCAGCTTGGTGACGACAAGGAAGCTCTCGAACTGATCCAGCAGGGCGTTGTCCAGATGTGCCCCACCGGCACTGGCGTCCTTTGCAACTTCGAGCCCAGCTTTAACTTCTTCTCTTCTCCCTACCTGTTCAAGGACTACGATCAGCTGAACGAGGTTCTCGGCGGTGAGTGGGGCCAGGCTCTGCTCGCAACTCTGGAAGATGACGGTTTCCTTGGCTTCGGCTTCGGTACCCTCGGCTTCACCTGCATTTCCAACAATGTCCGTCCCATCGTAAATGCTGAGGATCTGGAAGGCATCAAGCTGCGCGCAGTTTCTAACGCACAGCTGGTCGATTTCTGGACCGCAGTTGGCGCAAACCCCATCGCAATGTCCTTCACCGAGCTCTATGCCGCTCTGCAGCAGGGTGTTGTTGATGGTCAGTACAACCCCTTCACCACCATTGAGGCAAGCCAGCTCCACGAAGTTCAGAAGTACATCTCCAAGACCAACGACATTCCTTCTCTGGTATGCTTCGTTGTCGGCAAGGACGCTTTCGAGGGTCTGACCGATGTTGAGCAGGCTGCCATTAAGGAAGGCGTTAAGATCGCTTGCGATTACATGAACACCAAGGTCATCGAAGAGAACGAGAAGTCCGAGCAGATCATCCTTGAGGCCGGCAAAACCGAGATCAACGATGTCTCTGACGAGACCAAGACCGCTCTGTTCCTGAAGGGCTACGATGTTATCGAAAAGTACGGCAAGGAATCCAACGAAGAGCTGTTCAACCAGCTGATGGACATCCTCGGCTACTAATCTCTCCCTTTTGGTAAAGTAAAAATAATACTTAAATGAAAGAGGGCAGAGATATCTCTGCCCTCTTGTCGAGCGTAATGGTCCACATATTACCAGGAAAAAGAAGGGATATTCAAAAGTGAAACAATTAAAAAAATATTTGAAAGACATAGACATGACAATATGCTGTGTCCTGCTTGTGGCTCTGACCATAGTAGCCTTCTTACAGGTATTTTTCCGCTACGTGCTCAACACTTCCCTGAGTTGGTCTGAAGAACTTGTAAGAGACTTTGTTATCACGCTTATATATCTTAGCGCGGTTTATTCCATCAGAACCAGAAGCGCAATCCGCGTGGAGATAATAGACTTTGCTGTCAAGGGTAAGCTCAAGGCTGCTCTTGATATGCTGCTGGACCTTGCCTCTGCTGGTGTCATGTTCTATGTATCATATCTTGCTACTTTCCTTGTCAGAAATGCGCTGAAGGTTGACCAGAGATCTGCTGCACTGGACATCCCTATGGGGTTTATGTACGGTGTTGAGAGCTTCTGCTTCTTCCTGATGGGTATTGCATTTATCATCCTTGTTGCTCAGGATGTGAAAAAGCTGATGAAAGGAGACAGCAAATAATGGAAGCCTTAACTGTATTTATCATCTTTCTTGTGCTGACCTTCCTTGGCATGCCGGTTGCCATCTCTTTGGGTGCATCTACCATGGTGTTTGCCTTGCTGCTGGATGTTCCTCTCACTGTTGTGGCTCAGTCTGCCTATACCGGAATTGACAGCTTTACTTTTATTTCTATACCTCTGTTTGTTCTGGTCGGTAATCTGATGGAGACTGGCGGCCTGTCCAAGCGTCTTGTTTCTTTTGCCTCCAGCCTTTTCAAACGCATCCCTGGTAAGCTTGGCAGCATCATGGTCGCTGCCTGTGCTTTCTTCGGCGCAATCAGCGGCTCTGCTTCTGCAACCACTGCCTCCATCGGCGGCATGATGGTTCCTGAGATGATCGACCGCAAGTATCCCCGCGGTTATGCCGGCGCTCTGGCAGCCGTGGCCGGTACTCTGGGCGCAATGATACCTCCTTCTGTTGTCATGATAATCTACGCATTGGCAGCTGAGGTTTCTGTCACAGACATGTTCATGGCAGGCTTTGCCCCCGGTATCATTATGGCGGTTGCCCTTATTGTTGCCAATACCATCTATGCCTATGTCACCAAGGTGGACTCTGCCCAGCCCGACGACAAGGTTTCATTTAAAGAGATCGGCAGCACATTCTGGGATGCAAAGTGGGCTCTCTTTACCCCTGTTATCATCCTTGGCGGTATCTACTCCGGTATCTTCACCGCTACTGAGTGTGCTGTTATTGCCGCGGTTTACGCCTTTATTGTGGGTAAGTTCATTTACGGTGAACTCTCCTGGGGGGCTGCGGTGCTTGCTCTCAAGAAGACCTGTAAGACTGTCGGCGGCATCCTTATCATTGTCGCCATGGCTATTGCGCTCGGCAAGCTGCTGACTATCAGCCAGACCACTCAGATGCTGCAGCAGTGGATCATGGGTATCACTGATAACCCCAATATGATTATGCTCTTCATAATCTTTATCGTGTTTATCGCCGGCATGTTTATTGACTCTGCCCCCATCATCCTCATTATCACTCCTCTGTTCCTGCCTATCCTGAAGTCCATGGGTGTTTCTCCCGTCCACTTCGGTATTGTCATGACCTTCGGATGTATGGTGGCTAACGTCACTCCTCCCGTTGGCATCAACCTCTACATCGCTATGGGAATTGCAGATGTGGATATCGTAAAAATTATGAAGTACACAGTCCCCCTGCTGGCTATATTCATGGTAGTTTATGTCATCCTGATGTTCTTCCCCGAGGTTTCTCTGTTCCTGCCTAACCTTCTTAACTGAAAGGGGTAAATAGTATGAAGAAGTTCGATTTTTTGCTGAAAAACGGTCATGTAATCGATCCGGCAAACGGAATTGACAGCGTGGCTGATGTGGCTGTGGCGCAGGGTAAGATTGCAGCTGTTTCTGCAAATCTCAACGCCGCAGATGCTGAAAAAGTAATCGATGTGACCGGCTTGTATGTAACTCCCGGCCTTGTTGATGCTCATCTGCACTGCTACTACACAAGTCAGATTCCCAAGGCATGGTCAGGTGACTACAGTATCCAGCCCGACTATGTCTGCTTCCCTGCAGGTGTCACTACCTGTGTGGATGTGGGCAGCTCAGGCAGCTATAACTTCGACCATTTCAGAGCCACCGTTATTAACCGCTCAAAGTTGAAGATATTTGCCTTGCTGAACATTGCAGACTATGGCATGTCATCTCTGATGGTAGAACAGTTCCCTGAACGCAATGACTATGATTCTTTTATAGAATGTGCCCAGCGGAATGCCGATGTAATAAAAGGCATCAAGATTGCTCACTATGAGGGCAAGGACTGGCGTGATCTGGACTACGCAAAGAAAGTGCAGAAGGTATTTAACAAGCCTATTATGGTTGATTTCGGCGTTTTCAAGAAAGAGCGTCCCTATGATGAGCTTGTAATGGAGAGACTTGATCCCGGTGATATTTCTACCCATTGTCTTCGCGGACCTGTCCCTGTTATTGATGAAAATGGCAAGGTGTATGAGTATCTCTGGAAGGCCCGTGAAAGAGGTATCCGCTTTGACCTCGGTCATGGATGCGGCAGCTACGTCATGCGCAACGGTATACCGGCCATGGCACAGGGATTCTTACCCGATACATTCTCTACCGATCTTCACGCACTGAGCATTAACTCCTATGCTATAAGCATGACCAATGTGCTGTCCAAAATGCTTGCCTGCTGTGACATGCCCCTTTCCGAGCTTTTCAGAAGAGCTACCATTGAGCCTGCAAAAATGCTTGACCTTGGTGATGTTGGTACTCTCAGTGTGGGAAGCGAAGCTGATATTGCTGTGTTCAATATGCTTGAAGGCAAGTTTGGCTATCAGGACAATGCGGGCGGACGTATTGAGGCAAGCCGCAAGATAGAGTGCGAAATGACTTTCCGTGCCGGCGAAATTGTATGGGATCTTAATGCTCGTGCCGGTACCCCCTGGCAGGAACTGCCCAAGCTCTACGGCTTCTTCCCCGAAAAGGAAGCATATGTTCTTCCTACCAGATATGTCTGAGCGTTGAAGGAGGATATATCATATGTATGACATCTATGATGAACTGGGTGTAAAAAAGCTGGTTAATTCAGCCGGTACTTACACTGTTGTGGGCGGCTCCAAAATGTCTCCTGAGGCTCTTGAAGCCATGCGACAGGCAGCGGCCAACCATGTGAGCATACGCGAAATGCAGATCGCGGTTCATAAGAAGCTGGCGGAACTCACCGGTAACGAGGCAGCAGTTGTTACTGCCGGCGCTATTGTCGGTGTTTATCTGAGCATGGCAGCCTGTGTCTCAAGAAAATTCGGAAAGCCGCTGAGATACATCTCCAAAGAAGACATCGCTTCTACTGAGATAATCATGTTCCGAGCCCACAGAAATCCCTATGACCGTGGCCTTGAGCTTCTTGGTGTGAAGTTGGTGGAACTTGGCTATCCAAACAACATCGACATGATCACTGAAGAAGGTCTTGAAAATGCTATTAACGACAAGACCGCCGGTCTGCTGTATCTTCCCAGCACCAATGGCGGCTGGGTTCCTCCCGGAGCGCTGGAGCTGGACAAAACCCTGGCTATCTGCAAAAAATATGATGTGCCTGTGGTAGTCGATGCCGCAGCTCAGCTGCCTCCCAAGAAGAATCTCTGGTACTTTACCGAAGAGCTTGGCGCTGCTGCCGTATGCTTCAGTGGCGGCAAGGACCTGAAAGGTCCCCAGACAACTGGCCTTATGCTGGGCAAAAAGTTCCTGCTTGACTGGGTTGAAGTGAATAACTTCCCCAATTACGGCATCGGACGTATGCATAAGGTCGGCAGAGAAGAACTGGCAGGGATCTATGTGGCAGTGAAGCAGTATGTTGAGCATGATGAAGACGCTCGCCGCGAATATGCCGAAAACATGGTGAAGACCTTTGTGGAAGCCTTTGGTGACGACGATGTATTCCGCTTTGAGCGTTCCTATCCCAACGAGGCGGGTCAGCCTCTCCCCCGGGCAAAGCTTATTATCACCAAGCCCGGTCTCAGCCATGAGACTGTCTGTGACATGATGCTGAATCTTGACAGAGCTATATTCTCTATAGTTGAGAACGGCAGTCTCTATGTCAATCCGTTCTGTCTAAACAGCGAAGAAGCAGCATATGTCCTAAGTGTTTATAAAATGATCAACGATAAGGAGAAGATGAGATGAAGTCAGTCCCCGAAGGAGCAGTACAGCATGTTACTGCAGGTCCCTATTCCCCTGTGCTTGAGATTACTGGAATAAACAAACTCGTAGTCATTTCCGGCCAGGCTCCCCTTGATATGGAAGGAAATGTCATTGGTGAAACCATCGAGGAACAGACCATAAAAACTCTTGAAAACTGCAAAGCCCAGCTCGAAAAAGCCGGGTGCACTTTTGATAATGTGTTTAAGGTCAATGCCTTTATGACCGATCTGGAGGAGTGGCCTCGATTCAACAAGGTTTATTCCGAGATTATGCCAAAGCCCTTCCCCGTGAGGACCGTTGTGGGCAGCAAGCTACTCAATACATTCAAAATTGAAATTGAAATGTGGGCAGCCCTCTAAAACTGCCTGAATATCTTGATTTTTTCCCGAAAAGGTGATACGCTCTCCGCATGTTAAATTTAAAATTTATTGGAGAAAATTATGTACAAAGCCAGCAAAGCCGAAGAGGTATACGAATACATAAAGAAGCAGATCCTTTCCGGGGAGTGGAAAGAGGGAGAGAGACTCAATGACGAGCTTTTGGCTCAGGAAATCGGCGTTAGCCGTATTTCTGTGCGAGAGGCTCTCTTCCGCCTTGTAGAAACCGGTGTTATAAGAAAAGAGTACTGGAAAGGTTATTTTATTCGCGAAATTACCGATGAAATGATTCTTGAGATAGTTGAAGTTCGTATTGCACTGGAATCCTGTGCCATACGCAACTTTGTCAAGGAGGCATCCCAGGAAGCGCTGGACAAGCTGCAGAATATAATTGATGAGTCCAAAACCTGCCTGGAAAAGGGGCTGCTTGTAGAATACATGCTCACAGACTACTCTTTCCATGAAACGATTTATCAGAATCAGCATAACAATATAATTATCTCTACAATGGATAATCTCCAGCTGATAATTCACTCCATCAGAACCAAGTCTATGGGTGTTGGTGAAATTTTTTATGAGACGGCAAAAAATTCAATAGCGTGGCATCAAAAAATGCTGGACGCCATACGTACAGGAGATCCTGACAATGCCGAAGAGATGCTGGTGAACCATCTGCATGTTCACCAGAAGGAGGCTATTTCCAATCTGGCCTCAGCATAAGATGCTTAAGAATGGTTTGCCGCAGAAAGAAGCGTGCATTTCATGTATTGGGAAAACGACAGAGAACTTTTTGACGCAATACGTAAAAATCTTTACACAGCTGTGGTAGGGGATATCATGGATACAATGGGCCTTTGCCACCAGTTTTTGCCGGCCTGCATCCACCCGCTGAGAGAAGATATGATTATTGTGGGCAGGGCAATGACTGTACAGGAGTCAGATATCGAAAACGTAGCTCAAGACAGTCCGGCGTTTGACAAGGCTTTCGGCATTATGTTTGAAGCTCTGGACGATCTTAAAGAAGACGAAGTATATATCTGCTCCGGATCTTCATACAACTATGCCCTAGCAGGAGAGCTGATGGCCACAAGGGCATCATATCTCAAAGCTGCGGGTTTTGTGGTGAATGGATACATAAGAGATACCCGAGGCCTTTTAAAAATGGGCATGCCTGTGTTCAGCGCCGGATCCTATGCTCAGGACCAGGGCGTTCGGGGAAAGGTCACTGCATACCGTGTGCCTATACGCTTTGGCGAAGTAACTGTTGAGCCGGGCGACATTATCTTTGGCGATATTGATGGCGTGCTTGTAATTCCGAAAGCCTTTGAAAATGAAATTATAGAAAAGGCTTACGAAAAGGTTATGGGTGAAAATAAAGTAGCGGATGCTATTCGCGCAGGAATGTCCACGGTAGAAGCATTCTCAACATTTGGAATTATGTAAGAAGGAGACTCGTTAGTCTCCTTCTTTGCTAAAAATCAGTTTAAGGTGGCTTTATATGGAAATTAGTATTTTACTGATTCAGAAAATCGCCTCCATGTTTCTCATGATGTTCATGGGGCTTTTGCTGGTTAAGCTGAAAATCCTTAAAAGCACCAGCAGCGAAGTTCTGTCCAAGTTAACGCTGTATATAATTATCCCCTGTGCTTTGATAGATGGTATGCACATCGAGAGAACACCGGATCGCGTTTCCGGTTTGCTGCTTGCATTGTTCGCAGCGGTTCTGGTACATATTGTTATTATTCCTGTAGTTAGACTTCTTTGCCGGCCTATGAAACTAAGCAGGGTAGAAGAAGGCGCCTCTATCTTCTCCAACGGCGGCGGACTGATCATGCCGATAGTTGCCTACTGTTTAGGAAGCGAGTGGGTAATCTATGTAAGTGCGTTTATGCTTACACAGCTTGTGCTGAACTGGACATATACCCGTATCCGGTTTTCAGGCCAGAAAAAAATAGAGTGGAAAAAAATTTTGCTCAACAGCAATATTATCGTAGCTGCAGTTGGACTTATAATTTTTTTCGGTAATATTCGTTTGCCAAGGATCCTTGCTGAAACAATATCTTCATTCAGTCTGGCAGTTGGGCCTTTTACCATGCTTTGCCTTGGAATGTTGTTGGCAGAGGTGGAATTTAAAGAACTATATAATAAACGGGTTTTTCTCGTCTGTTTTTTGCGCCTCGTGCTGCTCCCTCTTATCGTTGTTTTGCTTTTTACAATTACAGGTCTTACAAAAATACACCCTCAGGCCGAGAGCATATTATTGATTTCCCTGTTGTCTGCATCTGCTCCGGTAGGAACAACCATTATGCAGATGGCACAGCTTTTTGATCGTGAGGCAAGCTACGCGGGCGTTCTTACTACGACAAGTGTTCTGCTATGCATTTTCACAATGCCCATTATTACATCGCTTTACCAGATGCTGTTGTGAGATGCGACCTTGAGTACATAGATAACTAAGGAGTGAAATAAATGAGAGAAAAAGTTCTTGAATGGATAAAGAAAGAAAAAATAATTGCCATTGTTCGCGGTGCTGAACCCAAACAGTGCCATGCTGTGGCAAAGGCACTCTATGAGGGCGGTATCCGTTTGATGGAGATTACCTATGACCAGAAGAATCCTGACGGTTGGCAGAAGACTGCCGATGCCATAGGAGCTCTTGCCAATGAATACGAAGGCAGAATGTTTGTCGGTGCCGGCACTGTCACCAGTGTTGAGCTGGTTGAGATGACCGCAAAGGCCGGTGGCGCCTTCATTATTTCCCCTGATGCAGATGTGGCTGTCATCGAAAAGACCCGTGAGCTGGGTCTTGTATCCATGCCCGGCGCAATGACTCCCAGCGAAATCAAGGTGGCTTATAATGCCGGTGCAGACTTCGTAAAGCTTTTCCCCATCGGCGAACTGGGAGTAGGTTATATGAAGGCTGTCAGGGCACCCCTGAGCCATATTCCAATGATGGCTGTGGGTGGTGTCAATGAAAAGAACGCAAAAGAGTTTCTGAATGCCGGTGCTTCCGGTCTTGGTATCGGTGGCAACCTTGCCAAGAAGGCATGGATCGAGGCCGGTGAGTATGACAAGCTCACTGAGGCAGCCAGAACCCTTGTAGATATCGTAAAGAATGCTCAGTAATTAGAAAGGCGGAAATATTATGGCAAAAGTAATTACTTTCGGCGAAATCATGATGCGCCTCAATCCCGAGGGATACCTGCGCTTTGTACAGGCAGACAAGTTTGAAGCAAGCTATGCTGGCGGTGAGTGCAATGTTGCCGTGTCTCTGGCAAACTACGGCCTGGATGCCGGTTTTGTCAGCAAGGTTCCCGCACACGAGATTGGCCAGTGCGCAGTGAATGCACTGCGCCACTACGGCGTTGATACTAAATATATGGTCCGCGGCGGTGAACGCCTGGGTATCTACTTCTGCGAGAAGGGTGCATCCCAGCGCGCTTCCAAGGTTATCTATGACCGCGCAAATTCTGCCATTGCTCTGGCCCAGCCCGAGGATTTTGACTGGGACACCATCTTTGAGGGCGTGGACTGGTTCCACTGGACCGGTATCACCCCTGCGCTGGGCGGCAAGCTGCCCGAGATCTGCCTTGAGGCCTGCAAGGCTGCAAAGGCAAAGGGAGTTACCATTTCCTGCGACCTTAACTTCCGCAAGAAGCTGTGGACCAGCGCTCAGGCCAACGAGGTTATGAGCAAGCTGATGCCCTATGTTGATGTCTGCATCGCCAATGAAGAGGATGCCAAGGATGTATTTGGAATCGAAGCTGAGAACACTGATATAAACGCTGGTAAGATCGACCATCAGGGCTACATCTCTGTTGCAAAGCAGCTAAGCGAACGTTTCGGTTTCAAGAAGGTTGCCATCACCCTGCGCGGCAGCATCTCTGCAAACGACAATGACTGGGCAGCAATGCTCTACGAAAACGGTGAGGCAGTTTTCTCCCCCACATATCGCATCCATATTGTGGATCGTGTGGGCGGTGGCGACAGTTTCGGCGGCGGCCTGATCTACAGTCAGCTTGTAGGCAAGAACAATCAGGACTCCATCAACTTCGCTGTTGCAGCCTCCTGCCTCAAGCACACTATCGAGCATGACTTCAATCTCATGAGCGTAGCGGAGGTTGAATCCCTGGCTGGAGGTAATGCCTCTGGCAGAGTCCAGCGGTAAAAAATACCTTTACTGTTTGACTGGAGTGGCTTGGTAACTACAAATAGCAATTCAAAAACGTAAACAATGAATACTGGCATAATCATTGGAAACCTATTTAGTCTTTTTGGAATGCTGTCAGAGGCTGTTAGCGCTACACTTAAAACGGCCAGAAGAGTGCTTGTTATGCAGAGCATTGCCCAAGTTTTTTGGTTTGCCGGTACTGTGGTGCTTAAAGGATATAGCGGCTCAGTACAGAACGCTGTAAGCATTCTTCGTAATTTTCTGGCTATCAAAAAGGTGGAAAATAAAGCTATAGAATGGACTGTGGCTATTGTTGGCGTTGTTTTGGGTATTTGCTTTAACAATATAGGTCTTATGGGATATCTTCCTGTGCTGGCAAACTTTCAGTATACTATCGCAGTTTTTCGTTTTAAAGACAACGAAAGGGCCTTAAAGAAATCTTTTCTTGTGTGCGTGCTGATGTTTGCGGTGTTTCATCTTTCCATTTATAACGTTGTAGGATTTATCTCAAACCTGATGATATTTGCAACGACAGGATTTGTTCTCGTTAAGGATAGGGCAAAAGAGAAAACAGAGAAAAAGCAATAAATTAGAGCCACGCCTCACTTTTGGTAAGTCCCACAAATTATGCGAAAATATAAGCTATATGTTATTAAACGCTGGGAGCACCCTGCGGCACACGATTTTGCTTGCAAAGTCTAGTGTGTTATACCTTTTGTGCACAGCGGCGCAGAAAAGGAACGCGCCAAGGCGCGGGAGTTTTCTGTGACGTGAAAAGAGCATAGGAAAACCGACAGGTTTTCCTATGCTCTTTTTTGCCGAGAATGCGGATGGTAAAAGTTTTTGCACAGCTGCCAATCGAGGCGAGGCTGAAGCAGCAGAGCTGCTTCAGCAGTGCGCAAAGGGTATATACAGCCCTCGTTCCGCCACAGCGGAAAATGAAATATTAATACGAAATATCACTAGTTTTAGAGGTTTAACACTGGTTTTGGGGAGAAATAATAATTGTTCATAATATAAAGCTATAGTAGGGGGAACGTGCCTACAACTGAATACAAAGAACAGATACATTCCATATACGGGGAGCCGGGCGGCGGGTGCGCTTGCGACAAACACCAGCGCCGCAGACTGCTTAAGCAAGAGCGGTTGGCCACGAGCCGTATATGGGGACAATGATACTTGCGCCGGCTGCACATCACAGAGCAGGGCGCCCCGCCATGAGCATGGAGGGAGGGAAAACCTATGGAGCGGCATTTGCCTGCCGCCGTCTGATTCGAGGAAGAAAAAATACATTTCACCGTGAAACGCATTTTTTTGGGTTTTCGCGGCGAAAAAACAAAAAGGAGGAAAGCCTATAAACATTTATGAAAGCGTAAAAAACAAGATTCCGCTAATGGAAGCGGCGGAACACTACGGTGTAGCCCTAAGGAAAAACGGCATGGCGACATGCCCCTTCCACCTTGATCGCTGTCCGAGTCTTAAATTGAACAGCGATTTTTATTATTGCTTTGGTTGCGGTGCCGGCGGCGATGTCATTGATTTTGTGGCGCAGCTATATGACTTGAGCAAGCCGGATGCGGCCGAAAAGCTTGCAGCAGATTTCGGGATAATATCTGGTACATACCCGAAGACGAAAACCAAGCCCCGCTTGTCCGTGCTGCAGGCGGAAGAAAAGGCTTACCTGAAACTCTTGGAGCATCGACGAAGGCTGAGAACAAAGCTGAAGAGTCCGCCGCTTTTGGATCAGGATTTGCAGCTTGCAGATCTGTGCCGGGAGCTGGAGAAAACCGAGTGCATGCTGGATGCCCTGGCAACAGGCGATGCACGGGATCGGCTTAGCGTTGTAAAACAACTGCACGCGGGCTATAACGCAGCACCAAAGGAGCGTGCCCATGCACGCTAATGCATGTGAGGCGGCGCGCCCCTTTTGGTTTGAAAACAATACACTGAACGAGGTAGCTTTCTGTGAGGACTTTTTGAAAAAGCATCCGATGCTCAGCGTGGGCGGACAGTTCTTTTCCGTGGATGGACGGATCCACGATGAAGAAAGTATCCGTAAAGAAATATATGAAGCGCTGCGGCCTTTTATGACTACCGGCCTTGCAAAACGCGCATCTTCTCTTCTGGAGATGCTGCGGCTGGAGGCATATGCGCCGGAGCTGCCGGTACACGAGGACAGGCTGCACCTGAAAAACGGGACACTGTATCTGGACGGCAAATTTACCCAGAACAAGGAATTCTGCCGCAACCGCTTGCCGGTGAACTACAACCCTAATGCCGCGCGGCCTGAGACATGGCTGCGCTTTTTGCGTGAACTTCTGGATCCGGAGGACATACTGACCTTGCAGGAATTCATGGGCTACTGTCTTATACCCACAACCCGGGGACAGACCATGCTGCTTATAAAGGGAAACGGCGGCGAAGGCAAAAGCCGCATTGGCGTTGTGATGCAGGCCATCTTCGGAAGCAATCTGAAAAACGGCAGCATTGCCAAGGTGGAGCGCAGTCCCTTTGCAAGGGCGGACCTTGAGCATGAGCTTGTGATGGTGGACGATGATATGAAGCTGGAGGCGCTTAAATCCACCCACTATCTCAAAAGCCTGATAACGGCGGAGGTGCCTATGGACCTTGAACGCAAAGGCGAGCAGAGCTATCAGGGGGAGATGTATGTGCGTTTTATGGCTTTTTCCAACGGAGATTTGCAGTCCTTATATGACCACTCGGACGGCTTTTACCGCAGGCAGCTGATTCTGACGGTGAAAAAGAAACCGCCAGAACGGGAGGATGATCCTTTTCTGGCGGACAAGCTTTGTGCTGAGACGGAGGGGATATTTCTCTGGTGCCTTGAGGGGCTGAAGCGGCTGCGGAGAAACAAGTACCGCTTCACGGAAAGCAGCAGAGCCCGGGATAACCGGGAGGAGGTGCGCCGAAACGCTGATAATATTCAGCTGTTTCTCCGCTCAGAGGGCTATATACGCCTGAAAGCTGACTGCGCCATAACCTCGGCAGAGCTGTACGCCATCTACTGCATGTGGTGCAGCGACAATACATACAAGCCCCTGTCGGCAAGGACACTGAGCATGACGCTGAAAAAGCACGCAGAGGAGTTTGGACTTGAGCATGACAACCATATCAGCAATACCATGGGAAAGCAGGTCAACGGCTTCTGGGGCATAGAGGCGCTGATAAGGCCGGCGGCGATTTGAACACAAACTTGATTTTCTCCATCCTATCTATCCCCTCGGGATGGCAGGGATGGAACGGATAGATTAATTGCACTTCAAGAGGGAATGAATGAAAGCGCAGTACGGAATTTTGAGATTTGCCAAATACAAGGGGCCGGAGATAAGCCACATCGAAGCCCACAATGAACGTAGCAAAGAGAAGTATGCCAGTAACCCGGATGTGGACCTGAGCCGTAGCAAGGACAATATCCATCTGATAAGCCCCGGGCGAAAGTACCGGGCGGAGGCGGAAAGGCAGATAGCCGAAGCCGGATGCCGTACACGCTCAGACAGCGTGCGGGTGGTGGAGACCCTTATTACCGCAAGCCCAGAGTTTTTCAGCGGGAAAAGCTTGGAACACATCCAGGAATATTTCTCCCATGCACTTGAATTTATGGAGAAGTATCAGGCCAGAGAGACCATGATTTCTGCCGTTGTACATATGGATGAAAAGACGCCCCATATGCACCTGTGCTTTGTGCCGCTGACCCAGGACAAGCGGCTGAGCGCCAAGGAGATACTGGGCAACAAGAAGAAACTGACTTGGTGGCAGGACGAATTCTTTAAACACATGGTTGAAAAATACCCGGAGCTTGAGCGGGGTGAGAGTGCCTCAAAGACAGGGCGCAGCCACATACCGCCCCGGCTTTTCAAGGAGGCTGTGCAGCTGAGCACGCAAAGGGAGCAGATAATGCAGCTGATGGCGGATACTAATCCCTTCAATAAAAAGGCAAAGGCGGAGGAACTGGAGCTGCTGCTGGATATCTACATGCCCGGGGTGGAGGCCATGAGCACGAAGCTAAAAAGCTACGACAAGCTTTATGAAGAGCTGCTTAAGGAAAAAGCACAGTTGGAAGAAAGCGTGGCCACTCTGTCAGACGAGGGCTTTCTGCGCAGGCTTGAGCTTAAGCAGACCATAAAGGAGCTGGACAAGCTGAGAAAAGCTGTAGAGGGTCTGCCGCCGGAGCTTTTGCAGGCGGCAAAGAGCAAAACATTGAATAAGAACCGACAAATATGAGGAAAATAATACCAGCAAAGGAGTGTGACGCTATTTGGAAATGAACGTCAAGGATGATGTGCAGATAGTGGAGATTTGGCTTAGCAATGCGGAGAAAAACGACAAGCAAATCCGCGACAGTCTGCAAGTCGTCTTCGACAAATACAAGAAGAAAAAGTACATGGTGGCTGTGTTTGAATCCGGCGAGAAGGACCTGTATCAGGGAACCCTTGACCTTCTGGCCTATAACCGGAAGCTCAGCGCACAAAAGCAGGTGCAGCGGGACAAGCAGCGGGCCCTGGAACACTGAGATTTGTAAGAGAAACTCGTTTTAAAATCTGAGAAGCTCGTCTTAAAATTTTAGAAACTCGCTTTAACTTTGCTTAAAGCGAGTTTCTCTTTTTAATATGCCAAAATCAGACAGAAAAGCAAAGTTGCAATATACTATAATTTATAGTACAATGTTATCTGTAAAATATCACACAAGAGGTAATAAGGTTGATAGAAAAATTTGACATTGCAGGTTACGCCCGTATATCCGTGGATGATGAGTTGGACCGGGACAATGTGTCCATCGAGAACCAGAAGGCCATCATTGAGGATTTCATTAAACATAAATTCCCGGACAGCACGCTGAGCTTCTATGAGGACAGGGACCGCTCCGGCTACACCTTTGAACAGCGCGAGGGATACCAGAAGATGCGTCGTGGCCTCATGAGCCACAAGTATGACATCCTTGTGGTCAAGGACTTTTCCCGTTTTTCCCGCCGCAACAGCCGCGGCCTTGTGGAACTGGAGGACCTGCGCGACGCCGGCGTGCGCATTATCTCCATCGGCGACGGGATAGACTTCCCCAACGATGACGACTGGCTGAAGATACAGTTCCAGTTCCTGATAAACGAAATGCCGGTGACCGATACTTCCAAAAAGGTGCGCAATGTCATCAAGCGCCGTCAGGCAGACGGACAGTGGATATGCGCCGCGCCCTATGGCTATACGGTCAACAAGCGACGTGAGTTTGAGATAGTCCCCACTGAAGCGGACATTGTGCGCCGGATATTTGAACTCTATAACAACGAGGGCTGGGGTTATAAGAAGATAGCAAACTACCTGACCGACCAGGGCATCCCTACGCCCAGAATGTCAGAGCAGATGCGCAAGGAAGCGGCGGGGGAGACCTGCCGCCGGGAGATAAAGGCAGCATGGGCCATAGTCACTGTGCAGGGGATTCTGGACAACGATTTTTATATCGGCACTATGCGGCAGGGTAAATACACCCGGGCCAAGATAAACGGCAAGGATATAAAGCGGGATGAGGATGAGCAGATAGTCATTGAAAAGCACCATCAGGCTATTATCGACTACCGTACCTTTGCCACTACCCGGGCCCTGCGTGAAAAGCGCACTCGGGCAAACTACCGGGGTGTGAGGAAAAACGAAAATGTCTACTCCGGTTTTCTCAGCTGCGGTGACTGCGGCAGCCCCATGTTTGCCATGAGCCGCAGCGACCTGCGCCCGGCATACACCTGCGGTACTTATCACCGCCGCGGCCTTTCCGGCTGCACCTCCCACCATATCCGGGTTGACCGGCTGGATGCACTGCTCAAGGACTATGTGCGCAAGGTGATGGATAATTCTGCCGCCATGATAGAGCGGCTCAACGCCGAGCTATTAAAGGAGAATGACGACGTGGCAGAGACCGAGCAGTCTGCCGACAATCTGGCGGAGGTCTTGGCAGATCTCAATGAGGAACTGAAGGTCACAAAGCGCCAGCGCATCCGGGACATTATGAAGCACCCGGAGCAGGAGCGGCTGCTGGAGGAGACCTACGACGAGATGGAGGCGGAGCTCCAGAAAAAGATAGAGGGTCTGAACCATCAGATCGAGCTGCTCTCCGACAAGCGCAACACCATCATTCAGGCCAACCGCAGCGCCAAAACCGCGCTGGATGTCTTTGCCGATGTTCTTTCCAAGGAGCATCTTGACCGCAATGATCTGGAGCTTATCATAGACCGTATCAAGGTTTTCGAGGACCATCTTGAGGTGAAGCTCCAGCGGGATATTGATACTCTCTTAAGATGCGACGGGATGGACCACATCATTAAATTTGATGATGAACTTTCCCAGACCCTGATTCAGTCCTCCGAAAAGCACCCGGACAAGGTCTACGATGTCAATATTATCAGTGACGGTGACCCGCTGGAGATATTCACAGATAAGGACGGGGAGCTTATCTTCAAAAAGTATTCTCCCATCGGGGAGCTTGGGGATTTTGCCGCCCAGATTTGTGACAGCCTGAGAAAGTCCACCGACTCCATAGCGGCGGTGTGTGACCGGGATGGCGTGATTGCTATTTCCGGCGGCGGCAAGCGCGAACTGCTGGATAAGCCCATGAGCCCGCAGCTGAGCGCGATTATGGACTCGCGATCGGTATACCGACATAGCTCCGGCGGCAGCAACATCCCGGTGAGTGCTGAAGATGATAAGTACTGCGTTTCTGTGGCGGCGCCGGTTATATCCGAGGGAGATGTGATGGGCTGTGTGCTGTTTGTAACGGAGCGCAATTCTCCGCCCATTGGTGAGGTGGAGTATAAGCTTGCCCAGACGGTGGCGGTTTTTCTCGGCAAGCAGATGGAGAGCTGAAAACGGGGCAACTGTCGCTTTTTCGACAAGAAAAAATTTTCTCAAAAAAATACTTGACATTTTCCGCACTGCGCGTTATACTAACCAAGCTGACAGACAGCAAATGGACGATTGGCGCAGCTGGTAGCGCATCCGCTTGACGTGCGGGAGGTCACAAGTTCGAGTCTTGTATCGTCCACCACAAACCTGCAACTCATTTGAGCTGCAGGTTTTTTGTTTGCGTAAAAAAGAAATATCGAACTTGTGAGCTCACAGCCGGAGGCTGTTTGAGCCGCGCTTGCGCGGCGGAAAAGCATCGGATGCCGGACGCGAAGCGGCCTGCACCCGCAAGTTCGAGTCTTGTATCGTCCACCACAAACCTGCAACTCATTTGAGTTGCAGGTTTTTTGTTTGTGTAAAAAAGAAATATCGAACTTGTGAGCTCACAGC
>JAFQQV010000054.1 GCA_017410425.1 Oscillospiraceae bacterium
GTGCGCTGGACGTTCTGGAAGTTCACGAAAATGCCCTGGGCGGTCTCAGGCCGCAGATACACGGTGTTCTTGGCATCCTCGGTCACGCCCTGGAAGGTCTTGAACATCAGGTTAAACTGGCGGATGTCGGTCCAGTTGTGCTTGCCGCAGGAGGGGCAGGGGATGTTGTGCTCGTCGATGAAGGCCTTCATCTCAGCGTGGGTGTAGGCGTCGATGGCCTTGTCCAGCTGATAGCCGGATTCTGCACACCAGTCCTCGATGATCTTGTCGGCGCGGAAGCGCTCATTGCACTCACGGCAGTCCATCAGAGGATCGGAGAAGCCCTTGAGATGGCCGGAAGCCACCCAGGTCTGGGGATTCATCAGGATGGCGGAGTCAAGACCCACGTTGTAGCGGTTTTCCTGCACGAACTTCTTCCACCAGGCGCGCTTTACGTTGTTCTTCAGCTCAACGCCCAGAGGGCCGTAGTCCCAGGTGTTGGCGAGGCCGCCGTAAATCTCGGAGCCGGCGAAGATGTAGCCGCGGTTTTTGCACAGGGCAACGATTTTGTCCATGGTTTTTTCGGTGTTTTTCATTTTTCTTCCTTTCCCGCGGCTGGCTGCCGCAGAGATAAATTTTTGTGTATCACACAAATTATTATTTTAGCAGAAAGGGCAAAATATAGCAAGTGTAAAGGGAATTTAATACCTCGTGGCGGCGTGTTTGCAGGGCTTTGCGTGAGTATCATACTTTCTTTATGAAAGAAAGTATGCAAAGAAGCATTTAAGAGGGGGAAGATTCCGATTTCTTCCCCCTCTTAAGAACACCCCTAATTGAAACGGCCAATCAGGGGGACTGCGGTCCCCCTATTGGATGTACCCCCGGAGGGGCGCTGAACCAACAGAGCAGAGCCAAGGTGATTATGTGCGCGCTGCCCAGCTTGGTTCAGTATAAAAGTTGGCTCGGGGTAACGCCCAGTGTTAAGACTAAGGGCGACGGAAGAAGCAGCAGCCTGACTTCAGTGGGAGGGGTTCAGGGGAAACGTCCCCTGACGTCTTTCTTTGGGGATACAAAACCCCGTTTCTTTTCACGTGGAAAGAAATGGGGTTTTGAACTACGCAACTAATGGTTTGTAGGCAGGCAAAGATTTAAAACCCCTCATCCACCGCAAGCGGTCCCCCTTCCCCCGGAGGGGGAAGGCTTTAAAATGCGGAATGCATTAATCCGTTCCCTACAAAGGGGTGGACAGAAATGGGACAAAAGGGTATAATAGATTTACATAATATACAATGGGTAAGTGTTTATGAAAAATAAAGAGAAGAAAAGAAGCCGCAGCAGGGCCTTGATCACAATCGCCGTGCTGTCATGGCTTATACTGATGGTCTGCCTCACCTTTATGATGGATGCAAGGCGTGTCAGCTTCCACGTCAGCGGCGAGGAGGAGATCACCATCGAGCAGGGCACGGCCTATACTGAGCCCGGGGTTTACGCCGTCACCGATGGCCGCCTCTTCGGCGAGAGCAAAAGGCAGCTGAACATCCGCCGCAATGGCCAGGTGGACACGGGTACCGTGGGCAGCTATGAAATCGAATACAGCGCAGACTCCATCTTCGGCAGGGCCAGCACCAGGCGCGTAGTCCACGTGGTGGACAGCCAGGCCCCGGTGATCGAGCTTGACTACATCGAGGACTACAGCCCCAACTGGCTGGAGGGCTATGTGGAGGAGGGCTACAGGGCCTACGACAGCTATGACGGCGATCTGACAGACAAGGTCAAGCGCCAGCAGCTGGCGGACCGTGTCATCTACTCCGTCAGCGACTCCTCCGGAAATGAAACTCAGGTGGAGCGGCCTCTGCCCGACTATTCCCAGATGCCCAGCCTCAACATAGTGGGCGAGGAGTATGTGGAAATCTACGCCGGTGAGGAGTACACCGATCCCGGCTGCATCGCCATTGACGGCCTGGGCAACGATCTGAGCGCCTATCTGCAGACCGAGGGCGCGGTGAACAGCTACAGCTCCGGCGACTACTTCATTACCTACAGCCTGATGGGTGCAGACGGTCAGGGCGTGTCCGCTACCCGCTGCGTAAGCGTTCTGCCCCAGCCCATGCCGGAAACTGTGGAGCCATCCGGCAAAACCATCTACCTCACCTTTGACGATGGCCCCGGGCCCTACACAGGGCGGCTGCTGGACATTCTATCGGCCTACGGCGTGCCCGCCACCTTCTTTGTCACGGCGGCCTATCCCGACTACTACGACCTTATAGGCCGGGCCCACCGGGAGGGCCACACTATCGGCGTGCACACGGCAAGCCACAACTACAACCAGATCTACGCCAGCGAGCGGGACTGGTTCCAGGACTTTTCCAAAATGCAGCAGATCGTCCATGAGCAGACCGGGGATTATACCAAAATCTTCCGCTTCCCCGGCGGCAGCTCCAACACCGTCAGCCGCTTCAACCCCGGTATCATGACAAGGCTTGACAAGATGGCCACGGACCTGGGCTACAAATACTTTGACTGGAACGTCTCCTCCGGTGACGCCGGCGAGACAAACGACACCACCGAGATTTTTGAGAACATCATCAACGGCTGCGCCGGACGCAGCTGGAGCATCGTTCTGCAGCACGACATCAAGGACTACTCCATCGCCGCGGTGGAGCAGGTCATCATCTGGGGCCGCAACAACGGCTATACCTTCCGCGCGCTGGACATGACAAGCCCGGATGCACACCATGGGCTGAATAACTAGCTTTATAAGGCCCCCTTGTAAAGGGGGCTGCCGAGCTTGCGAGGCTGGGGGATTCAATCCCTCCACCGCTTGCGCGGTCCCCCTCCCTTTGCAAGGGAGGCTTTAAAAAGGAGATATTTTTATGATTCTTGCAATTGACGTTGGCAACACCAATATCGTCCTCGGTACCATTGAAAACGGGGAGATCGACAATATTGTCCGCATACACACAGACCCGCGCCTTACCGGCACCGAGTACGCCCTGACCCTCAAGCAGATCGCCGAGTTCTACGGCTTTGACATGAGGAAAATGGAGGGGGCCATTATCTCCTCCGTTGTGCCGCCGGTGACCGAGAGTCTCAAGCTTGCGGTGGAGCGCACCCTGGGCAAAAAGCCCCTGATCGTGGGCCCCGGCATGAAGACCGGCATGAACGTGCGTATTGACGACCCCTCCACCGTGGCAGCGGACCTGATCGTATCCTCCGTTGCCGCCATAACCTACTACGGCTCGCCCGTCATCGTCATCGACATGGGTACCGCCACCACCATGGTGGTCATCGACAAGGAGGGCTGCTACAAGGGCGGCGCCATCGTCCCGGGGCTGAAGCTCTCTTACGCCTCTCTGGCCTCCGGCACAAGCCTGCTGCCGGATATATCCATCATCCCGCCCAAAAAGGTGGTTGCCACCAACACTGTGGACTGTATGCGCTCCGGCGCGGTCTACGGCACCGCCGCGCTCATTGACGGCATGGTTGACCGCATGGAGGAGGAGCTGGGCTATAAGTGCGCGGTGGTTGCCACCGGCGGCCTTGCCCAGAGCGTGGTGCCCCACTGCCGCCATGAGGTGCAGTTTGACGGCGACCTGATACTGAAAGGCCTGTGGACCCTGTATCAGAAGAACACAAGGAAGAAATAATCGTAGGGCGGGGGCTTGCTCCCGCCGCTGAACTGTGGCTTCAGCAGGAGAGAATATGAAAAAAATTGTCTGCACTCTGTTGGCCTTGTCTCTGTGTATTGCTTTGTTATTCGGCATTAATAAGCTGCGGACAGAGAATGCAAACCGGACAGAGTTTGAAACGGAATACGCAAAAATCGACCTGGAGTTCCATGAAAGAGAATGGTATGTATTCACCCGGGCCGATCTCCATGACAATCCGGAGCTGGAAGAGGTGTGGATCGAGCCGGAGCTTCAGATCGATTTTATACTCGAAAACAATATATTTCTTGACGGCGTGCTCTTTTACAGCGATGTGGATAGCTGGCTGGAAGTGCTTCTGGCCGAAGGGGAGCCGAGCAACAATGGCGATTATTCCACGCTCAGCGAAGAGGAGCTTGAAGCGCTGTCCGATGAAGTAGCAGCAGGGATGGGGGCAGAGGATAATGGCGTGCTCATCACCAGACATGGCCTGAAATTTATATGGTTTGAATATTTTGGTGAGGGATACTATCCAGAGGAATACTATATAAGAAATTACTATACTGAAGTGGACGGAAAAGCCTACGAAGTCCAGTTTGTTTCCGACGCGTCTTTTGTATCCGATGAGTATCTGCGGATGAGTTGGATGCTTAACAGCATGCGGATTGTGCCTTCCAGCTCTGCTCCTGCCGCGGAGATTGAAACGGCGCCTTCGGAAATCTGGGACGAAGAGCCGGAAAGCCGGGCTGCCCCCTCTGCAACGGAGCTGATCAAACAGATTATAATCATTCTGGTCATCTACTCTTTGCCCATTGTCATCTATCGCTTCTTTATCATCGGCGAGCCGGTGGATGAGCAGAAGGCCCGCAAAATCACCGTGGTTTACACCTGTCTTGCCGCCGCCCTCATGCTCACGGCTGTTATCATGGGCGCCGGAGACAAGATCACACTCGGCGCTTTGCTTTTGTGGAGCCATATGAACTATCGCATACTTATCGACTATTGAAATAAATACGCATGGACCGCCTTTCGGGCGGTCCTGCTTTTGTTTTTGTCACGGTGTGTTTGCTGGCTTGCTCCCGCCTTTTTTTTTGCGGGCGGATAATATCCGCCCCTACGGATTTGGATTGTACGTTGCGGAACGGATGAATCCGGTCCCTACGCAGAAGATTTCAGATTGTGCGTTGCGCTTACGAAAGCCGCACCACGCTCAGGGTAGAGTTTTCGTAGGCGACAGCATTGCCGCTGCTGTTTATCACTGTCAGCACTGAGGTGTCCGTGGGGGAGACTATGGCGCTGATGGCGATGCGGTCGGCGTCCGGGCCGGTGGAGCTGAGAGCCGCCGTGGCATAGGGCAGGGCTACCCCGTCCAGCGCCAGAGCCGCGCCGATGCTGCCGGCCTCGGTGATGCTGGCGTCGGAGACGAAGCTCACCAGATACTGGCCCGGCGCAAGGCTCAGCCCATCCGTGCCGGACAGGGCGATGGCAGCAGAAGGGGAGTTGAGCACATTTGCCGTGAAGCCCAGAGTTTCGCCCGCTGCCACGGTCTGGCTTGCCGGGGCATAGAGCATGGCGTTGTCGTTGGTGGCGGTGGCACCGGCAGGGCCTGCGGGACCGGTAGCGCCTGTAGCGCCAGTAGCGCCGGTTGGGCCTGCAGGGCCGGTTGCCCCTGTTGCACCTGTAGCGCCGGTTGCACCAACGGGACCTGCGGGGCCAGCGGGACCGGGAATGCCCTGAGGGCCGGTGGCGCCGGTAGCCCCTGTTGCGCCCGTTGCACCGGCGGGACCCATAGGACCTGGCTCACCCTGGGGGCCCTGAGGACCGGCGGGACCTTGTGGGCCGGGAGGGCCCTGAAGTCCCATTGGGCCTGCCGGGCCTACGTTGCTGCCGCAGCCGCAGCAGGAGCAGCTGCCGTTGCAGTTGTTGCGGTATATTTTCGTCTGGTAGAGTTCCTTTTCATCGTTACACATGGCTGTCCTCCGAAAGACATATTTGCAGGCATTTTGCCTCGGAGCATTATATGCAAAAGGAAAAATTCTGTGTGTCGAGCCTTATATCTCAATAAATATAAATAGATAAATATATTTTATATAAGTATAATTAGGGTTAAATTTCTTTACCGCCAGAAGTAAAGTTTTTTAACCAGCGCAGGTAAAAAATATTTACCGGCGCAAGTAAAGTTTTTTAACCGGCTTTTGGCGGGAAAAGCTCCATATCCGGTATGAGATGCACATATATCCTGTCCGGTTTTCCAAGTCCCTGGCGCCTGCGGGATATGAGCCCGGCGCCGTCCAGCTCGTTTATAAGCTGCACAGCCGTGGGGCGGCTGCAGTTGAGGGAGCTTTGAATCTCGTCCAGGGTGAAATAGACATAGATTTTGCCGTGGTCGTCAAACCAGCTGTTGGCAACGGACAGGCTCATTCTGTCCAGCAGCAGGGTGTAGAGAAGCTTTGCGTTGTTCGACAAATCCATCAGCTCCGGGTGGAAGAAGAGCGGGCGGGGGATGCGGTAGAAGGAAGGAATGAAAATCTCACCGCAGGGATAGCTGACCGAATAAAACTGCATGGGTACCTCCTGTTTCTCCGATGATAAAAGTTTTGCTCCCCCTCTTGTCAAGAGGGGGAGCTTTTCGGTTTTTTTATTTAATTTTTTATGGTATAATTATACCACAAATTTTGTTTTATTTCTAGGGTGGCCAGAGCCGAAATTTAAAAAGTTTCAGTGGGGTGGAGGATAAACATGAGTTCAAAATCCAATCTGACAGTATTTGCCCAGGAGCTGCGCAAGAACATGACAAAGGAAGAACGGCATCTGTGGTATGACTTTCTTAAAAGTTTGCCGCTGTCTTTTAAACGACAGAAGGTCATTGGTAATTACATAGTTGATTTTTACTGTGCCAGTGCTGGGATTGTTGTGGAGCTGGACGGCTCCCAGCACTATGAGGACGGAGAAAAAGCCCGGGATAAAGTCCGGGATGAATATCTTGCAAGTCAGGGAATCAGAGTTTTGCGTTACCCAAATAATGAAGTCAAGCAGAACTTTCGCGCTGTGTGCGAAGATATACTGCGGGAGCTGGGGATTTAAAAGCCCTCATCCGACCTCGCTATGCTCGGCCACCTTCCCCCGGAGGGGGAAGGCTTTAAAGGCTTCCCCCTCCGGGGGAAGCTGGCATTTGCGAAGAATGAGCAAATGACTGATGAGGGGATTAAAGTACGGCGGTGGACAATAAAGCCCTCATCCGCGGCAAGCGGTCCCTCCCGCCTTGCCGCGATTACAATTCCCGCTGCACTGTCGTTTGCGGCAATTGTGCGGCTGCGGAAATTGCATCCTTGCCTTCATCTGCCCCCGGCAGCGGCAAGAATGCAATTCCCTCCCAGAGGGAGGCTTTGAAAGGCGGAAAAATTTGGATTGTGCGTGTAGGGGCGGTCTGCGACCGCCCGCGGGCGAACGCAGTTCGCCCCTACGGATTTGGATTTGCGCTGATGCGGAATGCATGAATGCATTCCCTACGAAAAGGAGTTGACTATATGAGCAGGCAGGAAGCCATTTTTCAATACAAGGATGCCCTGAAGCAGGGGCAGAAATACTACAAGAACGCCCTGAACCGGGGCCAGCATCCCTTCCCACCGGTGCTGGACGATATTCTGGATGAGTCCACGGTGGCGGGCCGGGTCAGCCTGGGCCTTGTGAATGTGCCCTCTGACCTCATCGTGGGCGTAAAGAGCGCGGGCCGGGTCACCGCCCTTGCGGGCAACTTCATGCCCATTCTGGAGGAGCATTCGGAATTTGCCGCCAAGTGGATAAGCCTCTGCGAGGCCCACCTCTCGGACGAGGGCATCCGGGACCCCATAGTCTGCACTGAGTACATGGGCCGCTTCTACGTGCAGGAGGGCAACAAGCGGGCCAGCGTCCTCAAAAGCTACGGCGCGCCCCGCATCCCCGCCATGGTCACCCGGCTTATCCCGGAGTATTCCTCCGACAGGGCGGTGCAGGTCTACTACGAGTTCATGGACTTTTACCAGAAGTCCGGGCTCTACTCCATGCGCTTCTCCCGCCGGGGCCAGTACGAAAAGCTGCAGGCGCTGCTGGGCTTTGAGCCGGATCAGGTCTGGACTGAGGCCCAGCGCCGCAGCTTCTCCGCGGCTCTGAGCCACTTCGAGGCCGCCTACAAAAAGGTGAAGGCCGGGCAGCAGGGCGCGGTCAGCCTCTCGGAGGCCATGCTGGAGATGCTGGAGGTCTTCTCCCTTGAGGAGATAAAAGCCCAGAGCGTGGCGGAGCTCGCCCAGAAGCTTACAAGCCTCTGGGCCGACGCCATCATCGAGAGCGAGGACAGAGCCCCTCAGCTGCACACCGAGCCGGGGAGCGACGGCCAGAACATTGTAAAGAAAATTTTCGGCCTGGGCCGCATCGAATACGCCAAAATCGCCTTCATCTACGCCTTTGACCCGGACAAGAGCGCCTGGACAAGGGCCCACGACCTGGGAAGGCTCTATCTGGAGCAGCACATGGAGGGCCGCTGCCGGGTGCGGGTCTACGAGGCCTACGACAAGGACTACTACGCCGCCATGCAAAAGGCGGTGGCGGAGGGGGCCGGGCTTATCTTTGCCACCACCTCACCCATGATGGACGCCTGCCGCCGCATCGCCACCGAGCACAGGAATGTGCGGGTTTTCAACTGCGCGCTGCACCGGCATTTTTCCAATGTCCACATGTACTACAGCCGCATCCACGAGGCCAAGTTCATCACCGGCGCCATCGCCGGGGCCATGAGCGAGGGGGACACCGTGGGCTATGTGGCAAACTACCCCATCTACGGCGTGCCCGCCAGCATCAACGCCTTCGCCCTTGGCCTGCGTATGACCAATCCCAAGGCCAAGCTGAAGCTGCTCTGGTCCTGCATGCCGGGCTATCCGCTGTTGGAGTTCGTGAAGGAGGGCGTGGACGTTATCTCCAACCGGGACGCCACCGACCCCAAGGAGCCCCATCTGGCCTATGAATGGGGCACCTACAAGCTCCATGCCGACGGCTCTCTCCAGCCTCTGGCTCTGCCCTACTGGGACTGGGGCAGGTTCTACGAGCGGATCGTGAAAAACTACATGGACGGCACTCTGGCCCAGGGCTCGGCCCAGGGCGGCATCAACTATTTCTGGGGCTTGAGCAGCGGCGTTATCGACGTGAAGCTGGATGAGGAGCTGCCCGCCGGTGTGCGCGCTCTGGCGGAGATACTGAAAAACGGCCTCATAAGCGGCGAGATCAAGCCCTTCCGCTCCAGAATCTACGACCAGAACGGCCTTATGCGCTGCGACGGTGAGCGGGAAATGAGCGCCGAGGAGATCATGGGCATGGACTGGTTCTGCGACAATGTGGAGGGCAAGCTGCCGAAGCTGGAGGAGCTGCTGCCCCAGAGCGTGGAAATGGCGAAGATACTGGGAATCGGCACAGAGAGGAGAGAGACGGAGAATGAAGATACTGCTGCTGGCGGATGAAGAGAGCCGCTATCTCTGGGACTATTACCGGCCCGGTATGCTCAGCGGCTATGATCTCATACTCGCCGCCGGCGACCTGAAGGCCAGCTACTTAAGCTTCATCGTCACCATGGCAAACCGGCCTCTGCTCTATGTCCACGGCAACCACGACGGTTCCTACGCCCAGCGCCCGCCCGAGGGCTGCGAGTGCATTGACGGGCGGATTGTGAAGATAAATGGCCTGAGAATACTGGGCCTTGGCGGCTCCTATGCCTATAACAATGGTCCCCACCAGTATACGGAAAGGCAGATGCGCCGCAGGATACGAAAGCTGCGTTTTCAGCTCTGGCGGCACGGCGGGGTGGACATTGTGCTCAGCCACGCCCCTGTGGCGGGCTATGGGGATATGGATGACCCGGCCCACCGGGGCTTTGAGTGCTACAGGGAGCTTATAGAGAAGTATAAGCCCGCCCTCTGGGTGCATGGGCACGTGCATAAGCGCTACGGCGCAAAGTTTGAGCGGGAGCGGACAATAGGCAGCACAAGGCTGGTCAACGCCTGTGAGAGGTACGAGGTGGAGATTTGAAGGCAGACTGGGGGAGAGAGCGCAGGGTTTTCTCTCCCTCCGTCTTTTTGCTTCGCAAAAATCCACCTCCCTCCCAGAGGGAGGCTTTAAAAGGCGGCTGTCATCCGTTCCCTACGGATCTTGGCTCTCCCTGTGGGAGAGCTGGCACGGCGAAGCCGTGACTGAGAGGGAAACAGGATTGCGCTTTGTAGGGACCGGTGTCCTCGACGGTCCGTGGACGGATGATATGGTAAAGCGGACCGCCCGGGAGGGCGGTCCCTACGAAGAAAATTTTGGATGGTGCGGCAATGCGCCTTGTAGGGAAGGGATTTATCCCTTCCGCTTTTTTTGCGGAATA
>JAFQQV010000055.1 GCA_017410425.1 Oscillospiraceae bacterium
CGATGACGATGACGAAGAAATCGAGTAAGACTGAATCATCTACGATGCCACCTGCCCCGTCTGCGGTGAAGAAATCAGCTTCGGCCAGGAGACCCTGGAAGAAGGCAGCGTCAATTGCCCCGGCTGCGGCGAACTGCTTGAGTTCGACCTGAGCGAGGAAGAGGAGTCCGAAGAAGAGGACTGAGTCAAAACAACACGGCAGAGACAGCATTTGTTGTCTCTGCTTTTTTAATGGATTATATATGCAGACAATTGGCAGCACAGTCATACTTTCTGAGTGCCCAGAAAGTATGCAAAGATGCAATTAAGGGGGGGAAGATTCCGATTTCTTCCCCCTCTTAATAATCACCCCTAATTGAAACGGCCAATCAGGGGGACTGCGGTCCCCCTATTGGATGTACCCCCCCGGAGGGGGTGCTGAACCAACAGAGCAGAGCCAAGGTGATTATGTGCGCGCTGCCCAGCTTGGTTCAGTATAAAAGTTGGCTCGGGGTAACGCCCAGTGTTAAGACTAAGGGCGACGATAGAAGCAGCAGCTTAACTCCAGTGGGAGGGGTTCAGGGGATGCTTCCCCTGACGTCTTTCTTTGGGGATACAAAACCCCGTTTCTTTTCGCGCGGAAAGAAATGGGGTTTTAAAATTATCCTTACTCCATCCAGAGATAGTGCATGAAGTCGGGGATTAGCTTTTCCCAGTCGGCCTCGCAGTGACCGCCGCCCACCTGACAGTACATGCGGGCGTTCACGCCCTTCTGCCACAGCTTGTCGTGTACCCGCTTATGGTTGCGGTATGTAAGGCTTGTGGTATCCTCGCTCCACACATCTTCAAGCTTCCAGGCCTCTTTGGTGCCCCAGGACATGTAGATGCGGGTGTCAGGATCGGTGTAAAGCTCAGTTATATCCTTCATAAGAAGGGGCATGCAGTAGCCCATGGAGCTGGAAACGCAGGCTGCCTTGCTGATCCATCGGTTGTAGTTTATCACCGCGTAGAGCGACATGATGCCGCCCATGCTGGAGCCGCCGATGCCGGTGCACTCGCGGAAGGGCCATGTGCGGTACTCAGCGTCAATCACAGGCTTTATCTCGTGGATTATCCAGTCCAGAGTCTCCTTGCCGTGGGACTCATACTCGGAGAACCAGCCTTTGTACGCGGGGTAGGGAAGGTATTCGCACATTCTTTCCCCTTCGCCGTGACCGCACTCTATGCCAACGATGATCATTTCCTTGCCCCAGCCTTCGAGAAACTCCTTCAGGCCCCAGCTCTTGCCGTAGGTGGCGTCCTCATTGGAGAAGAGATTGTGCCCGTCAAAAAAGTACATGACTGGGTAGCGCTCATCAGAATGCTCGTAATTTTCCGGCAGCCAGATGTGCAGCGGGCGGTTTTGACCGGTGGGGCTGTATATAAAATCGCGCTTTACTATCATTGTCTGTCTCCTTTTATGGCTTCAATTACGGCTTCAGCGCAGCGAAGGCCATCCACCGCGGCAGAGGTGATTCCACCGGCGTAGCCTGCGCCTTCACCGCAGGGGAATAGCCCGAGCAGCGAGGCCTGCAGGCTTTCATCACGGACAATGCGGACAGGGGAGCTTGAGCGGGTTTCCGGTGCTGTGAGCACGGCGTCGGAGCTGTCAAAGCCCTTGAGCTTCTTGCCAAGCTCCGGTATGGCGTTTTTCAAAACGGAGGTGATGCGCTCCGGCAGCACATTTTCAATGCTGCCCCAGTGAACCCCGGGAGTGTAAGTTGGGCTGACGGCACCGGCACCTGTGCTGTCACGACCGGCGAGAAAATCGCCCACCAGCTGGGCCGGGGCCCGGTAAGAGCCGGTATAGGCATAGGCACGCTGCTCAATCTCCCGCTGCCAGTACATACCTGCCAGCACATCCTCACCGGGGAAATCCTCGGTGTGCAGGGTTACAAGCAGGGCTGCGTTTGCATTCTCACCGTCCCGCTTTGAATAGCTCATGCCGTTTGTAACCACGCCGCCTTCCTCGCTGGCGGCGGCGAAAACCTGACCACCGGGACACATGCAGAAGGTGTACGCGCTGGTGCCGTCAGGCAGATGGACATTGAGGCTGTAGTCTGCCGGAGGCAGCTCATCCCTTCCTCTGCCATACTGGGCGAGATCAATGTCGGCCTGCTTATGCTCAATGCGGGCGCCCATGGAAAAGGGCTTTCGCTGCATGTTGATGCCCATGTCCCGGAGAAATTCAAAGCTATCCCGGGCGGAGTGACCAATGGCCAGAATCAGCTGGCGGCAGGGGATAAGCTCCTCCTCGCCGTCACGGCATAGAGCCTTTGCGGCAGAGAGAATGCCTTTTTCGCTTTCAAGGCCGATAAGCTTGGTGTTGAAGCGCACTTCACCGCCGAGGGAGATTATCTCACGGCGGATATTCTGCACAACTTCAATGAGAATGTCGGTGCCGATATGGGGCTTTGCGTCATAGACTATGTTTTCCGGCGCACCGTGGGCGGCAAATTCCCTTAGCACAAAGCCCATGCGCCTGTCATGGGTGCCGGTGTTCAGCTTGCCGTCGGAGAAGGTGCCGGCACCGCCTTCGCCGAACTGGACATTGGACTCAGTATCCAGCTTGCCGCCGGCGCGGAAAGCATCCACCGCAGTCTTGCGGCTTAGCGCATCCTGACCCCGCTCCAGCACGATGGGGCGAAGCCCGGCCCTTGCAAGGCAGAGAGCGGCGAACATGCCCGCCGGACCGAAGCCTACAACGATGGGCCGGCTTTCGGAACGGAGTTCCGGAATCTCATATACAGGGGGCGTATAGGCAGCAATGTCCTTTATGCCCTTTTTTAGCAGCTTATCCTCACCCCGGCGCAGAGTCAGTGCGGCGGAGCAGTTATAATGTATGTCGTTTTTCTTTCTTGCGTCCAGCGAGCGCTTTACGGGGAAAATCTCCACAATGTCAGCTTCCGGAACGCGGAGTTTTTTTGCGGCCTTTTGGCGCAGCAGGGAGATGTCCTCCCTTGTTTCAAGGCGCAGTCCTCTGACAATTATCATTTTCCAAGCCTCCCGGCGCGTCTGCCGCTGGCCCAGGCCCACTGGAGATTGAAACCGCCGCAGTCAGCGTCCACATCCAGCACTTCGCCGCAGACGAAGAGGCCAGGCATGAACCAGCTCTCCAGAGTTTCCGGGTTGAAGCCGCCGGTCTTTACGCCGCCGGCTGTGACCTGCGCGGCATCAAAGCCGCCAGTGCCCAGAAGTTTCAGGCGGAAATCCTTGCAGCAATGGGAGAGCTTTTCAAGCTCTGCCTCGCTGAGACTGCCGCAGGGGCGGTTCTGCTCCAGAGCGGCGTATTTTACTATCATGCGGCCCAGACGGTTGTGGAGCATGCCGGTGAGCATATCCCCGGCGGGAAGCTCAGGCAGCTTTGCGGCTCTGGCCTTCAGCAGGCTGAGGATGTTGTCCTCGGTATAGTCCTTGAAGAAGTCCACCGAGACAAAAGGACCCTTGCCAGCCATGGCGCACTCCCTTGAAATGTCAAAGGCGGCAGGGCCGGAAAGACCGGTCTCGGTAAACTGCAGCTCGCCGGCGCTCTCGGCCAGAATATCGTCCCCCGCCATGAGACGGAGTCGGCAGTCTGCACGCACGCCCTTGAGAGCCCGGGGATACTCAGGCTCGGTCATCAGCTGTACAAGGCTGGGGTAGAGGCCGGTGCGCTTGTGGCCCAAAGCCTTCAGAAGCTCATAGCCATCGCTTACGCCGCCAAGCTTTGCACCCGCAGCGCCGCCGCAGGCAACTATCAGCTTGTCGGCCTTTATCTCGCCATTATCGGTGATGACAGCATAGCCCTCGCCCTTACGGCGCAGCTCACGCACAACTGTGGAGCAGCGCAGCTCAACGCCGCTCTGCTCAAGCGCGAAGCGCAGCACGTCCACCACAGAATTTGCACTGTTGGACAGCGGGTAAACCCTTCCGCCGTACTCCTCCACGGTCATGAGTCCCAGCTCATGGAAAAAGTCCAGTGTGTCCTGAGGGGAGAAGGCCTCCAGCGTATCTACCGCAAAGTCCGGGTTTTCGCCATGGTAGTTTGCAGCGCAGGCCCCTGTGTTGGTGAGATTGCAGCGTCCGTTGCCGGTGGCCAGCAGCTTGCGGCCAATGCGCTGCTGCCGCTCAAGCAGAATTACATTATTATTTTTATCTTCCGCTGCGGTCAGCGCAGCCATAATGCCGGATGCGCCGCCGCCGATAATTACAACATTATCCATATATTATCCTCTGTGTAAAATGTCGTGGGCCACAGGCTCATAGAAGAGCCGGGAAACCTCCTCGGCATTGTGGGTCTGGCCCAGTATCCACATAAGCTTTGCATAGACAGACTCAGTGGTCATGTCGTAGGCTTCCAGCACGTGGGGATTGGTTTTCAGACCATGGCCCACGGAGTAGACCGAGAGGTCAGAGCCTTCGTTCTGTACCTGGGTGGTCATTACCACAAATTTACCATTCCTGGTGTGCTGCTCAATTATACGCAGCAGCTGCTTGTCCTCATAGGCGGGCAGACCGCCGACGCCAAAGCACTCTATAATAAGCGCTTGCTTTCGCTGCAGCAGAAAGTCAATAAGCTCAGGATCTGTACCCGGCACCATCTTGACAAGGGCAACATCAGTATCAAGCTTGTCAAAGAACACAGGCTCTGCCTTTTCTTCCGGCACAATGTAGCGGATCAGCTTGTGGTCAAGCAGTATGCCCACATCCGGGTAGTTGATGCTGGAGAAGGCGGCAAAGCTCTTTGAACAGGTTTTGCGGGCGCGCGTACCAAGGATTACCCTGCCGGAAAAGACGATGTTCACACCGGAGAGCTTGTCCGAACTGGCGCAGACGAAGGCATCCATCAGGTTCAGCTTGGAATCAGTGGAGTCATAGTTGATGGGCTTCTGGGCGCCGGTGATTATAATGGGCTTTTTTGCACCCTGCACAAGATAGGACAGGGCTGCGGCGGTATAGGCCATAGTGTCGGTGCCGTGGCTTATGACAAATCCGTCGTACTTATCGTAGTTTTTCTTCAGAGCCTCCGCCATCTTCAGCCAGTGCTCAGGACGGATGTTGGTGCTGTCCATACTGAAAAGGGAGATACACTCCACATTGCAGATGTCCTTTATAGCCGGCACATATCTTAAAAGCTGGGTGGGCGTCAGCTCCGGGGTCAGCCCCTCAGGTGTCATTTCTGAGGCGATGGTGCCGCCGGTACCCAGCATGAGGATGTTTTTCATGGGTATCACTCCTGAAAATCACAATGATTTAACATAGGTTTAAGTATACTGAGTTATTATAGCAAGCGGCAGGGCATTAATCAAGGTTTGCAACATTGACGAAGATGGCGAAACAATGTATAATAATATGAATTTTTATTGCTATGGAGGCCCTGATGCGCCCTGTAAATAAATTTTCCGCGCTGTTTGTGTCGATGCTTTTGCTGCTTCTGACAGGATGCGGTGCGGAGACTGAGAATGTTCAGCCGGAAGCTGACAGTGCCCCTGTTATCACCGAGGCCCCGGTGGTAAAAAAGGATATTATAATAAGCGAGTTTATGGAGAAGAACCGCGCCGTCATTGCTGATGAGGACGGGGACTTTTCCGACTGGATTGAGCTTTATAATACCGGCAATGAGAGCGTGAATCTCAAGGGCTGGCGTATTTCCGACAATCCTGAGCAGAAGGGCTGGAAGTTTCCCGATGTGAGTATTGAGCCCGGTGAATATCTGCTTGTCTTCGCTTCCAAGAAGGAAAAGGAAGGCGGGGCTGAGCTCCATGCAGACTTCGGCCTATCCGGCGACGAAGGGCTTTATCTCAAGGATGCTGAGGGCAACATAGTTTCCGAAGCGCTGTGCGGCAACTGCGATGCAGATATCGCCATGGTAAACGATATGCTGGCCTGGCAGCAGAGTGAGTACCCTAGCCCCGGCTTTGAAAACAGCGTTCAGGGCTATGAGCAGTTTCAGCAGACGCTTGAAGCCCCAGGCCCGCTGGTGATAAACGAGGCCATGAGCTATGACGACAGTGTGCTTTACGCCGGCGAACGGGGATATTGCGACTGGCTGGAGATAAAGAATATCTCCGATGAACCGATTGAGCTTTCAGACTACTGGCTGTCCGATGATGATGACCAGCTTGAGCTCTACAATCTGCCCAGGAAACAGCTTGCTCCGGGAGAATGCATGGTTATTCTGTGCGATGACACTGAGGGAGACTTTGCGGATATCTATCCCAACACCGGCTTTGCCCTCAGCGGTGAGGGAGAGAGCCTTTATCTTACAAAAAGCGGTGAAAAGCCCAGGGACTTCTGCTCCCTGCGTTCCATTCCCTATGGCTGCAGCTATGGCAGAAGCGAGAGCCGTGACGGCTGGCTTTACTTCTCAAAGCCCACACCCGGCAAGGACAATGCCGAGGCTAAGCGCCTCATAGCCGATACACCCACAAGCCCCAGCGAGGAAGGTGTTTTTGAAGGCGTTGAGGCTGTTGAAGTGGAGCTTGAGGGCTATAACATTCGATATACTCTGGATGGCTCTGCTCCTACAGAGGAAAGCCTTGAGTATACGGGCCCCATCAGTCTTACGGAAACCTGCGTTCTGCGCGCCTCCTGCTTTGCTGAGGATATGCTGCCTTCCTTCCCTATGACCATGAGCTTTATCATCAACGAGGGCCATACTTTGCCGGTGGTGAGCCTCGCAACAGACTCTCCTCTGGAATTCAAGCAGATGTATGAAGGCATGAGCAAGGGCGTTGAACTGCCCGGTTCCATCTCCCTGTACAGGGATGGGGACAGCTTTACCATAGGCTGCGGCGTTTCCCTGAACGGGCAGACCAGCCTGGTGGAGCTCAAGAAAAACATGGCTCTGCGCTTCAGAGGAGCCTATGGCGACGCTAAGCTGGAGCATGATATCTATGGCGGCGGCGTGACAGAGTTTACAAATCTTCTTCTGCGCTCCGGTCAGGACTATATGTACTCCATCATCAGAAACGAGCTTTCACAGAGCATCTGTGAGCTTGCGGATATGAAGGTCATAAATCAGCGCAGCATACACTGCATACTGTACATAAACGGTGAGTACTTTGGCATATACACCCTGAAGGAAAAGAGCAACGAACAGCTCTATGCTTCCCTTGCCGGAGTAAGCCGGGACAGCGTTACTGTGTATGAAGCGCCGGTAGCATACGGTACAGATTTTTACAGCGATGTGGTGAGCTTTGCCACCATGAACGATATGAGCCTTGATGAAAACTATGAGCAGTTCTGCTCCGTTATGGATGTGGACAGCCTTATTGACTGGCTCATTATTGAGGGCTTTTGCGCTAACACCGATGTGAATCTGGGCAATCTCCGCTATTGCCGTTCCAGCGAGAATGACGGGAAGTGGCGCATGATGTTTTATGATCTGGATTCCACCTTCCGCTATACCGGCAGCATTTACTACAATCTTCTCAGCGAGCACGGGGCGAACAATATTCAGGTCGGAGCCGTGGCCTATTCCCTGATGGCAAATGAAGATTTCTGCGACCGCTTTCTCACAAGGGCGGCAGAGCTTTATAAAACTGTGCTCACAAACGATACCATACTCAGCGAGATTGACAGGCTCAGCGCCCATATTGCCCCTGAGGTGGAGCGGGATTATTCCCGTTACACCATGGAGCTTTCCCAGTGGGAGTGGTATCTTGAACAGCTTCGTGCCAACATAATTGACTATAACTGGCGTCAGTGCTGCATTGATGCTCTGTGCCAGGTATTTGAACTTAGCGCCGATGAGCGGGCACATTATTTCGGAGAGATAGACGGAAAATGAAGGAAACCCAGCTGAGCTTTCAGCGTTATGAAAAAAAGTATCTGATGACTGCCGATCAGTATGCGGCGCTCTGGGCGGAGCTTTCGCCCCGCCTGCGTCCGGACGAATACTTTTCCAACACGATCTGCAGCCTCTATTATGACACGGATGACTACAGCCTTATCCGCCATTCAATACAGAAGCCTGTATACAAGGAAAAGCTGCGCCTGAGAAGCTACGGTGTGCCTGATGGAAAGAAGGGCGTTTTCGTAGAGCTTAAGAAAAAGTTCAAGGGCATTGTCTATAAGCGGCGTATAGAGCTGCCTATAGAGCAGGCCATGGACTGGCTCTCCGGCGGCCCTGCCCCGGACGACAGTCAGATAAGCCATGAGATCGACTGGGTGCTGCAGCGCTATAGCCTTAGCCCCAAGATCCTTATCTGCTGTGACAGAGAAGCCTGGGTGGACAGGGAAAACCCTGATTTGCGCTTTACCTTTGACAAGAACATACGTTACCGTGAGGACGAGCTGGATCTCAGCCTGGGCAGCCAAGGCAGGCTGCTGCTGGATGAGGGAAGCGTGCTCATGGAGATTAAAATGCCGGAGACTTCTCCTCTTTGGCTGGCTGAGCTGCTCAGCCGGCACAAGGTCTTCCCGGCAGGCTTTTCCAAGTACGGAAAAAGCTATGAGCAGAGGCTCATGGAGAATTATTTCAGTGGAGTGATGGAATTTGTTTAACAGTGTTATAGGAAGCTCAATAAACCTGCAGAGCTTTTTGCTGAGCCTTGTCTGCGCCATGGTCCTGGGTGTGCTCACATCGTTGATATTCACCCATTTTACCCGGCACACCGGCTCCCTTGCAATTACTCTCGCAGTGCTGCCGCCAATTGTCACTTTGGTTATCATGATGATCAACGGCAATGTGGGCGCGGGTCTTGCTGTCGCCGGCGCTTTCGCCCTGGTACGCTTCAGAAGCCTGCCCGGTACCGCAAAGGAAGTCTGCGGCATATTTCTCAGCGTGTCCATAGGTCTTGCCTGCGGCATGGGCTATGTGGGCGTGGCGGTAGTATATTTTGCCTTCATGAGCATCTTCATTATCCTGCTGGAGGAGCTTAAGTTCGGCCAGCGCAGCCTGGCAGAGCGTCAGCTGAAGATAACCATCCCTGAGGATCTGGACTATGAGGAAATCTTTGATGATTTGTTTGAAAAGTACACTGTCCGCTGGGAGCTTAGCCGTGTGCACACCACTAATATGGGTACTCTCTACGAACTGACCTATGATGTGCTCATGCGCAACAAGAGCCAGAGCCGCGAGTTTATTGACGCGCTCCGCTGCCGCAACGGCAATCTGAGCATCAGCCTGGGCCGCGCAGTGGACAAGGAGTCCATGTAAGGAGCGGGAGATGGAGCTTAACAGAAAAAGCCTTGCCTCAAGACTTTGCGCAGCCTTTTGTTTTGTATTGCTGATGGTGCTGGCCTGGCGCTGGCAGCGTATTTTCTTTCTGATGTGCAATGACTACATCATTTCCGATGTGCCGGCACATATAAAGCTGGCTCTGGGCAACAATGACTATACTCTGGCCTCATACATTGTCCGTTTTCTCTATGCTGTCTTTGATGAGCACAGGGCCCTGACTCTGCTGTCCATTATCCTCTCGGCCAATGTCTGTGCAGGTGTCATTAGCCTGTGGCTGCTTATAATGAAGATGTTCCCGGGCCTGAACAGAAACTATGCTCTGCTTGCAACAGCGCTTGCCCATCTCTGCGGCCCCTGGATTATTCCCGGGGTGGAGAGCCAGATGCAGATGTATCTTGGGGTATATAACGGCAACGTCTACCACAATATGACCATGCTCTTCAGCCGCACTTTCATCCCCCTGTGCTTCATGTTCTTCTTCATGCTCTGGGATGAAAGATATGGGAAAATATCCCTTGGCCCCTGGATCGGCATGACGCTGAGCTTTCTTGTGTGCACGCTCTTCAAGCCTAACTTCGCATTTGCCTTTATTCCCATGCTGGGTATCTGGCTGATCTATGATTTTCTCCGATACAAGGCCAAGTTCTTCAAAAATGAAGTGCTGCTGGGCCTTACTGTGGTGCCTGCGGGTCTTGCCTGCATAGCCCAGTATCTGGTGCTCTTTGCAGATAATTTTGCCGGCACCAGCTCCACAATGGTGCTCCGCCTGCTGGCCGGGGCAGAGCTTATGGCACTTGCCGTGATGTATCTGCGTGGTTTGCTGCTGCCAATCTACAGCCTTTCCCAGCAGACAAAGCACGAGCCTGAGCAGAAGCAGCATATCCTCATTATGGTGGCATGCAACATTATAGGTATTATTGAGGCCTGTGTTCTTACCGAAACCGGATATCGCGCAAATGATGGTAATTTCCAGTGGGGCAGCCTTTCCATGTATCCGGCCCTCTTCGCAGTGGCCATCGCACTGCTGTTTAGAATGATACAAAGCGGAGATATGAAGAAAAACTCCGACAGGCTGAAAGTAATCATCGGCTTTGTGCTGCTGCTGGGTCATCTTGTTGTGGGCGTCTACTGTCTGCATCAGCCCGGTAACGCCGGCTACGACTGGTTTTATTTCTGATGAATATGAAAAAACTCCGACTGTGAAGTCGGAGTTTTTTCATATTACTGCTGGCTGGGCTTGTTCTGGGCTGCACCCTTGCTCTTGCCCTTGCCACGGTAGTGGTTCCAGCGCTTATTGCGGCGGGGAGCGCCTTCAGTCTTTTCCTTGTGGGCGGCATTTTCTGCGTGCACCTGCTCCTTCGCGGCGGGTTTTTCCTTGTGGACTTTCTCCTTGTGCATCTGCTTTGCGCTCTCGGGATTCTGAACCTTGGCCTCTACCTTGACGGTCTTTGCGCGCTGAGGCTTTCTCTGAGCCTTTGCCACCTTGGAAGGATCGGGCTTTTCCTTGCTGGCATCAGCCTTTGGCTTTGCCGCGGTCTTTGCCTCAGTGTGCTCCTTGTTCTGGCGAGGCTTTCTGGAGCGTCTGCGGCGGCTGCTTCTGCTTTCAACAGGGCGGTCATCGGTTTCGTCCTGGGCTTCCTCTCCAAAGCTGGAGTACACGGGCTCCCACTTGAGCTCGGGCTCAGCTTCCTGCTCATCTTCTTCGGGAACATACTTGAAGGTGGATACAGGAGCTTCGCCGTCCTTGGGTCTGCCGCCGGGAACGGTGCAGAACTCGTTGGTCTTGTATGTGCGCAGTTCATTATCGCTGTCGCTGTCCAGCTTGACCTTGATGGTCTGCCGCAGCAGGTTGACCTGCACGGCGGTTCCGAAACCGTCCTTGGTTTCTACGAAGGCACCCTGCTTGGGCACGTTCTTGACCAGACTTTCGTAGGCTTCCTGTTCGTAGCGCAGGCAGCACATCAGTCTGCCGCAGCTGCCGGAGATCTTGGCAGGGTTGAGGGACAGGGACTGAATCTTGGCCATTTTAGTGGAGACAGGCTGGAAATCGTCCAGAAACTGACTGCAGCAATAGGGTCTGCCGCAGATACCTATGCCGCCTATCATTTTGGCCTCATCGCGCACGCCAATCTGGCGAAGCTCGATGCGGTTGCGGAAGATGCTGGCAAGGTCCTTGACCAGCTCACGAAAATCGACCCTGCCGTCAGAAGTAAAGAAGAACATGGTTTTGGTGCCTTCAAAGTTGCACTCTACATCTACCAGCTTCATATCAAGGCCATGCTCAACGATTTTCTGCTGGCAGATTTCAAAGGCTTCCTTTTCACGTTCCACGTTCAGCTGGGCGATGCGCAGATCGTCCTTGGTGGCAACGCGCAGCACGGGACGCAGCGGCTGCACCACGCTTTCATCCATGACGTTGTGGTTGCCGCGCACACAGTCTGCAATTTCCATGCCCTTGCTGGTTTCAACGATAAGCTTGTCGCCGTTTTTAAGCTGAAGGCCGTTGGGGGAGAAAAAATAACTTTTGCCCCGGTTTTTGAATTTTATGCTTACTACTTCGATCAATTTAATTATCCTCTGTTTCTGCTGCCGGCAATGGAATCCACAGCCAGCAGGCCAAATATATGCTTCACACCGACGTTGAAGCGCAGGTATGTTGAACACTTATCCATTAGCTGGTACAGGCGCAGCATTTCGGCGCGCTCCAGCCCTCTGTCTTTTTCGCGGGCGCAGAGCATGCCGGTGATAAGCTCTGCAGTTTCCTCCACAAATGCTGCAGCGGAGGCATTGTCCATGCCCTCGTTCTGGCTGCACCAGCGCAGGAGCGCAGCTTCGTCTCCGGAGGCGACGGCTTTGATGTATGCCGCGGCAAGGCCGGATTTTTCAGCTTCTTTTTCCTGAACTTTCCCGCCCAGATTAAACTCTGCACAGCGGGAGCGCACCGTGGGCAAAAGCTGCATGGCGTTTGTGCTGCATAAAAGGAACATTGCGCCCAGAGGCGGCTCCTCCAATAGTTTCAGCGCGGCGTTTTGTGCGGAGGGGTTCATGGTTTCTGCGTCCTCAATGATGTACACCTTGCGTGCAGCCTCATTGGGCAGCATGCAGGCGTCAGCGGACATTGCGCGGATCTGGTCCACGCTGATCTGCTTTTTCTGTTTGCCTTTATCGTCCACAAGGCGGGAGATGATGCTTATATCCGGATGGACATCAGCCCTGGCCTTACGGCAGTGCCTGCAAACACCGCAGGGGCGGGGGGCTGAACCTTCGCAGACGGCCGCCGCCGCAAGCCGCTTCGCCTCCGCCATGGCGGCAGACATATCGGCAGCAATAATAAGACTGGTCTGGGGGATGCGCCGGCTTTCAAAATCAAAGTTTGCCATGCTACCCCACCTTTCAATAGTCGTATCAATATATTTTACCTATAAATGAGGCTTTAGTCAATAAAAATAAACCGGGAGAGCTGAGCTTTCCCGGTCGCTAAATTAGTCTTCTCTTTTTTCGTAATACTTGATTGAAAGTTTGCAGGACAGAACATAGAGCAGCAGAAACAGGATGCCTGCAGGAATAGTGAAGCCGAGGCCAATCTGAGCGATATAGCGATGCTCAAAGGCGGCAGAGAAATAATAGCACATTGCAATGCCGATGATGAGTACGGCGTAGTATTTAAGAATGCTTTTTGCGGCACTGTTTTTGAAGATGATAGGCAACATTACAGCGGGCACCAGGAAGGATGCAGCCAGCATGGTCAGCAGTACATTGCAGAAATCGGCAGAACCAACTGCATATCGGCTGCAGAGGCCGGCGATGCAAATTATAAGGCACAGGGCAACAACGATGAACTGGAAAAGATACTTTGATATGACATAGAGCTTTTTAGGACTGTCAATGCCGCCTTCCTGACGCTCATCATAGGCAATAAGGTTTGCGGTAAGCCAGCTGCAGATTACCATGGGGAAGGTGGAGAAAAACTCGTCCGAGGTGCTGACAGAGCCGGCACAGAGGAAAAACACCAGCATTATAATGTACATTTTGTACTGCTTGGTGAGAATATCAAGGTCTTTTTTCAGTAAAGCGAGCATCGCGCTGCCTCCTTAGGCATGTTTAATTTGAAACTAATGCAAACAGTATACACGCGGCAGAGGAAAATGTCAAAGAAATGAGGTTTTTTCTGTATTTTTATGTTGACAAGCGGTGAAAATCTGATATATTAAACGAGGAAAATTTCACACCTTATCAAGAGTGGTGGAGGGAACGGCCCTGTGAAACCCGGCAACCTGCGTATGCAAGGTGCCAAATCCGGCGGTGATACGAAAGATGAGGCTTAAATCAAGCATTGACTCGCGCTCTGTCACCGGACAGGGTGCATTTTTATTTATGCAAACACCGTCCAAACGCCTTTCGGCATCTGCGGGAAAATATACGCCCTTGCTTTGCAACTTTTTATTGAAATACACAAAGTATTCCTGCAAAAAAGTTGCTTCGCCAAAACGTATATTTTTCTCCCATCTGCTCTCGGGCGTTCAGACTGTGCTTGCACTAATTGTTCTTTGTATTACACAATCTTACTATGGAGGATAGATTTTATGAGACATTTTCTTTTTACTTCTGAGTCCGTAACTGAGGGACATCCCGATAAGATCTGCGACCAGATTTCTGACGCTGTTCTGGACGCTATTCTGGCAGAAGACCCCGAAGGCCGCGTAGCATGTGAGACTACCGTCTCCACCGGCCTTGTACACATTATGGGCGAAATCAGCACCAAGTGCTACGTTGACATTCCCCGCATTACCCGCGAGGTTATCCGCGGCATCGGCTATGACCGTGCAAAGTACGGCTTTGACTGCGACACCTGCGGCATTATCACCAATATCGATGAGCAGTCCAGCGACATCGCCATGGGCGTTGACAAGGCCATTGAGAACAAGACCGGCGAGGATGCAGAGCTGCAGAACGGCGCCGGCGACCAGGGTATGATGTTCGGCTATGCCTGCGATGAGACTCCTGAGCTGATGCCTCTGCCCATCTCCCTTTCCCATGCTATGGCAA
>JAFQQV010000056.1 GCA_017410425.1 Oscillospiraceae bacterium
CCAGAACAAAAACACTTGCTCTGCTTACAGAAATGCGCAGAACACTGCCATCTTCAAGGCGGAGCGCTTCATAAACAGTCCTTTCAAGCAGGGTCTCAGACTTACGTGTGCTGCTGCCTGTGCCGCCAGCGAGAGCTTCCCGGATTTCCTCACGCTCAGTGTGATTTCCCATTGATGCGGCATCTGCATGGCTGTCATAGATAACACTGCCGTCAGCTGCAACCCAGGTCAGTCTGTATCTGTCAGAAGCAATTTCTTCAAGATAGCTTTCACCGAGCTGCTGCACCCCATTGGCTGCAAAACGCAGTTCGTCCTTCAGCTGATTTGCCTGCACAGTGGTAAAATACTGATACATAAGCCCTGTGATAATTACAAAGCATGCCAAAAGCACGGTAACTGCCACAAGGATTATTGACTTAAAAATTTTACTTGTCATTGTCCGGCTCCCAGCGATAACCCACATTACGAACAGTCTCTATCATTTTTCCATAGCCCTCCAGTTTCTTGCGCAGAGAACGGATATGGGCATCAAGAGTTCGTGAATCGCCCATATAATCCTGCTTCCAGACAAGAGAAAACAGCTGTTCTCTTGTATAAACCCGTCCCGGATGGGAGAGGAACAAGCGCAGCAATTCAAATTCCTTATAGGTGAGCTGTGCTTTACTTCCGTCCACACTGACACTATGTTCATCCAGATTGACACGCAGGCCGCCTGTTTTCAAAATCTCCGGCACATCCTGCGGCTGACTGCGTCTGAGCACCGCTTTCACTCTGGACACCATCTCCATAACACTGAAGGGTTTGACAATATAATCATCAGCCCCCAGGTCAAGACCATGTATGCGGTCATACTCCTGTCCCTTTGCTGTAGCAAGGATCACAGGGATATCCCTAAATTCACAGGAAGACTTCATCCTGTTCAAAAGCTCCAGTCCGTCAATTTCCGGCAGCATCAGGTCCAGAAGCACCAGTTCCGGACTTTCCTTCTTCAGCGCCTCCCAGAAGGAACGCCCGTCTTCAAAGCCTTTGGTTTCATATCCGGCGGCGTTCAGTGCATACTGTTCGATGGCACGTATCCCCTGATCGTCTTCCACACACCAGATCATGTTCACACCTCCTTGTGTGTACCTGTTACGGAGTAAATAACCCACTCTGCAATATTTGTAGCGTGATCTCCGATACGCTCAAAATACTTCGAGATCATCAAAAGGTCAAGGGCAAATTCCCCCTCATCCGGATTTTCTGCCACCAGTTTGATTATGGTTTTCTTCATTTCGGCAAACAGTGCATCAACCACATCATCATGCAAAATGGCCCGCTCTGCAAGCTCCACATCCTTTTTCACAAAGGCATCAACACTCTCAGTCACCATCCTGATGGTTTCCCGGGCCATATCCTCTATGTGTGCAATGCCTTCAGTTGTGCGGCCGCCCAGAAAGCTGATGATTTCAGCGATGTCCTCCGCCTGGTCACCGATGCGTTCCATATCGGTTATTATTTTCAGCGCAGCAGATATCTGCCGCAAGTCCCGGGCCACAGGCTGCTGATGCAAAAGAAGCTTCATGCAGCGGCTTTCAATATCCCGCTCCATCTGGTCAATTACAGGGCCGTTTTCACGCACCTTGTCTGCAAGTGCCATGTCTCCCCTGCTCAGTGCTTTGGCGGCGGAAGCAATAGCTTCCTCGCACATTGCGCCCATCTCTATAAGCTCTCTGTTAAGTTCAAACAACTGTTCATCAAATCTGTTTCTCATATCAGCCAAACCTTCCTGTGATATAGTCCTCAGTCCGTTTGTCCTTCGGCTGAGAGAAGATATCATCTGTTTTACCGAATTCAACGAGCTCGCCCAGCAGAAAAAAGGCAGTATAGTCAGATACCCGGACAGCCTGCTGCATATTGTGGGTAACCATGACAATTGTATATTCTTCTTTCAGCTCCATGACCAGTTCTTCAATACGTGAGGTGGAAATTGGATCAAGGGCAGAAGTGGGCTCGTCCATAAGAAGAATCCTGGGCTGGACCGCCAGAGCTCTTGCAATGCAAAGGCGCTGCTGCTGACCGCCTGACAAGCCGAGGGCGTTTTTCTTGAGCCTGTCCTTAAGCTCATCCCAGATTGCAGCATCACGCAAGGCCTTCTCCACTATCTCGTCCAGCTGCAGTTTATTACTTATGCCGTGTGTGCGCGGGCCATAGGCAACATTATCATAGACGCTCATGGGAAAAGGATTGGGCTTCTGGAACACCATGCCGATTTCCTTACGGAGATTGTTCACGTCTACGCCCTTTGCATATATATCTGCCCCTTCATAACGCAGCTCTCCCGTAATTTTCACGCCGGGGATAAGGTCATTCATTCTGTTGAGTGATTTCAGAAACGTAGACTTTCCGCAGCCCGAAGGACCGATAAAGGCAGTGATGCTTTTTTCCGGGATTTCTATATTTACATTTTTTAGCGCCTGATGCTCACCGTACCACAGGCACATGTCTTTCACCGTGATTATATTCCTCATAGGCTTTTCCTTTTTTCAAAACGATTTTGCACAATTGTCGCTGCAAAATTTATCAGTATGGTCATAAACATCAGAATAGCAGCAATGGCAAAAGCTACGCCAAATTCGCCCTGTTCTTTTGCATAAACATAAAGAGCAACGGTCAATGTCGCCCCGGGGCTTTTCATCCCCAAGGGAAAGCTGAGAACCGTATGGGCAAAGCCTGCAGTAAACAGCAGCGCTGCAGACTCACCGAGAATGCGGCCTGCGGCTAAAATGCAGCCGGTTATTACTCCATCCACGCAGCCGGGAAGCACGACAGTACGAACAACTCTCCACTTTCCCGCGCCCAGCCCGAATGCTCCCTCACGATAGGATTGAGGAACGGTTTTCAGACTCTCCTGCGTTGCGCGCATAATTGTCGGCAGATTCATTATCACCAGCGTCAGCGCTCCAGCCATCAGACAAGTTCCCATACTGTTTGAAAACAGCAGCATTCCCACCAGGCCATAGATGATTGACGGTATACCGGAGAGCGTTTCGGCGGCATATTCAATAAGCGCAAGCAGCTTTTTGTTGGACGCGTATTCGCTAAGATAAATCGCCGCACCGACACCCAGGGGCAGCACAATAAGCAGGCTTAAAAGCAGGATATAGAGAGTGTTGAGAATATCGGGCAGAATGCCGATGCGCTCAGTAAGATAGCTGGGGCTGGTAGACAGCAGTTCCCATGTAATGTTCGGAACACCCTTCACCAGAACATATATCAGTAAAAACAGTACCAGCGCGGCTGTGATGCCGACAGACAGCAGCATCAGCACTTTCATCAGCGCTTCGTAGTTTTTTCTTTTTCGTGATAAGCTTTGATGTGGCATTTTTACTCCTTTTCACGCTTGAGCAGAAAGTTCAGCACTGCATTGATGAGCATGATAAACACAAACAACACCAGCGCAATGGAAAACAGCGCCTGTCTTTGCAGACCACTGGAATAGGCCATTTCGCTGGACACGGCAGTGGTTAGGAAACGAACACTCTGGAACAGAGAATCCGGCATATTTGGCACATTGCCAGCCACCATCATAACTGCCATAGCTTCGCCGATTGCACGGCCTACACCCAGCACAACCGCAGCGGCAATGCCGCTTTTTGCAGCGGGAACAGATACCCTGAAGTAGGTTTCAATGGGCCTTGCCCCGAGAGCCAGAGATGCATCTTCATATTCCTTTGGCACAGCGTCCAGGGCCGTAACTGACATTTTGATAATTGATGGCAAAATCATAATTGCCAGAACTATGATTGCCGCAAAAAGACTTGCTCCGTCAGGTACATTGAAAAGCTTTCTGATTCCCGGAACCAACACCAGCATGCCTACCAGGCCGTAAACCACGGAAGGAATACCGGCAAGCAGGCTTACCGCAGACTGCATCACGGATTTAAGCCTGGGTGACGCCAGTTTTGAAAGATACACTGCGCTCATAAAACCGATGGGAACGCCGAGCAGAATGGCTCCGGCAGTACCGTAAATGCTTGTCAAAACGAAGGGCAGTATTCCGTATTTTGGTTCCGCGGCAGTAGAGGCCCACTTTGTTCCAAACAAAAAATTTATTGGGCCTATCTCACAAATCGCGGGTACGCCGGAGATAAGCAGATAAACCGTAATCAGCAGAACGCAGCCCACGGCGATCAGGCCCATCATCAGAAACACCGCATGTATGCCTGCTTCCAAAATTTGTTTCTTTTTCATCATTTTCACCTTAGGCTGACGGATATAGTCCGAACCCGCTCTGCGGGGCGTCTTTTCGCGCCAGCCTTTATTTCATTCTTTGCTGGGCGTCAGCCCAGCGGCATCATTCAATTTCGCCTGACACAAAAATCCGTACCCGCAGAGTCGAAGATTTCTGAAAGAGCATAGGAAGACAGTGCAAGGCGCCGGCTTGCAGACGGGCTGTCGCCCTTCAAAAGACGGCAACGATGCAATGTCGATGTATGCTCTTTCAGAAACGGATTCGGATTACATCCGTCAGCCTACGCCGACAAGCGGCGGCCATGTATCCGGCCGTCGCTTATCTTATTTTGCTTCAGATGGCAGGGACCACACCGGCATCGGAGATGATTTGCTTTGCATCCTCAGATGTAACATAGGTGAAGAATCTGAATGCTGCATCGCTCAGGGGAGTGTCAGCTCTGGTTACCAGCACGAAGGGACGCTGCACCACATA
>JAFQQV010000057.1 GCA_017410425.1 Oscillospiraceae bacterium
GAAGAATGAGCAAATGACTGGGGGAGAGAGTGCAGGTTTTTCTCTCCCTCCGTCTTTTGGCTTCGCAAAAATCCACCTCCCTCGTCAGAGGGAGGCTTTAAAGGGCGAAGGATTTTGGATTGCGCGTGTAGGGACCGGCGTCCTCGACGGTCCGCAGGTTTCTTGGCCCCCTCTGGGAGGGGGCTGTCTGCGCAGCAGACTGGGGGAGAGAGTGCAGGTTTTTCTCTCCCTCCGTCTTTTTGCTTCGCAAAAATCCACCTCCCTCGTCAGAGGGGGGCTTTAAAAGGCGGAGGATTTTGGATTGTGCATTGTAGGGACCGGCGTCCCCGACGGTCCGCAGGCACATGATACGGTAAAACGGACCGCCCGGGAGGGCGGTCCCTACGAAGGATATTGCGGCAAGGTGCAATTCAACACAACAAAAAAGACCATCCAAAAGGATGGTCTTTTTTGATTATTTCATCATTTCATCATGCAGCGCATCTGGCCGCGTCCGCAGCCTCTGCCATAGCCGCAGCCGGGGACAAAGTCCTCAGCCTCGGCCTCAAGTCTGGGGCAGCTCTCCGCATTGGGGCACTGGCCCTCATAGGGGCATTCCCCCTCGATGGGACAATCAGCCTGCATGGGGCAGTTGTCATTGAACCTGCGGCAGGCAGCGGCCTCGGCCTGCATACCCATGGGCAGGACAATGCACAGACAAAGGCACAGGGCCAGAAGACTGTAAAGTATCTTTCTGCCGGACATATTTTCTCCCCCAGTCACTTCGTGACAGCCCTTCTCTGTATAAGCTCTGCCAACCAAATCAAAGATTTGGGGCATGCGCTTACCTCTCAGAGGGGGCCTTGTTTATTATTCCTCGGTGTTTTCCTCGGTGGTGGATTCCGGACCGCCCGGGAGCTCGGTCCCTACGCTTTCCTCGGTGGTGGTCTGCGGACCGCCCGGGAGGTCGGTCCCTACGGAGGGCTCAGCGGGCTTTTCCTCGGCGTAGCCGTCAACCATGCTGATCTTGCGGGCGGGGCGCTCGATGGTCTTATCCTCGCGGACGGCGCGGGTCTGCTTGGGAGTCATGGGCATGAACTCGCCATGCTCAAAGTAGTAGTTGAACTCCTCAGCCTCCATGGTCTCATGCTTGAGCAGATACTCGGCAATGTCGGTCAGCTCCTTGGCATGCTCGGAGAGAATCTTCTCACACAGAGCCTGAGCCTCGTCAAAGATGCGCTTGACCTCTTCATCAATGAGGTTTGCGGTCTCCTCAGAGTAGCTCTTGGTGGTGCCGAAGTCGCGGCCGATGAAGATGGAGTGACCGGAAGAATCGTAGGAAATGGGGCCCAGCTTCTCGCTCATACCGTAGCGCATGACCATGTCGCGGGCGATGGAGCTGGCCTGCTGGATGTCACCGGAGGCGCCGGTGGAGATATCGTCCAGGAACAGCTTTTCGGCGATTCTGCCGCCCAGAGCCATGACGATGTTTTCAAACATCTCGGCACGGCTGCGGAAGTTTTCAAGATCCTCCTGAGGGCGGAACAGGGTGAAGCCGCCGGCGTGGCCGCGGGGGATGATGGTGATATAGTGGACGGGATCCACATTCTGGAGGAAGCGGCCGGAGACGGCGTGGCCTGCCTCATGATAAGCGGTGAGCTTTCTTGCCTTCTCGCTCATCTTGCGGCTCTTCTTCTCGGGGCCCATCTGAACCTTCAGTATGGCCTCGTCAATGTCTTCCATGTTGATGAAGCGGTGCTTGCGGCGCACAGCCAGCAGAGCGGCCTCGTTCATCAGGTTTTCAAGGTCAGCGCCGGCAAAGCCGGGAGTACCCTTGGCGATGGAGTTGAGGTCAACGTCCTCAGCCAGCTGCTTGTCGCGGGCGTGGATCTTGAGGATGGCCTCACGGCCTCTGATGTCGGGCAGGCCAACGTAGACCTGACGGTCAAAGCGGCCGGGACGCAGCAGGGCGTTGTCCAGAATGTCGGCGCGGTTGGTGGCTGCCATGACGATGACGCCCTCGTTGGAGCCGAAGCCGTCCATCTCAACCAGCAGCTGGTTGAGGGTCTGCTCGCGCTCATCATGTCCGCCGCCAAGGCCGGAGCCTCTCTGACGGCCAACAGCGTCGATCTCGTCGATGAAGATGATGGCGGGTGCGGCCTTCTTGGCCTGCTCAAACAGGTCGCGGACACGGCCTGCGCCAACGCCTACATAAAGCTCAACAAAGTCAGAGCCGGAGATGGACAGGAACTGCACGCCGGCCTCGCCTGCAACTGCCTTGGCAAGCAGGGTCTTACCGGTGCCCGGAGGGCCAACCAGCAGCACGCCCTTGGGGATGCGGGCGCCCATGGCGGTATAGGCCTTGGGGTTCTTGAGAAAGTCCACGATCTCAGAGAGCTCTTCCTTTTCCTCGTCACAGCCGGCAACATCGGCGAAGGTCTTTTTGTTCTTCTCCTCGCTGCCAAGGCGGGTGCGGGCCTTGGAGAACTTGGCAACACCGCCGGCACCGCCGCCGGCCTTGTTCATCATGATATACCACAGCAGCATTGCGCCGCCCATTACCACGATGTAGGGGATCATGCTGGCCCACCAGGGGGGAACCCAGCCTTCGGTGTAGTCGTAATCCTCCAGAATGCCGTCACGGCGCTGCTGGTCGATAAGCTCCTTCATGTCCTCATAGAACACGGCGAAGGAATAGAGCTCATAAGTCATGTCCTCCGGCAGAGCATCGGCAGGGGCGCCTTCCTCGGGACGCACCTTGAGCAGTATCATATTGCCCTCGGTGGTGAAGGACTGGACGCGCTCAGCCTCAAAGAGCTCAAGCAGCTCGGAATAGTTCTTAATCTGGGAGTCAGACTCGGTCTCGTTCATGGTGAAGATGACGGCGATCATGATCACGATGAGCAGCACATAGAAGCCCAGATCTCTTGTGCGTTTGGGATTAGGTTTTTTGTTCAAGTAACAGTCACTTCCTTATATAGAGGCTCCCCTGTGCAAGGGGAGCTGTCTGCATAGCAGACTGAGGGGTTGTAAGGTCGGACACTACAATCCCTCCGCCCCTTCGGGGCACCTCCCTTTACAAGGGAGGCTTTAAATGCCGGGTATTGTAGGGAACGGATTTATCCGTTCCGTAATCTACGGTAATTATAGCGGAAGGGATAAATCCCTTCCCTACGCTCGTCCTTTACCAACTTGAAGCCCAACGAAGTGGGTTCAAGTTGGAGAGGAAAAACAACATTGCTCTTGGCTCTCCCTTTGGGAGAGCTGGCACGGCGAAGCCGTGACTGAGAGGGGAACTGAATATCGCGGATTTATTGCCCGGAGTCGCCCTCTCCGCCCAGTGTGCGCACTGGGCACCTCTCCCAGGGGGAGAGGCAAGAATTGCCTTTAAGCTCAGCTGTACATTTCAGGTTTTAATACCCCAATATACGGCAGATTGCGGTAGACCTCGTTATAGTCAAGGCCGTAGCCCACGACAAAAGCATCAGGCACTTCGAAGCAGAAATAGTCTGCATAGACATCGGCCTTGCGGCGTGCAGGCTTGTCAAGCAGGGTTGCAATGGAGATGGAGGCGGGCTTGCGGACCTCAAGATACTTCTTGAGATAGCTGAGCGTAACGCCGGAGTCCAGAATGTCCTCCACGATGATGATGTGGCGGCCTTCAATATCCTGGTTCAGGTCCTTGTTTATCTTGACAGCGCCGGTGGAGCTGGTGCCGGAGTAAGAGGAGACAGCCATAAAGTCCATGGTGCAGTGGATGTCCACATTGCGCAGCAGGTCGCTCATAAAAATGAAGCAGCCTTTCAGAACGCCGACGAACAGAGGGTTCTTGCCTCTGAAATCTTCGGAGATCTTCTGGCCCATTTCCCTGACCTTTGCCTGCAGCTCTTCCTCGCTGATAAGAACACTTTCAATGTCGTTGAGCATTTTGGTATCTCTCCTATTATCTATATTTTTGAGAAATTTATTTTCAATGCTTTGTCGCCGGGCTTTGGCACAGCGCGCTCATCCATGGCAATGCCGTGGACCATGAGTATGCCCTGTTCATCCCGGATCACGGGGATATTGTCCCGCCGGAGGGCGGGGATGCTATGCTCTGTGAAGAGCGCTTTCAGGCTCTTGCTGCAGTTCCGGCCTGCCGGGCGCATACTGTCGCCGGCTTTGCGGGAGCTGATATAGACGTCAGAGCCCATAATCTCATATTTAAGGTAAGAAGTCTTGAACAAGTCGTTAACTTCTCCCTGATATTCCACAATTTCTGTCTCTATCCACATGCCGCGCTCCGGCAGCCAGACAAAATTACCCGGTGTGAGCCGGTGATCCCCGATGGGGATATACTTTGGCACGTAGAAATACAGCTTGCCCAGATCCCGGCAGAGCCGCCGGCCCGGAACGTCCAGCTCACCATAGCCCTCGCCCCGGCAGAAATCCAGAATCTGATCCACATGCTCCATGGAAAGCCCGCTTATCCAGCTTCGAAGATAGCGGGAGGCCACTGCCACAGGGGCCTCGAGCAGCGCCGCGCAGGACACGCACTCGTCCTCCTCAAAGTTCTCAGCATGGAACTTATCCGTCAAAAGCTGCAGGGCTTCCTCGTCCCGGCGCATAAGCTGGGATGTGCGCCCGGCGGCCTGAACAAAGCGGGGGTTTAAGTCCTCAAGCAAAGGCATGATGCGGTGGCGGATGAGATTTCTTGTATAATCGTCTGAATTATTCGTGCTGTCCTCCACATGGGGGACGGCGTTTTTTTCCAGATATTCCTCAATCTCCGCCCTTGTCACATTCAGCAGGGGGCGGATGATGAAGCCCCGTCTCGGTGGAATGCCGGCAAGGCCCTGTGTGCCGCTGCCCCGGCTGAGATTGAAGATGATGGTCTCGGCATTGTCGTTTGCATTGTGGGCGGTGGCGATAAGCTCGCAGTTTAATTTAAGGCACTGGGCTTCCAGAAACTCATAGCGCAGCTTCCGGGCCGCTTCCTCCATGCCCATGGCGTGCTGGGCGGCATAGGCCGGCACATCGCCCCGGGCAAAGATGAAGGGAATTTCAAATTGCTCGCACCAGGACTGTACGAAGTTTAAGTCACGCTCAGACTCCTCACCACGGATGCCGTGCTCATAGTGGGCGGCAATGACGTCAATGCCGGCCTGATGCAGGATGTGCAGCAGGCACATGGAGTCTGCCCCGCCGGAGACGGCGCAGATTACGCGCTTGCCGCGCAGCGGGCGAAGGTCAATATTCATCGTCGTGGTTGCGCTCCACCGAGTTGAAGCTGGTATACTCCGGCAGCCACAGCAGCTCCACCGTGCCGGTGGAACCCTTGCGGTTTTTAAGCACTATAGCCTCTGCCAGATTGGGATTTTCACATTCCTTGTTATAGTAGCCGTCGCGGTACAGGGCGATGACCACGTCAGCGTCCTGCTCGATAGCGCCGGATTCACGCAGGTCCGAGAGCAGGGGTCGCTTGTCCTGACGAGACTCATTGGCTCTCGACAGCTGAGAAAGGCAGAGAACGGGCACGTTCAGTTCCTTGGCCATGATCTTCAGCATACGGCTTATATCAGACACGGCCTGGGTGCGGCTCTCGTTGGACCAGCTGTGGCCCGAGCCTGCCGACTGCATCAGCTGCAGATAGTCGATGACCACAAGGCCAAGGTCCGGCACACGGCGGCACTGGGCGTTCATGTCCGAGACGGTGAGACTGGGGTTATCGTCTATGCGTATGTCGCACTGGCTGAGGGCCTGGGCGGCGGCGGAAATGTCCCGCCACTGACCGTCTGTGAGCTGGCCTGTGAGCAGGGCCTGATTGGGAATCAGGGCCGCGCGGGACAGCAGACGCAGCGCCAGCTGCTCTCTTGACATTTCAAGGGAGAAGATGGCCACGGTCTTATGCTCGTTGAGCGCTGCGTGCAATGCGATATTCAGCGCGATGGAGGTTTTGCCCATGCCGGGTCGGGCGGCGACCAGAACAAACTCGGTCTTGTTCAGACCCAGGGTCATTCTGTCCAGATCGGGCAGGCCCGTGGGCAGGCCCGGGATCCTGCTGCCGGAGGCGGAGGCGGCGTTGAGATCGTCAAAGACGTTCTGCACCACCGAGGAGATGGGCACAAGACCGCCAACGGTGCGGCCCTGGCGCAGCTGATAGATGCGCCTTTCTGCGGCCTCCAGCATGGCGTCGGCCTCGCCTGCACCGGCGTAGACCATCTTGTTGATCTCGTCGGCAGCCTCGCCCAGACGGCGGATGAGACAGCGGTCCCGCACGATGGCGGCGTACTCCAGCACGTTTGCCGCCGTGGGGGTCAGGCGCATGACCTCGGCGATGTAGTCCTCCGTGCCCTCGGCGTAGACGCCGCGCACCTTCATCTGGCCCAGCACGGTGACAGGGTCGATGGTCTGGCTGTAGGAAAACATGGCGTAGATAGTCTCGTATATGTCCCGGTTGAGCTTTACATAGAACTCATCCGGGCGCAGCTTTTCCATGACCTCCGGTATGCAGCGGGGGTCGATGAGCATGGAGCCTATAACCGCCTGCTCCGCCGGCGCGGAGTGGGGTACTTTGCGTTCAAGTAGTTCGTCCATAAGGATGACCTCGTAATTTTAATGGGCCTCCCTCTGATGAGGGAGGTGGCAGCCCATAGGGCTGACGGAGGGAGAGACGTACTTCTTTGACTACCCCTCAGTCAGCCTTTTAGGCTGACAGCTCCCCTGACAAGGGGAGCCAAGAACTTGCCTCTCCACCTGTGCCCTTAAGGGTATGTGCACAGGGGAGGCTTTAAATGTTGGCTTTGTAGGGAACGCCGTCCCCGGCGGTCCGTTGGGATTATCGCTGGAATTGCGGACCGCCCGGAGGTCGGTCCCTACGAAACTGTGGCTTTATCCGCCTTGCCGCTTTATCCCTCAACCACCAGCACGTTCACGGTGCCGGAGATTTCAAAGCCCAGCTTGGCCTTGACGGAGTAGCTGCCGAAGTTCTTGATGGGATCGTTCTGCACGATCTTGTTCTTCTCAATATCAATGCCGAACTGCTCCTTCAGAGCGTCGGAAATTTCCTGGGAGGTGACAGCGCCGAAGAGCTTGCCGTTCTTGCCGGCCTTGGCGCGGATGGTGACCTGCACGCCGGAGAGCTTCTTTGCGTTCTCCTCAGCCAGGGCCTTCTCGGCTGCCAGCTTTGCGGCCTTGGCCTTTTCCTTCAGCTTCATGGTGTTTATATTATCGGCAGTGGCCTCGGCGGCAAGACCGCGGGGCAGCAGATAGTTGCGTGCATAGCCGTCGGAAACTTCCTTCAGCTCGCCCTTCTTGCCCTGACCTCTTACGTCAACATTAAAGATAACCCTCATAATATATTCTCCTTTCCTTCATTTAAGAAAGATAATCATCTATAGCATCATAGACCTTGTGCACGGCGGAAGGCAGGTCAAGCCCTGCAAACTGTGCCGCGGCGGCACCGGCGTTTCCGCCGCCGCCCACCTTCTCCATGATAAGCTGCACGTTCACATCGCCGATGGAGCGGGCGGAGGCAAAGCAGCCGCCGTTGGCGCCCGGGGCGATGACAATGGATGCGTCCACGCCGGAGATGTTCAAAAGCTCATCGGCGGCCTGGGCGGCCACTATACGGTCCTGCACATCCTCAGGCACGGCGATGGCGATGCCCTTGTAAAGCTCGGCGCTCTGCAGAATCTTGTATCTGGCAACGGTGTGCTCCATGTCGGACTGCAGAAGCTTCTTCACCGCCGAGGTGTCCGCGCCGCAGCGGCGGAGGTATGCCGCCGCGTCAAAGGTGCGCTCACCGGTTCTGAGGGTGAAGCTCTTGGTGTCCAGCACTATGCCGGAGAGCAGCGCCTCAGCCTCACAGCGCAGGGGCTGGGTGTCCAGCAGCTCCTGCAATATCTCGGTAACCAGCTCGCAGGCGGAGGAGGCGTAGGGCTCAATAAAGTCAAGGGCCGGGGCGGTGATAAAGGTGGCGCCCACACGGTGATGGTCGATAACCACAACCCTGCCGCAGAGCTTTGCAAACTCCGGATCCTCCAGCTGCTCGGGGCGGCTGGTGTCCACCACGCAGAGCAGGGTGTTGGCGTCGGCGTGCTTTATGGCCTCGCCGGGGCTCAGGAAAACATCCTTGTACTCAGGCTCACGGCGGATAAGCTCGATAAGATCCCGGGAGGCATTGTTCACAGGATCAACCACGATGTGGGCCTTCACGCCCAGCTGACGGGCGATGGAGTTTACGCCGATGCAGGCGCCCACAGCGTCAAGGTCGGCAAAGCGGTGGCCCATGATAAGTACCTTGGGGGAGGTACGCAGAATCTCGGCAAAGGCGTTGGCAACCACGCGGGAGCGGACCTTGGTGCGCTTTTCCACCTCGTGGGCGCGGCCGCCATAGAACTCATAGCCCATGCGGTTTTTGATGACGGTCTGGTCACCGCCGCGGGAGAGGGCCAGCTCAATGGCATTGTCGGCAAAGCCCAGGGCCTCGGAGAAATTGTCCGCATCCACGCCAAGGCCGATGGAGATGGAGGCCTGGATTCCGGCGGGGCTGACAACCTTGTGCATGTCGTTGGTGATGGAGAATTTGGAGAGCTTGAGAGCCTCGCAGTGCTGCTTTTCCATCATCAGGATGTAACGGTCCCGGTCGTAGCGGCGGATGATGCCGCCAAAGTCCCTGCACCAGAGGTCAAGCTTGTCCTCAATCTCGTCGCGCAGGTCGTTCTTTATACGCTCGGGCTGGTTCTTGGTCAGATCGTCCAGATTGTCGATGATGACGATGCCGGCCACAGGGCGGGTGTTTTCATACTCGATACGCATATTGTCGTACTCGGTCACGTCCACCCAGTAGGTGATGCCCATGATGGCGTTGTTGCTGCTGTTTTCCGGGGGGATAACATTGCCGTGCAGCTGGTACTTGCGCCCGGCCATCTCCAGCAGTGTGGGGTAGAGACGCTTGCCCTCCAGCAGCCAGCCGCCGTTGAAGTGGGGCACCAGCTCGTTGAGACTGGCGTCCAGCCTCTGGCCCGGCTCACCGCACATCTGGAAAAACATCTCGTTGCCCCAGACGATGCGGGAGTCATCCAGCCGGAACACCGCAATGGGCAGCGGGAAGCACATGACGGTGCTGTTCTTGGCATTGTCCGCCTCGTAAGCCACCGACTCTATATAATCGTTGAAAAGCCTGATCCTGCGCCGGGTGTAAAGCCAGGCAAGGAAGATGACCAGTACGGCCACTGCGGCTTCGGCCATGGCCAGCTCATAATGGCCATACACCGCGGTGACAGCGGCGAAAATCACCAGCATCAGCAGCGGCAGCTTGGGCGGCCAGGTAAAAATCCTCTTGTTCTTGTCCATAGGGAGCCTCGCAAATGAAAACAATAATACTTACCCATAATAATGGATATTAGATTATACCAAAATGGGGAGGATTTTACAATGCTTTTTTAAAGCCTCCCTTGCAAAGGGAGGTGGCCGAGCGAAGCGAGGTCGGAGGGATTCTTTTCCGCCTTGCCGCATTAAGCGTTTCCGCTTCACTCTCGTTCGCGTAAACGCTGCGGCTGCGGTATTCACGCTTTGCCTTTTTCTGCCACTGGCAGCGGCAAAGCGCCAATCCCTCCGCCGCTAATGCGGTCCCCCTCCCTTTAACAAGGGAGGCTTTAGTGAATAGTGAATAGTGAATAAGTAAAAACTATATGGAAAGGAGGCATGTGCATGAAAGCTGTTATCATGGCCGGGGGGATGGGGACCCGGCTGCGGCCGGTCACCGGCGACAGGCCCAAGCCCATGGCGGATATTCTGGGCAAGCCCATTATGGAGCATATTGTGCTGCATTTGAAGGACTGCGGCTTTGACGAAATCTGCGCGGCGCTTAAATACCGGGCGGGGGACATCATCGCCCACTTCGGCGACGGCAGCCGCTTCGGCGTGAGGATGGAATACCGCATAGAGGAAGAAGCTCTGGGCACTGCAGGGGCGGTGAAAAACTGCGCCGCATTCTGCGGCGATGAGGATTTTCTCGTGATAAGCGGTGACGCGGCCTGCGACTTTGAGCTTAATAAGCTGATGGAAGCCCACCGCCGCCGGGGCGCTGCCGCCACCATCGCCCTGCACCGGGAGCCGGAGCCCACCCGCTACGGCCTTGCCCTGCAGGATAAGGAGGGCCTGCTCCGGGCCTTCATCGAAAAGCCGGACTGGACAAGGGTGGTCACGGACCTTGTGAACACGGGGATATATATCCTCTCGCCGAAGGTGATGGAGCTTGTGCCCCAAGGGCAGGAGACGGACTTCGGGCGGGACATTTTTCCGGAGCTTCTGCGCCGTGGGGAGAAGATTCTGGGCCTTGAGATGCAGGGCTACTGGTGCGACATCGGTACCCCGGCCAGCTATTTCAGGTGTTGCGCCGATGCATGGGAAGGAACTTGGAGATTGCCGGAGCCCTCTCAGTCAGCCCTACGGGCTGCCAGCTCCCCCAGAGGGGGAGCCAAGAACTTGCCTCTCCCTATGGGAGAGGTGCCGAGCTTGCGAGGCGGAGAGGGTGATGAGGGGATTCACTCCCTCACCATCCCTGTGTCTGACCGGGCGGGGGTGATGGGGATACTCTCCACCGAGCTTATGGAGCTGGGGGCGGATTACTCAGAGGGCATAAGCGTGAAAACTCCCCGCTTTGAGATTCGCATCCAGCCGGCGGCAGAGCTTTCCGCCCTGCGCCTTGCGGTAAAGGGGCAGGACATGGAGGCCGCTCAGGAGCTGCTGGAACTGGGAAAGGACGCAATTGAAAAGCTGGACGGGTGAAGCGGCGGGGGCAAGCCCCCGCCCTACGTTGGAGCGTACATTGTAGGGAAGGGATTTATCCCTTCCGCTTTTCGGAATGCATGAATGCATTCCCTACAACACTACATATGCAAAAAAACTAATATAATTCCCAAAATTTTGTATAAATTGTCAATTTAATTCCCAGCTGTTTTATAGTATATTAAAACCGTAGGAATTATAACAAAAAAAGACTGAGGAGGAGATGCACACTGAATATCACATCCAAAGGACGTTACGCGCTGCAGGTGATGCTTGACCTGGCAGCTCACAGCGAAGAAGGCTACATTTCGCTCAAGACCATTGCGGACAGACAGGGCATCTCCATGAAATATCTGGAAGCCATTGTGGGCAACCTCAAGCGGGCTGACCTGCTGGACTCCACCCGCGGCAAGGAGGGCGGCTACAAGCTGCACCGGCCTATAACCGAGTACCGCGTGGGTGAGATTCTGCGCTGCATGGAGGGTAACCTCGCCCCCGTCAGCTGCATCAACTCCGACGGCAGCATCAACTGCGACAAGGCAGAGGGCTGCCTCACCGCGCCCATGTGGGTGGAGCTGGATGAAATCACCGGCAACTATCTCAACTCCATTACGCTTTCCGACCTGATCAGCGGCGAGAAGTGGCGTAAATAAGTAAACAATTATCAAACTGAAAGGACGGATTTTATGTTCGTTTATGCTGATAATGCAGCCACCACCAGCGTCAGCAAAACCGCGCTGGATGCCATGCTGCCTTTCCTTACCGAGTATTACGGCAACCCCTCCAGCCTCTACTCCTTCGCCCAGCAGGTGACGGAGAAGGTTGCTGAGGCCCGCGAGACCGTGGCCAGGTGCCTCGGCGCCCAGCCGAGAGAGATCTACTTTACCTCCGGCGGCTCCGAGAGCGACAATCAGGCCATCATGTCCGCTGCCCGTGTGGGTGCCAGAAAGAACAAAAAGCACATCATTTCCACAAAGTTTGAGCATCACGCAGTGCTGCACACCCTCAAGCGCCTTGAAAAAGAGGGCTATGAGGTGACGCTGCTGGATGTACATGAGGACGGCGTGGTGCGCCTTGAGGATCTGGAGGCCGCGCTCCGCGAGGACACCTGCCTTGTGACCATCATGTTTGCAAACAACGAGATCGGCACTGTCCAGCCCATCAAGGAGATCGGCGCTCTCTGCCGGGCCAAGGGCGTGCCCTTCCACACCGACGCTGTGCAGGCCGTGGGCCATATGCACATCGACGTGGAGGAGATGAACATCGACATGCTCTCCCTCTCCGGACATAAGTTCCACGCACCCAAGGGCATCGGCGCTCTGTACGTGCGTAAGAATATCCCCCTCTTCAACCTTATTGAGGGCGGCGGTCAGGAGCGTGGCAAGCGCGCCGGCACCGAGAACGTGGCCGGTATGGCGGCTCTGGCTGCAGCGCTGAAGGAAAGCTGCGAGAATATCGACATCGTCACCCCCCGCATCACCGCCATGCGCGACAGGATCATCGCCGAGCTGAGTAAGATTCCCCACAGCCGTCTCAACGGCCACAGGGAAAAGCGCGTTCCCGGCACAGTGAACATGTGCTTCGAGGGTATCGAGGGCGAGGCCCTGCTGCTTCTGCTGGACCGCAAGGGCATCTGCGCCTCCTCCGGTTCTGCCTGCACCTCCGGCTCTCTGGACCCCAGCCACGTGCTGCTGAGCATCGGCCTGCCCCATGAGGTGGCCCATGGCTCACTGCGCCTGTCTATCGGCGAGTATACCACCGAGGAGGAGATCGACCACATCGTCAAGGTGGTGCCCCAGGTGGTTGAGTATCTGCGCAATATGTCCCCCGTCTGGGACGAGCTGGAGCGTGGCGTCAAGCCCCATCTGATTTAAAATAATTTAAAGGCTTCCCCTCGGGGGGAAGCTGGCTGCGAAGCAGACTTGAGCGCCCGCAGGCGCCATGCAAGCGAGCAACCGAGCGTAGCGAGGCTCTTGGCGAGTCGTAGATGAGGGGTTTTAAATCCAACTGCAAGGCTAAGAACCCCTCATCCGCCTCGCAAGCTCGGCACCTTCCCCCAAAGGGGGAAGGCTTTAAAAGCGTGTTATACAAAGGAGAATATATATGGCACTTTACAGCGAAAAGGTCATGGACCATTTTGAAAATCCCCGCAACGTGGGAAAGCTTGCTGATGCCGACGGTGTCGGTGAAGTGGGCAATGCCAAGTGCGGCGACATTATGAGAATATACATCAAGGTTGAGGACGGTATCATCGTTGACACTAAGTTCAACACCTTCGGCTGCGGCAGCGCAATTGCCACCAGCTCCATGGCCACCGAGATGATCAAGGGCAAGCCTCTGGAGGAGGCGCTGAAGCTCTCCAATCAGGCCGTGGTTGAGGCTCTGGACGGTCTGCCCGTGCAGAAGATCCACTGCTCCGTGCTGGCTGAACAGGCTGTCCGCGCCGCTATCGTGGACTACTACGAGAAAAACGGCATTGAGTACGACAAGGAAAAGCTGGCAATCCACGACTGCCACGACTGCGAGTCTTGTGGACATTGAGGAAATATTTGTAGGGACCGCCCTCCCGGGCGGTCCGTTTTTATTGCGCAATGAATTTGCGGACCGCCCGGGAGGGCGGTCCCTACGGCATGGAGAGTTGACATTTTGCTTTTGCAGCGATAAAATCTTCCCCATCATTCCAAAGCGAGGCAATACACTATGAATTCCAAGTTTGTACGTCAGAATATATTCCCGGTGCTGGCGGCCTTTATATGGGGCACGGCCTTTGTGGCCCAGAGCGTGGCGGCGGACCTGGTCCAGCCCTTCACCTTCAACGCAAGCCGCGCCTTCGTGGGCTTCGGATTTCTGCTTGTACTGTGCATCGTGCTGAGAATCAAAGACAAGCCCCAGTACGACAGGCAGTATTACATAGACCTTATCATCGGCGGCATCTGCTGCGGCATAGCCCTGACCCTGGCGACCAATCTCCAGCAGAAGGGCCTTGAGACCACCACTTCCGGCAAGGCCGGCTTTATCACCGCCCTCTACATTGTGCTGGTGCCCATCTTCGGCCTGCTGCTTAAGAAGAAAGCGCCCAGGATGATCTGGCTCTCGGTAGCCCTCGCTGTTGTGGGCCTGTACTTTTTGAGCATAAATGAGCAGCTTTCCATCACCGTGGGTGACCTTTACATGCTGGTCTGCGCCTTTTGCTTTACAGGGCACATTCTGGTCATCGACCATTTTACCGAAAAGGTCAGCGGTGTGGAACTGAGCTGCCTGCAGTTTCTGGTGGTGGGCATTTTGTCCTCGCTGGGTATGCTGGCAACGGAAAGCCCCAGCTGGGCAGGCATCGTCTCCTGCGCCGGGCCCATACTCTATGTGGGCATCATGTCCAGCGGTGTTGCCTACACGCTGCAGATTCTGGCCCAGAAGGGCTCCAACCCCACGGTGGTGAGCCTGCTTTTAAGCCTTGAGGCAGTCTTTGCCACTGTGTCGGGCGCAATCATTCTCCACGAGGTTATGAGCGGCAGAGAGATCTTCGGCTGCGGCCTGATGCTGGTGGCGGTGGTGCTGGCTCAGCTACCGTCGTCAAAATAACTGTGAGTGTCATGTGCTGCCCTAGAGGGCGGCACATTGACAGGCACAGTTATTTTTCCTCTCCGACTTGAACCCAGTTCCTTGGGCTTCAAGTCGGTATTTTGCGGGCACCTAAGGAAAAAAGATAAAGGCTCCCCTTGATGTTCAAGGGGAGCTGTCGCGCAGCGACTGAGGGGATAAGAAGCGGAAGGTTTACAATCCCCCAGTCATTTTTTCAAAATGACAGCCCCCTTTACACAAGGGGGCCTTTAAATTTTTTATACCAATTCCTTATACATTGCCGGGGCGTCGGATTTGCTGGCGGTCTCGCTGACCTGCAGCACCTCCACCTTCAGCGTGCGCTGGCCGAAGGTGATCTCAATCACATCGCCCACCTTCACCTGATAGCTGGCCTTCACCTGACGGCCGTTGACGCATACGCGCTCACCGTCACAGGCTTCGTTGGCCACGGTGCGCCGCTTTATAAGCCGGGACACCTTGAGATATTTATCAAGACGCATGGGATTCCTCCTTTTTTACACAGGCCCCCTTGTAAAGGGGGCTGTCAGCGAAGCTGACTGGGGGATTTTTTTACTTCCATGTCGATATATTCGCATACACCGCGAAAGTTTTTGCTTATCTCATTATTGGGGATGCGAAGAACTCTTAGACCAAGGCTTTCCAGATAAACTGTGCGCAGCCTGTCATTTTCAATTTCAGCAGGCTCATAATGCTGTGAACCATCCAGTTCTACAACAAGCCCGGCTTTGGCACAATAGAAATCTACAATATAATTTCCCAAAACCTTTTGCCGGAGAAAACGCACAGGATAAGTGCGCAGGAAATCATACCATAAATGGCGTTCCTCTTTGGTCATATTTTTTCTCAACTCTTTTGCGTATGGGCTGAGCTTAGGGTTATGAACGTATTCCATATAATCCCCCCGCCTCACTGCGTTCGGCACCCCCCTTTACAAGGGGGGCATTAAATAATTCATAACACAAAAGCCGCCTGTTAAGGCGGCTTTTATTTTGTCGGTAATCTTAAATTACTTTGCGACAGCGTCCTTCAGAGCCTTGCCAGCCTTGAATGCGGGAACGCGGCTTGCGGGGATCTCGATCTCTTCCTTGGTGCGGGGGTTGCGGCCGATGCGAGCGTTGCGCTCCTTGGTCTCGAAAGAGCCAAAGCCAACCAGCTGAACCTTCTCACCACCGACGAGAGCTTCGGTGATTGCTTCGAATGCAGCGTTGACTGCCTTCTCGCTGTCCTTCTTGGAAAGAGCGGTCTTCTCTGCGACTGCTGCTACGAGTTCTGCTTTATTCATTGAACATTCCTCCTGAATTATTGCGGCAAAAAAAGTGCCGCGGCTATGGTGAGTTTTCCCGGAAAGCACTGGGAATACTCGTTTTTTTTATACGTCACTTTGAAAGCGACATTTTTTGCAAGCGTTACTTTACCATAGCTGTTTGCATTATGCAAGTACAAATTGCAAAGATTGGATAAAAATTAGAAATTTATGGCAAATTTTATTTCATGTGCAACAATTTAGCCAGTTTTTCACCGCCGGGGATAAGCTTCATGTCCTCGCGGGTGATGGCCCGCAGGCAGATGGAGCTGACAGCGTATACCACAACGGCAACACCCACGCCCAGCACCATGCACACTGCCATGTGAAGCCAGCTGCCCACGCCGATGAAGCGGGCGGCAAGGCCGTAGATTGCCCAGGCGGCAAGGCCCATCAGCATACTGGAGGCAACGGAGCCTGCGAAGATGCGCAGAAGTCTGGGTCTGCGGTCAAGGGTCTTGCACATGAAGAAGTAGTTCAGGCTTGCCATGTAGAGGTAGCTGACCAGAGTGCCCACAGGGGCGCCGTAAATATTGATCTCGGGCTGGGCAACAAGGAACCAGTTGATGACGATTTTCAGAACCGAGCCTGAAATCAGCGTCAGCATGGTGAGCTTTTCCTTGCCGGAGGAGACGAGAATCGCGTTTTCCATCAGAACGATGCAGACGAAGAAGCTGGCGATGCCCATGATGGCAAGGAGAGTGGGGCCTGCCATATGGCTCTTGGGATAGAGCACGTTCATGATGGGATCGCTCATTACGCAAAGGCCCACGCCCATGGGGATGGAAATAAAGGAGGAGATTCGCAGGGAATCCTCGGTTATAAGGCTGGCCTCGTCCCGGTTGCCGCGGGCAAGGGCTGCGGAGATTGCAGGCACGATGGAAATGGTCAGGGGAGTGATGAAGGCGGCAGGCAGGTTAAAAAGAGTCTGCGCCTTACCGTAGACACCGTAGAGCACCTTGGCCTGCTGGTAGTTGAAGCCGGCGGCGTTCTGCAGGCGGTTCATGCAGAGCTTGGAGTCCACGCTGTTTAATAGCGCCATGATGCAGGCGCCGAAGGCGATGGGGATGCCGATGGCAAGCAGCTGCTTTACGATCTCCATTGCGGAGGACACGGTGTCGTCATCATCAGGGGTGTCATTGGGGTCCCGCTTGCCGGCGGTATAGGGCCCGGCCATGAGATTATAGTTGCGCTTTTTGTACACAACCATGTACAAAAGGGAGATAACAGAGCCGATGGACACGCCGAAGATTGCGCCGGCAGAGCCCATGGGCAGGGCATTGGCCTGGCCTTCAAAAATCTTCAGCAGCACTATGGCGAGGATAAGGCCGGAGATAACCTTGAACAGAACCTCCAGCACCTCGTCCACGGTGGTGGGCAGCATATTGCCGTTGCCCTGGCAGTAGCCGCGGTAGGCGGAGACCATGCACACCAGCAATATTGCCGGGGCCATGGCCCGGATGCTCATGGCGGCGTCGGGGTTTTCAAGGTAGGAGTCTGCCAGCCAGTTGGGGAAGCAGAACATGATAAGACCAAAGACCACGCCGATGAGCGTGAAGGTACTCAGCGCCACGCGGAAAAGCTTCTCCTCCTGACGGACGCGGCCATTGGCGTCAGCCTCCGCCACAAGGCGCGACAGGGCTACGGGCAGACCTGCCGTGGCCAGGGTGAAGAAAATGTTATAGATGCTGTAGGCACCCATGAACATGGAATAACCCTCATCACCGAGAATATTGCCCAGGGGTATCTTATAGAATACGCCCAGGATCTTCATGATGATGACGCCCACGGTGAGTATCGCCGCGCCGTGCATATAGTTTTGGCCCTTGGTTTTTGCCATTGTTACCTCCGAATACGATTTAGCTCGCTTTTGGCTTGCTTTGTATTGTAGTAAATATCTACTATACAGCTTTATGCAGCGGGAGTAAAGGAAAATGTTAGTTGTGGGGGGAAATCCCCCCGCCTCACTTTGTTCGGCACCCCCCTTTTACAAGGGGGGCTTTAAAGGCCCCCTCTGAGGAGGGGGCTGTCACGAAGTGACTGGGGGAGAGAAATAAGTTCAGGGTTTTCTCTCCCTCCGCCCCTTCGGGGCACCTCCCTCGTC
>JAFQQV010000058.1 GCA_017410425.1 Oscillospiraceae bacterium
TATCATCAATCTCCCCGGCAGCAAGAAGGCAAGCGAGGAAAACATCCTCGCCGTCATCGGCGCCGTTGACCACGGTCTGGAGATGCTCCTTGGCTCTGGATCTGCGAACTGTGCGGAAACCGCTAAGTAAAAAAAAGGACAGCCGCTTTTTTAGCGGCTGTCCTTTTTATTCGTAGAGTTCGGTTTCAACGACGCATTCGTTTTTTATCCTGCCCACCAGATACTGCAGGCAGTCCACCACACGGGGGCGGATGTCGCCGCCGATGAGCACATACATGATGTCGTCGCCGGTCTTGAGCTCACCTTCGTTGAGCCAGGCACGGATGTAATATATGCCGTCCATGGCCTTTGCATCGGCGATGACGGAGTCGAGCTTCTCCTCATCGTAGGAAAAGAGCATGCCCTTTACCTTGCGCTCGGCTTCCCCGTTTCTGACGCTGGCCTTGTTGCTCTCACGCACAATGCCGTTGTGGCTCAGGTACATGCCGATTCTGGGGGCGGATTCATGGGCCTTGGCTTCCTTGAGCCAGAGATCCATTGAGGGAATTGCCTTTGCCATATCTTAACCTCCTGTGGAAAGAAACTGAATGAAAAAGCGGTGATAGAGTTCAGCCACGTCCGCGTCCTCGCCCTCCATCTGCAGCTTTATGCGCTTTGCCGCCCACACGCCCATGCCCTTGGGCTTAAGCTCGGTTATCCGGGCAGAACACGACTTGTAAGAAAAAAGATTAGTCTCCTGTTCAAGCACATCCTGCTGGCTGCGGAAAAATGAGCGCGCCCTGTCCATGGATACGCTCCAGATTTCTTCCTTTATCATGCTTATCACCTCATAAATAATATAACTTATCCCGGGCAAAAAGAAAAGACGGCAAGCCCCGGCAATGTACGGACAATGCCGGGTGAAAGGGAATTTCTGCGCGAAATGATACGAAATGACACATAATGGTGTTTGAGAAGAAATTATCACTGTGCTATAATCTTATCTGACAAACGGCCGCCTTTTCTGCGGTGCATATTCCTCGTAAAACGGTGGACGAGCCTTTTTCCGGGAAGCCATTGGGGGCACAGCTATGCTGTGTTTCATTGTGCTGCGGATAGGCTGGTCATTTAATTTACATGGAGGAATACACATGAAGAAGATTATTGCTCTGCTGCTTGCTCTGACCATGGTTTTCGCCCTGTGCGCATGCGGCACCAAGACCGAAGCTCCCGCTGAGGAGCCCGCAGAAGAAGTCGTCGAAGAAGCAGCTCCCGTTGAGGAAGTCGCTGAAGAGCCTGCTGCTCCCGCTGTTGACACCGTCATCCTCAAGGAAGCTGACGACAAGATGATCAACAACTACTCCCTGATTGCTGTCAACGCTGAGGCACCCTTTGTCGATGCTGACGGCAACGCTGTTGCAGACGTCGCTGTCAACACCGCCGGTGCTGACGCTCTCATCCAGTGGCTGCTGACCCAGGATGCTATAGACATGGCTGCAAACCACGGCTTTGAGCAGTACGGCGAGTACCTGTTCTACGCAAAGGAAGATGCTCCTGTCTACGCAGGTGAGATCGCTGCTGCCACCGAGGAGACCAAGGTCATCCGCCTGTCCACCACCACTTCCGTCAATGACTCCGGCCTGCTTGCATACCTGCTGCCCGCTTTCGAGTCTGAGTACGGCTACACCGTTGAGATCCAGTCCGCCGGTACCGGCAAGGCCATTGCCGCTGCAAAGGCCGGCAACGCAGACCTGATCTTCGTTCACTCCAAGAGCCAGGAAGAAGCTTTCGTTGAAGGCGGCTTTGGCCGTGTTGTCGATGGCTTCGAGGCTGAGCGCATCACCTTCCTGTACAACTTCTATGTCCTCTGCGGCCCCACTGCTGACCCCGCAGGCGTCAAGGATGCAGCTTCCGTTCTGGATGCATTTGCAGCCATCGCCGAAGGCAAGTACAGCTTCATCTCCCGCGGCGACAAGTCCGGCACCCACACCAAGGAAATCTCCCTCTGGCCTGAAGATCTGGGCATCACCGCTGAGGCAGAGAGCTTTGTTGATTACACCGAGTGGTACGTCTCTGCCAACACCGGCATGGGCGCATGCCTCGTAATGGCTGAGGAAATGGGCGCATACATCCTCACCGACAAGGCCACCTTCCTCACCTTCTATGCAAACGGCGGCGTTATCGGCTAAGCCTTGATTTAAGACAGAATTTGTTATATCCTTTCCGTGGGCGGACTTCCCGTCCACGGATTTTTTGAATCGCCGGGAGGAAAAGCATGAAGACGGCCTTGATGAAGGCCATTGAGCTTATACTCAATGGTAGCCTTGAACTTAATAATATACTGTCCGTCACGGCGAGAATGAGCCTTTCAAGCTCCGTCATTGCCCTGCTCATCGGCGTGCCAATCGGCATCTGGCTGGGCTCCTGCCGCTTTCCGGGCAGAACTCCGCTGCTGGTGAGCTTCCGCACATTGATGGGTCTGCCGCCTGTGGTCTGCGGTCTGCTGTTTTACATGCTGTTTTCCGGCGTGGGCCCGCTGCGGCACTTGAAGCTGCTGTTTACTGTAACTGGCATGATAGTTGCCCAGGTGGTGCTTATTACGCCCATTGTGGTGTGCAATATGGAGACCTATGTTTCGTCCATTGCCCACGATGTGCGTGAGACTGCCCGGGGCCTTGGGCTGGGTACAGCCAAGACCTTTCTGCTGCTTGCCAATGAGTGCGGCTACCAGATTGTCTCCGCATACCTGCTGGCCTTCTCCCGCGCTATCGCGGAGGTGGGCGCTGTCAGTATGGTGGGCGGCGCAATTTCATGGAAGACCATGGTCATGACCACCGCCATCATGCAGTACACCAACCGGGGTGACTTCACCCTTGCGGTGGCACTGGGCATCATACTGCTGAGCCTGTCGCTGATTGTGAATGTGACCATATCCCTGCTGCAAAGGAGGCTGAGCCGATGAAGATTCTTCCTTTCACCAAGCATTACTCAGGCCGCCTTGTGCTGGATTTCCCCGGCATTGAGCTTGAGCGAGGCAAAATATACGCCGTCATCGGCGCAAACGGCAGCGGCAAATCCACTTTTGCAAAAATCCTCTCCGGCTCCGTGCCGGCAGATAAAAAAGCCCGGCACTGCGATGCTCTCAGCATCGGCTATATGCCGCAGAAAAATTACGCTTTTCGTATGAGCACGAAGAAGAACATTCTCCTTGCCTCAAAGGACGAGGACAGGGCAAATAAGCTCATGGCGGCGCTGGGGCTTGAGCATCTGGCCCAGAAGCCTGCTCACCGGCTCTCCGGCGGTGAAACGGCGCGCATGGCGCTGGCAAGGCTGATGATGAAAAGCTATGAGCTGGTGATTCTCGACGAGCCCACCGCGGCAATGGATATGGAGACTACATCTCTCTCGGAAGAGCTGATAGTAAACTATGTGCGCGAAAGCGGCTGCGCGCTGCTGCTGATAACCCACAGCCTGCAGCAGGCAAAGCGCATTGCGGACGAGACCCTGTATTTCCACAAGGGAAGCCTTATGGAGCATGGTTCCAGTGAAAAGCTACTCTCATCCCCCCAAAAGCCTGAGACAAAGCAGTTTCTTGAATTCTACGGAATATAAAAAAATAAACTGAGGACGTGAGCGCATGCTGAAAAAACTGTACATCGAGCCCACCACCAAGTGCAATCTCAACTGCAAAATGTGTTTTCGCAACACATGGTTTGATGAACCCATCTGCGACCTGAGCCTTGAGGATTACCGCCGGGTAATTTCCGATATGCCCAGAAGCGTGGAGACAGTTTTCTTCGGCGGCATGGGCGAGCCTCTGTTTCACAAAGACATCCTCGAAATGATAAAGCTTGCCGCGGATACCGGCGTGGACGTGGAGCTTCTGACCAACGGCACTTTGCTGAGCGAGGAAATGATAAACGGCATCATTGACGCCGGGCTTACAAGACTCTGGATTTCCATTGACGATCTGGAGACAGACTCCTCCATCAACGCGGAGTCTGACGGCAGGGACGCCGAACATTCCGGCCACAAGCATTCCGGCCTTGTACTGAGCAATATCCGCCTGTTCAACAAGCTGCGCCAGAAGAAGCTTGCCAGCATCTCCCTGGGCATCACCTTTGTGGCCATGCGCAGCAATATCCACCAGCTTGGAAAGCTACCTTTCTTCATCGCCCAGCATCTGGTGGACGAGGTGAATGTTTCTAACATTTCCCCCACGGACGAGGCCTCCCAGAGTGAGATGCTCTACACCGGCCTTGTGAACATGTACACCGGCCCCGGCAAGGACAGTATCCTGCCCACGGTGCATCTGCCCTTCTTCGATATGAACATCCCGGAATCTGCCGAGGGCATCAGGGCGTTGATGCAGAAGCAGAACTTCCACCTGTATTTCAACGGCCAGCCCGTGCTGCGCAAGACTGCCTACTGCAAGTTTGTGCGTGAGGGCATGTGCTTTGTGCGCAGTGACGGCAAGGTAAGCCCATGCATGGCCCTGCTGCACAACGGCTACACCTATATGAGTAATGTGCGCCGTAAGATTTATCACAGCTCCTTTGGCAGCATAAAGGAAAAATCCCTGAGCGAGATTTGGAACAGTGATGAATACAGGGCTTTCAGGCGCAAGTTTGATAATTTCGACTTTTCGCCCTGCATGTACTGTGGACATTGCGAGAGATTTTCCGACAATACTTCCGACTGCTTCGGCAATACCCACCCCACCTGCGGCGGCTGCCTCTGGGCGGAGGGCGTGCTCAGTTGTCCTTAAACTGAATTGAGAAAAGAAAAAGCCTTCCGGCTAAAAACCGGAAGGCTTTATTGCTTATTTGATTAGTCCTCAACGCCAACCATGACGGAGCTTGCCTTGATGACTGCGTATGCGGTGCCGCCTACGGTCAGGCCGAGTTCCTTGATGGAAGCCATGGAAATGTTGGAAGAAATGATGTTGCCGCCGCCGATGTCGATCTTGACGTAGCCGTTGACTGCACCCTCGATAATCTCAACTACGGTGCCCTTGAACTGGTTTCTTGCACTAAGCTTCATGTTTTTTTATCTCCTTATTTCTGTTAAATGCTGGCAAATTATATTACAGTATCCGCTGCAAATCAATCAAATATTCAGTATTGCGGGATTTATGTGCGAAATGATACGGGATGATACGGTTAAAGATATAAAAAACTTATACTGGCAGAGCAAAAGAAAAATGCCAGACAGAGTCTGGCATTTTTTAATGAACCCGGTTTGCGGTGCCCGGCGCGTGCTGCACTAATAAAAGCTTTGCTGCGTCTGCCACCGGCAGCGCAAAGCTTTTATTCCCATTCGCTTACGAGTTCTTTCCCACAGGTACTTTTCGCCTCATTTTGGGCGAATTTCCGTGAGGTTTCTCTCGTTTCGCTTCGTTTTTCTCTGTATTCTCTGTGTTCTCAGCCCGTTTGGTACTGTTTTGGTATCAAAGTTTGGTATCAATTTTCTGAAAAATCGGTGGAGAAAAAATCCGTTATTCTTTTCCGCTAAGTGATACTTGGCTCTGTCCTACAGTTCAACCGGCTTTGATGTTTGAGTACAAAGAGGTATGTAAAGGTCGTGCTCCTCTTGGAGTAATTATATTATATCATAATTCTGGGAAAATACAAAGATACGACTTTTGACTATTTCTTTCTTGAATATACCCAAAACAGAATGCTATCCATCAATCTCAATGAAAACAGCGCATCCTCCAATGTCGGATTCTCGTTTGTTGATTCATTTCTATGTGTGCCATAATCAGACATCATGGAATAAATCATATATATTGCTTTCGTTTTGGTCAACTTACCTGCACGATTTTCGTAAAAGAAATCTGCCAGATCATCTTTTCGAAGATCTGTATTTAACGCCTGTGATAAATCCTGCGCAGAAGAAATCGTATTGTCACCGCTTGTATTATATATTCCGCGCATCCACTTAGCAAAACCTTCAGTCCCCTTATATTTAGAAAAAATACTGACTAAACAAGTTCTGCACGATTCAATGCACGCACCTGCATGACCTTGGGTATATGCATCGATTGCGGATTCATAAGCATCATATACATCTTTATGATTTTGTTTTAACCAGTTTTCTACAGAGAATAGCTCGACAATTCTTTGCTCGTTGCTTTCCATACAGGTTGATACAGTCACTTTATCAGAATCGAGACTTATCGATAACCCCAGCAATTCATAGAGGTTTGCTAATTCATTAAAATCATCTATCAGGGACTCAGAAATATAGTAAACATTAAACGACTTGGTAAGCTCTTTTAGTAAAGAGATAATCTCTTCGTTTTTGTTCTCGCGATATAAATCGCTAAAAATACAGTCCATTCCAAGAAACACATCATATTCATCGTTTGCATTTTGGAATTTGTGGCTATAGCCATTATTATAGTAATATGGGATTAAATAATCAGAATACTTGTCAAAGTATTCTCCCAAACCAACACATTTAAGTCTTGCTTTGAACTCAGAGTTACCTTTTACAAGAAAACCAGTTCTGCTCAAAATTTCTGCAATTTTTGCAAGGATTATTTCTTTGTTATTCATAGAATATCTTTCTCCTAAATCTTTTTAGACAGCACAATCAATAAAACGGCTTCTCTATCATAGCAGAGTACAACACAGGCTTATTAAGTTCATACTTCTTTACAACATCTTTTACAACCTGAGTAAACCACTCTGGCGCATACGGTGATACGTATATGTTCTTAATTAAGACATCAAGATTCACCGGATGGGAAACACCTTTACCCGTGTTTTCGTGGTTTCTAATGAGCGCTCTTACTTCACGCTCATGTTCGAATGATTTTCGTTTGTACCAAAAAGCACCACATCCAATGTTGGAAAACTGCTTTCTGTAATCAATGTACTTTACCTTGCCAATATCGATATAAGGATCTTCACCCAATGCTTGGTACAATCTTTGATATGTAGTTTCTATAGCAACAGCGTTAGTCACATTTACTGAATACAACTTCCACATTGCTTCGGACTCAAATTCATTACAATGCCAACAACTAATACATGTATTTTTCCTGTCATGCAGCCCACTTTCTGTTAACTCATTTAATAATTTTTGTGCGGTCTTTTCAAGTTTTTCACCCGAAGAATCTTCCTTTGATATACCTGGTGCTGTTTTTATGGCATATCGAAAGAACTCCAAGTAATAATCGTTCCACTTGCGTTCTTTTTCGAGAACACCTTTAGCCCCCTCAAATGGATCATCAAATGATTCTGCAGGTGAAAAGTACAGAGATTCAGTGGATAGTAAAGAGATAAATTTTGCTATGTCCATATATCTCCACAATTTGTCCTCCGGATTGGGAGATTCAAAAGGATCCTTCATCCAATAATAGCGTACTACCGTTTCGTCAAGCAATGTGGCACATCTATCGCAAAGAACAGCGGGCGATCTATCTTTTAAATGCCCCAAATGTGCCGTTTCACTTTCAGAAAACGGATGACCGCAATTTGTACAAGCGTTTCTATTTTTATGATAAAACTTGTCTAAGTCTTTTGTGTGCTTATGAGTCATTTCCTGCACGGGATCACCTCCATTAAAGAATCCAAGAAAACAAAAACCGCATGGAATCCCTTCCACACGGTTGCTTTGGCTGGGCCAATGCCCACCGTTAAATAATTATACAACAAAATTCGTTGTTTTTCAATGCAACCGCTAGATATAGTCATTATATTATTTAATTTCGACACAACTTCCATCTGTGTGGAAGGAAATACGTGCGCATGACGATAAGTTATATCAATGCTCTCGTGACCAACGCGATCAGCGATAGCTACAGCCGAGAAGCCCATATCAATTAGCAGGCTGATGTGGCTATGTCGGATTCCGTGGATTCGAATGCGCTTCACTCCGCTTGCTGCACAGCCACGGCGTATTTCAGGATGCAAATAGGATTTCGTAAATGGGAATATACGGTCATTTTCGTTGAGTCGCAACGATTCTATATAAGCCATCATCCTATCCGCATAGAAGTCCGGCATGAGGACGCGTCGGATTCCTTTCTCAGTTTTTGGTGGTGTGATAATGTCCTCGCCTTTTATTCGTTGAAAGGATTTTGTGACGTATATAATCTTCCGTTCAAAATCAAAATCTGCAGGTGTCAGTGCAAGCATCTCGCCAGGCCGCAGATCACACCAATAAAGCGTTTCAAATGCGTAATAAGAAGCGGGCTTACCTTTCAATGTTTCGATAAACTGTAGATATTCATCTTTCGTCCATACAAGCACCTCACCGCATTTCTCTTTGCCCATATTACCGGCTTTCGCGGCAGGGTTCTCCGGCAAACCATAAAAACGCTCAGCATGATTGAACATGGCGCTGAGCTGATTATGAATCGTTTTAAGGTAAACAGGCGAATATGGCATTCCGTTTTCATTCGTTGTTTCCATGATGATATTTTGCCAATGGAGCACGTCCACCGGCTTCACATCACGTACACGCTCGTCTCCAAAAAACGGTAGGATTTTCTTTTCGATGATACGGCTCTTTGTCACCCAAGTGTTTTGTCGTATGCGATTCTGCAGGTCGTTCCGATAGACCTCGTAGAATGAGTTGAAGGTCATATCCAAGCTTCCTGCGGATTTTTGAAGAAACTCTCGTTCCCATGCCAGCGCATCTTTCTTTGTGATAAATCCTCTCTTGGTTTTGCGGGATGGTTCTCCCAGCCAGTTCTTATAGCGGACGGACACATACCAACGTCCGCCTTTGTCTTTGTAAGCACCCATAAAATGCCCTCCTGAAATAATATATTTAGTACCAATCGGTGTACCAACTGCATCAAAAGTGGGAACTCCAAAGCCAGTTGACACTACTTTTCGCAGTACCAAATAAATTCTCCAAAATGGGCAGCGACAGCGTGATATCGCCCGATTTTCTCTGAAAAGTCCCAAGATGTAAGAAATCCGCTCACCTTTACTCGCATAAGGGTGAGCGGATCACTATAAAGCCACTTGAAATAATTCTGTTTTTGGTATCAAATTGACCTCAGTTCAAACTCCAATTCTTGAGAATGTGGAGAAAACACGAGATAAATCGAGCTTTTTTGAGAAAAATGAGGCTTTGTGAGACCTCAGAGAACTGAGAGAATTTTGACCTTTATTCCCACTCGATGGTGCCGATGGGCTTGGGGGTCAGGTCGTAGAGGACGCGGTTGATGCCGTCCACTTCGTGGGTGATGCGCTCGGTAATGTGCTGCAGCAGCTCGAAGGGGATGTTCTCAACGGTGGCGGTCATAGCATCCATGGTGTTGACGGCGCGGATGATGGCGGGCCAACCTTCGTAACGCTTGCCGTCCTTGACGCCGACGGACTTCATGTCGGGGACAGCGATAAAGTACTGCCATACCTTGCCGGCAAGGCCGTTCTTATCAAACTCTTCGCGCAGGATAGCATCAGCCTCACGCAGAGCGTGCAGACGGTCGCGGGTAATGGCACCCAGGCAGCGGACACCCAGGCCGGGGCCGGGGAAGGGCTGACGGTAGACCATGCCGTGGGGCAGACCCAGAGCATCGCCGACAACGCGGACTTCGTCCTTATACAGCAGCTTGACAGGCTCAACCAGCTCAAACTGCATATCCTCAGGCAGACCGCCAACATTGTGGTGAGCCTTGACACCGTCAGATTCCAGAATGTCGGGGTAGATGGTGCCCTGAGCGAGGAAACCGATGCCGTTGAGCTTGGCAGCTTCTTCGTCAAAGACCTTTATAAACTCAGCGCCGATGATCTTGCGCTTCTTCTCAGGCTCACTGACACCGGCCAGCAGATCGAGGAAACGGTCGGTAGCATCGACATAGACAAGGTTTGCATCCAGCTGCTTACCGAAAACTTCGATAACCTGTTCGCTCTCACCCTTACGCATGAGACCATGGTTGACATGGACGCAGGTGAGCTGCTTGCCGATGGCCTTGATAAGCAGGGCAGCAACAACGGAGGAGTCAACACCGCCGGAGAGGGCGAGCAGGACCTTGCCGTCGCCAACCTGGGCGCGGATCTCTTTTATCTGTTCATCAATAAAAGCATTTGCCAGTTCAAGAGTAGTGATACGCTGCATAGATTCAGGGCGTACATTACCGGACATAGAAATCATCCTTCCAAAATAAGAATAGAATTTACTGAAAAATTATACAACTATCTCTAAAACACTGCAAGAAAAAATTTCAGAATAAGCAACAAAAGGAGAGAATAACTCCCTCAGTCTTCGGCTGCCAGCTCCCTCGGAGAGGGAGCCTTTAAAAACCAACTTGAAGCCCAGCGCAGCGGGTTCAAGTTGGAGAGGAAAAACAACACCATAAGGTCAACAGCCGCCGCAGTTAAGCGACGGCTGTTGACCTTATGGTGTTGTTTTGACGTCAGAACATGGTGATGTATGCGTCGCGCTCTGCACCGACGGAGACATACTTGATGGGGCAGTCAACAGCCTTCTCAATGTAGCGGATGTAGTCCAGAGCTTCCTTGGGCAGGTCTTCAACGGTGCGGCACTTGCTGATGTCGCAGTTGAAGCCGGGAACGTACTCATACACGGGCTTTGCGGCGTTGAGCTCGTCAATGTCGGAGGGGAAGTAGTCGATGCGCTGACCGTTTACTTCGTATGCAACGCAGACGGGGATTTCCTTCATGTAGGACAGAACGTCCATCTTGGTCAGGGCCAGATAGCTGCAGCCCTGCATCAGAGCACCGTAGCGGGAGGCCACAACGTCGAAACCGCCAACGCGGCGGGGTCTGCCTGTGGCAGCACCGTACTCGCCGCCTGCTGCACGCAGCTCTTCGGCCTCTGCGCCGAACATCTCACAGGTGAAGGGGCCTTCGCCAACGCAGGAGGAGTAGGCCTTCATGATGCCGATAGACTCATCCAGCTTTGCAAAGGGGATACCGGAGCCGATGGGAGCGTAGGAAGCCAGAGTGGTGGAGGCGGAGGTGTAGGGGTAGATACCAAAGTCGATATCACGCAGAGCGCCCAGCTGAGCCTCAAAGATGATGGACTTGCCGTCCTTGATGGCCTTGTTCAGATACTCAGTGGTGTTGCAGACATAGGGAGCAAAGAACTTGCCGTACTCCTCAAGCCATGCCATGATTTCGTCCAGATCAACAGGCTCATGGCCGTAGCCCTTTTCAACGGTCAGGTTCTTCCACTCGATAATGCCTTCGAGACGGTCGCGGATGCTGTCAAAATGGAGCAGATCTCCCATACGCAGGGTCTTCTTCATGTACTTGTCGGCGTAGACAGGGGAGATACCGCGGCGGGTGGAGCCGAACTTCTTGTCGCCCAGACGGTCTTCTTCCAGCTCGTCGAGCATTTTGTGGTAGGGCATGCAGATGGTGGCGCGGTCAGAAATGAGCAGGTGACCGGGCTCAACCTCAACGCCGCCCTCACGCAGCTTCATAACCTCACCGTAGAGATGCTTGAGGTCGATAACGATGCCGGGGCCGAGAACGTTCACGGTCTCGTCTCTGAGAATGCCGGAAGGCATCAGGTTCATGACGAAGGTGCCTCTGTCATTGATGACAGTGTGGCCTGCGTTGTTTCCGCCCTGATAGCGAACAACGATGTCATACTTTTCGCTGAGAAGGTCGACCATACGGCCTTTGCCTTCATCGCCCCAGTTGGTACCCACTATAGAAGTCAACATATCTTTTTACCTCTTTCCGTTTATACGTTTATCTCAGCCTTGACGCCGATATAATCTTTGTACTTTTCCAGTACAGGTTTTACGTGTTCATTGAGGAACTTCTCACACTGATGCTCTGCCATGCCGGTGAAGGTGGAGGGATCGGTGAGAGTGTCCAGCTCTTCCTGAGTGAGGGAGAAGGTATCGTCTGCCATGACGCGCTGGAGAAGGTCATTCTCGCGGCCGTAGAGCTTTACCTGCTCGGCGGCAGCCACGCTGTGGCGGCGGATAGCTTCGTGCAGAGCCTGGCGGTCGCCGCCCTTGTTCTTGACGCAGTACATGAGGATGTTTTCAGTTGCCATGAAGGGCAGCTCCTCGTTCATGTGCTTTTCAATAACGGCGGGGTAGACCTTCATACCGCGGACCACATTGATGTACAGGGTCAGAATGGAGTCGCAGGCGAGGAATGCTTCGGGGATGGAGATGCGGCGATTTGCAGAGTCGTCCAGAGTGCGCTCCAGCCACTGGGCGGAGGCGGTGATGGAGGCGTTCTGCAGGTCGCAGATGATGTAGCGGCTCAGGGAGGCGATACGCTCAGAGCGCATGGGGTTGCGCTTGTACGCCATGGCGGAGGAGCCGATCTGGCCGGATTCAAAAGGCTCGTCCACTTCCTTGAGGTGGCTGAGCAGTCTAATATCGCTGGAGAACTTGGAGGCGGACTGGGCAATGCCGCAGAGCACCTGCAGCACGGCATAGTCAACCTTGCGGCTATAGGTCTGGCCGGTGACACTCTGGCAGGCATCAAAGCCCATCTTTGCAGCGATCCTGCGCTCCAGCTCCTCAACCTTCTCAGCGTCGCCGTCAAAAAGCTCCAGGAAGCTTGCGCCGGTACCGGTGGTACCCTTGCAGCCAAGAAGCTTCAGATGCTCCAGCTGGAAGTCCAGCTGCTCAATATCAAACAGCAGGTCATTGAGCCAGAGGGTTGCGCGCTTACCCACGGTGGTGGGCTGGGCGGCCTGGAAATGGGTGAAGGCCAGGGTGGGCTGTGCCTTGTACTTCTCTGCAAACTCGGCAAGGGCCGCAACTGCGTTTACCAGAAGCTTGCGGATGATGAGCAGGGCACCGTGCATACGGATAATATCGGTATTGTCGCCCACGTAGCAGGAGGTGGCGCCCAGGTGGATGATGGGCTTTGCCTTGGGGCAGACCTCACCGAAGGTGAGCACATGGGCCATAACGTCGTGACGGACCTTATACTCATGGGCGGCAGCGGTCTTATAGTCTATATCATAAAGGTGTGCGCGCATTTCGTCAAGCTGTTCGTCAGTAATGTTCAGACCCAGCTCCTGTTCGCTCTCTGCCAGGGCAAGCCAGAGCTTGCGCCAGGTGGAAAACTTGTTGTCGTCAGAGAACTGACGCTTCATTTCCTCGGTGGCGTAACGGCCGCAGAGGGGATTTTCATAAAACTCATGCATGATGTTTCTCCCTGCCTCTCAATCGTACTTATACATGGTGATGGGACGGCGTTTGTGTTCGCTGCGGCTGTGGTAACGGTCTATTATAGCCTTGTCCTCTGCATTGACTTGGCCGGTGAGAAGATAGGTGTCGATGGCCTTGTAGGTCACACCCATGTCCTGCTCGTCGGTCTGGCCGTCATAGAGGCCGGCGGAAGGGGCCTTGTCTATGATGCAGCGGGGGGCCTTGAGATACTCGAGAAATTCAAAGACTTCGGTGGCGGTCAGGTCGGAGATGGGATTGAAGTCACATGCACCGTCGCCCCACTTGGTGAAGTAGCCCATGTGGCGCTCGGAGCGGTTGCCGGTGCCGGCTACCAGACGGTTTTCTGCAGCGCCGATGGCGTAAAGGGTGGTCATACGCAGGCGGGGGGCAAGATTTGTCAGCGCCATGTCATTGATGGTGCAGACCTTTTCAAGCTCTTTAAGCTCTGCTTCGCGTACTGCGGTAAGATCCACGGTGCGGCACTCAATACCATACTGATTTACCAGGGCGTTTGCATCATTGGTGTCGGCCTCATAGTTGCGCCTGGAGGCGCAGGGCATGATGACGCTCAGGGTGTTGTCGCAGGCGGCCTTGCACAGAATGCCCACAAGGGCACAGTCCTTGCCGCCGGAGTTGCCGAAGACGATGCCGGAGGCGTGGGCGCTTTCAACAAGCTCACGGATAAAGGCTACTCTGCCTTCAAATTCAGCCTTGTAATCTCTCATTTCTTTGTCCTTTCTCAGTGCCCTGATTTAATACAGGGGGTCGTTCCAGTAGAAGGAGAATGCGGTGGAGGCGTAATCATCAAACTGCTCGCGCAGGAGAATATAACGGTCATGGTAGATATACATATAAGCCAGCTCATTGTAGTCCACATAGCGCCAGCGTCCGCCGACGGGGTCAATGTATACCTCGGTGTTGATTTCACAGTTGGGTGCGGCGGCCTGCATCTGGGCGACCTGCTCGGCAGGGACGGGGTTGATGCAGCCGATCCAGAGCCTTTCAAGCTCGGTAAGGCCGTAGAGAGGGGAAATGTCGCAGAGCTCATAATTGTATGCGATGTTCAGGTGGCGCAGGTTCTTCAGCTCGGAAAGGGGGCTGAGGTCAGTGCAGAGAGTGGTCTGCATTTCAAGATACTCAAGGTTCTTGCAGTTTGCCAGAGGGCTTGCATCGGTCCAGCAGGCCATGGCCAGGATTGCCACCTCAAGCTTGGACATATAGGCCACAAAGTCAATGTCCCAGAGATCATCGTTATGGCCCAGGTCAAGAAATCTCACATCGGTGCAGTACTTGAGCACATCGGTATTGTCACCGTTGAGCATGCCGCCCTTGGAGGGAGCAGAGGCCAGAATACGCTCCACATCAGTGCGCACACTGTAGGCATCGCCGAACCAGATGCGCCAGACAACCTTAACATCGGGATAAGCGTCACGGATGGCGGCCATGTCCTCATTGGAGACACCGCAGGTATCCATGTCCAGATAAGTCAGATCCGGCATATATGCCATGACCTGCTTTACATATGCGCCGCCGTCGTTGACGGGGACATGGCTGAGGTTTATCTGTGTATTCTGCAGATCCATCTCTTTTCCGTAAAGATCGAAGAGGTATTTGAACTTTACATCGGGGCAGGCCTGCTTGAGAACATCAATGTCCTCCCAGCCCATGCCGCTGCGCTCGCTGCCAAGCTCTATGCTTTCAAGCTCAGGCAGATAGCGGAGCACTTCGGCGGCGCTGCGGATGTCAGCGCTTCCCATGGCGGAAAGGTCTGCAGATTTGGCGGAAGTGTCCAGCACTGTACCGTCAGGCAGGGTGACGGTGTAAGTTACCTTGACCTGAGGATTGTTCTGAGCCCAGGCGTAAATCTCATCAACACACTCACTGCCGCTGAAGTCTGCGGACTTGAGCGCAGTAAGCTGGTCGAGAAGCTGGGTCTCGCCGCTCTGCAGCACTATTGCAAGCTCGGTGGTGGTATCAATCTGAAACTCGCCGGCGCTGAGTGTGACGCTGGTGGGAACTGCAGGCTCTTCAGGCTTCTTTGAGCAGCCGCAGAGCAGGGCGCAGACGAGGATGATAATAAGCAAAAGGGAAAATCTTTTTCCGTTCATCGGGAATCCTCCGAAAAATCAATAAAGGGGATCATTCCAGTGGAATGAGAAGGCGCTGTCCTTATATTCGCCGAACTGCTTGCGCAGCACATAGTAGCGGTAGTTCCAGGTGCCATTACCGTTGTAGCGCCATTTTTCGCCGGTGGGGTCATCGTAGACGCTGGTATTGATTTCGCAGTTGGGCGCGGCCTTCTGCATTTCTTCCACCTGTTCCCAGGGCACCATATTGTTACTGCCGATGTAGAGCCTTTCAAGCTCTGTGAGCTCATAGAGGGGGGAAATGTCGGTAAGGCTTGAGATACCCGCCACGTTCAGATGCCGCAGATTTTTAAGCTCGGAAAGGGGGCTCAGATCAGTGCACTGAGTGGTCTGCATTTCAAGATACTCAAGCTTGGGGCAGCTGGCAAGGGGGCTTGCATCGCTCCAGCCGTCCATGGCCAGAATGGCCACCTCCAGCTCGGGCATATATTTTATAAAGGAAATATCGGTGAGGGTGGGGTTGTGGCCTAGGTCCAGATACTTGACTTCCGTGCAGTATTTGAGATCTGCGCCGCTGATCTGGTCAACAAAGCCGCCCACGGAGGATTTGGAGGCCAGTATGCGCTCCACATCGGTGCGGACGCTGTAGAGCATCTTGTCACCAAACCAGATGCGCCAGACAAGCTTCACATCGGGATAAGCATCACGGATGGCGGCCATGTCTTCATTTGAAACACCGCAGCTGTCCATGTCCACATATGTGAGCTTGGGCATGTATGCCATGACTTCCTTCACGGCAGCGCCGCCGTCATCCACAGGAATGTGGCTGAGGTTGAGCTGGGTGTTCTGCAGGTCAAAGGCTTTGCCGTAGAGCGTGAACCTGAATCTGTAATTTGCCTCGGGGCAGGTCTGCTGGAGATATCCTATGTCCTCCCAGCTCAGGCTGCTGCGCTCCTCACCCAGGTCAATGCTGCCCAGCTTTGGCAGGCAGCGGAGACTGTCAGCAGCTGCGCGGACCTCAGTACCGGTCATTTTGCTCAGGTCTGCTTTCTTAGTGCCGGTATCGAGCACTGTGCCGTCGGACAGGGTGACGGTGTAATACACATCTACCTGAGGATTGGCCTGGGCCCAGGCATAGATCTCATCCAGACATTCACTGCCGCTGAAATCGGCGGATTCAAGCTTTGTCAGCCGCTTGAGCAGCTCAGTCTCACCGGGCTGGAGCTTGATTGTAAGCTCCGTAATATCCTCGGCAATATCCATGTCGGGAGCCTCCGCAAAACGAAGGGGCTTCTCAGCAGGCTCCTCAGTCTTGCCGCAGCCGGAGAGCGCAAGGCAGAAGCACAGGACAAATGCAAGGCATATAAGAAGTTTGTTTCGGGTCATGTATGTTCCTCCAGAACAATGGGGAAATCAGCCAATTACCAACCGTAGTAGTAGAGAGGATCGTTCCAGATATACGCAAAGTCCCACTCCTCATAGCCAAACTGCTGGCGGAGCAGCTCGTATCTGGGATGGTAGCCGCCGAAGGCAAAGCGCCATTCTTCCTCAGTGGGATCCTTGGTGGTGTTGTTGACAATACAGTTGGGGGCGCACTTTCTCATCTCTTCAACCTGAGCGGGATCAACAGGGCAGTGCCAGCCGATGTAGAGCCTTTCAAGCTCGGTAAGGCCGTAGAGGGGAGAAATGTCCCTGAGTGCAAAGTTATAGCAGACATTGAGGTGTCTGAGATTCTTGAGATTTGCAAAAGGAGTAAGGTCGTGAAGCCTTGAGGTCATGGCCTCCACATACTCAAGCTTGGGGCAGTCAGCCACGGGGGAGAAATCCTCCACAAAGGTCATGCCCACAATCAGAACCTCAAGATCGGGCATGGAGCGGATGAACTCAATGGTGTCCAGATAGTTGTTGTGGCCAAGGTCCAGATATTTGACCTTGGTGCAGTACTGCAGGTCCATAACATTTTCGCTGGTAAGCTCACCTGCCTTGCCGGGCATGGAGGCGAGAATCTTTTCCACATTGGTGCGGGCAGTGTAGTAATCGGCAAACCAGATACGCCAGACCACTTCCGCATTGGGCAGACTATCGCGGATTTCTGCCATGCTCTCATTGGAGACACCGCAGCTGTCCATGTCAAGATAAGTCAGATTCTTCATGCAGGCGGTGATCTGCTTTACCAGTGCGCCTTCATCGTCAATCTGTATCCACTTTATGTCCATGCTCTCATCGCTGAGATTGAAATCCTTGCCGTAGAGCTGGAACGCGTAGTCTAACACTGCCTGAGGGGCAGCCTCGTGGATGGCGGTGATGCTGTCCCAGCTAAGGGGATTTTCCTGCTCACTGCCAAGGGCGATGCTTTTTACAGCGGGCATCTTTGCCAGGATTTCGGCGGCCTTGGCGGCGTCTTCATCACTCAGCCCGGTGAGATCAAGTTCCTCAGCATCATCGCGGTACTCCACACCCATCAGTTCATAATAAACATGGGGGGTGGGGGTAGGCTCTGGGGTGAGCTCGGGTGTGGGCGCGGCAGTGGCCTCTGCAGCGGGAGCGTCCCCGGCAGTTTCGGATGCACAGCCTGCCAATGCAAGGCAGAGACACAGGGAAAGAACTATATAGAAAATATGTTTAAGGTTTTTTGCCATTATCCGTAGACCTCTTTTCCGTACTGACCGGCGTGCTCAGGGGGCGCTTCAAGATCGCAGAGGGGATCAAGCCAGTAGAAGCTGTATTCCTGGTAATCGTAGCCAAGCTGCTGGCGCAGAAGCTGGTATCTTTCAACGTAGTCCCATACGTGGATGTTTATATCGTAGCTGTAATAACGCCAGCATTCACCGTGGGGATCCTCGGTGGTGGTGTTTATTTCACAGTTGGGAGCTGCCGCTGCCATTTTCTTGATCTGATCCTCAGGCACAGGGGTCTGGCAGCCGACCCAAAGTCTCTCCATGCCGGTGATTCCGTAAAGGGGAGAAATGTCCTTGACGTTGGGGCAGCCGGCGATGTTCATGTGCTTTATGGATGTGCAGTTTGCAAGGGGACTGAGATCATCAACAAAGGTGGAGTTAAGCTCCAGATAGTCAAGCTTCGTGAGGTTTTTCAGCGGGCTTAAATCCGTGACCATGGTCATGGAGATTATCAGTACTTCAAGGTCCGGCATGTTTGCAAGGAAGGAGAAGTCTGCCAGTTCATCATTGTGGCCCAGGTCCAGATATTTGACCTTGGTGCAGTACTGCAGGGGAGAGGAATCATAAATCATGCCGCCTACAGAGGGCTTGGATGCCAGAATACGCTCCACATCGGTGCGCACGCTGTAGTTATCGCCGAACCACACACGCCATACTATCTCTATGTCGGGGAAAAGCTTGCACAGATCGCCCATGACTTCATTCTCAACGCCGGTATCGTCCATGTCCAGATACTTGCAGTTGTTCATGCAGGCCAACACGGAATAAAGGGCCTGGCCCTTATCCTTGGCCTCGATGCCGCGGAAGTCCAGCTTCTCGCTGTCCAGCGTCAGCTCCTTGCCGTAAAGAGTGAAGCTGTAGCTGAACTTTGCTTCGGGCACGGCAGCCTTGAGCATGGCAATGTCTGTCCACTCAAGGGAGCTGTTTTTCTCGGAACCAAGCTCAACGGACTTGAGCTTGTTCATGCAGGCGAGAGCTGCAGCAGCATCAAGGGCGTCTTCCTTTTTAAGCTGGCTGAGGTCAATGCTCTCAGCATCGGCGCTTATGACGTTTCCGCCAATATCAACGCTGAAATCAAAATCAGCATTGGGTGCGGCGGCACGGAGATCGGACAGTGCGCTCATGTCAAGATCTTCGCCGCCCAGGGTGCCAAGGGTGATCTTTTTTACAGAGTCTGTGCTTTTGAGAGCATCGCTTACTGCGGCCACATCCGCGGTTTTAAGCCAGCTCAGATCCAGACTTTCGGTGTCGTTTCGGAGCTCATCACCATTGGGCAGGGGAACGGAGTAGATAACCTGCACCTCAGGGTGCTCGGCAGCCCACAGAGCAATTTCGTTATAGCATTTACTGCCACTGAAATCTGCGGTTTTGAGCTTGCTGAAGTACTTGAGCATTGGTATGTCACGCTCGGTGATTACAGTGTCCAGCGTTTCAGCTTCACAGGAGAAGGTACCGCCGGTGAGCTGGACCTTTGCGTTGCCTATAAGATATTCAATTCCACCGGCTGTTTCCCGGGAGGGGCCGGAAAAGCAAAACAGAAATGTTGCTGCTATAAAAACAAGCGAGAATATTACTTTGATTGTTTTCTTGAAAGACATGTTTACCCTCGTGATTTACATTATATTGCAATTATACAGTATAGCATTCCGGCAGGTCTTTTGCAAGACAGAGGGGAAACTTGTCATACATTTATTTATTATGTCTGGCTGCTGAGAAAAAATAAAAAAATTTTTCAGAAAAGGTGTTGACAAAATTCGAAAGCCATGCTATTATGACCAAGCTGTCAAGCACAAGCGTGGCCGCGTGGTTCAGTCGGTTAGAACGCCGGCCTGTCACGCCGGAGGTCGAGGGTTCAAGTCCCTTCGCGGTCGCCAAAACATGCCCCGAATTTCGGGGCATGAACTTTGCTGCTATAGCTCAGCAGGTAGAGCGCATCCTTGGTAAGGATGAGGTCCCCAGTTCGAATCTGGGTAGCAGCTCCAAAAAACCAGTATTCCCGTTTGGGAATGCTGGTTTTTTCTTGCTTGTTATAACCGGATTGCCACCGCAAAGCCCAGCGGAGCGGGTTTGCGGTGGAGAGGAAAAATAATGCCGCCGGTCGATGTGGCGCGGCTTGCCGTGACACATGACCTTGCGGTGTTATTTTGACGAGGGGTAGCAGCTCCAAAAAAAGACACTCGTTTGAGTGTCTCTTTTTTGTTTTCTGCCGCAACCATATTACCAAGCCAAAGCCCAGCGCAGCGGGTTTGGCTTGGAGAGGAAAAAGAAAGGAGCATAGCGGAACTTTTGCCCGCAGGGCGAAAGAGAAGCGGTGTGAGTTTCTTTTGACGTGGGCCACCTCCCTTTGCACAAGGGAGGCTTTAAATTTTCCGGACCGTCCTGTGCCCTGGCCCGGGACGGACAATTATTGATATTTAATATGTGCTGTGATATAGTTAAAATGTTAAAAGAGAGAAGCTTTTGGCGGATTCAGATAAGCCACGGAGTGCGTAACATTGAATGATGAAGAAGTAAGAGGTTCGTCGAATGATTGGAAAAAAAGAGATTTATTTAAAGGCATATTTCCGCAAAAATGTGGGAGATGATCTGTTTGTCCGATGCGTGGCGGAACGTTACCCTAATGTGTCGTTCAGAATGTTCGCGTACCCTGCCTTTGCCAAACCTTTTGCACAGTTTCACAATATCCGCAATATCGGGAAAGTGGGCCTGTTTATTGACAGAGCCTGCAACAGAATCACCGGTAAGCACATATGCAGACAGCTGATGGAAAAGTCTGCCCCTGCGGTTGTGCATATAGGCGGCTCGATCTTTATAGAACCCTATCAGTTTTCCTTGCTGAATCCCAACACCTTCGTAATCGGATGCAACTTCGGGCCATACAGGACTGAGGCGTACCGCAGATCTGTTTTCTCAGAATTGGAGAGGGCGAAGGATGTCTGCTTCCGCGACAGATATTCATATGAAATGTTCTCTTCGCTGAATAATGTCAGAATGGCTCCCGATGTGCTGTTCGCGTATCCTGGCTATCCCGCCTTGCAGAAAGGCCATGGTGTGGGCATCAGCGTGATGAGCATTGATAAGCGGCCGGAGCTGAAGCATGCAGCCGAAAAATATTACAGCGAGATTGCACGGACCCTTGATGAATGTGCCCGGATGCAGATACCTGTAAAGCTTTTCAGCTTTTGTGAAGCGGAAGGGGACACCGAAGCTATCCGTGAGATTATGGCGCGCAGCAAAACAAAGTGTGCGGAAGTCTGCGAATATGATGGCGATATGGATGCCATTTTGCATAAGCTCAATGAGTGCGAATATATCGTTGCAACCAGGTTTCATGCCATGGTCATTGGCTGGGGCCTTTCAAAAAAGGTTTTCCCGGTGGTATACAGCAATAAGCAGCTGAATGTGATGCAGGATATCGGATATCGGGGTTCCTGCTGGGATCTGAAAAAAGCAGAAGCGGATTCAGACTTTAACCTGATGGAGCATATTATGGCAGCCGGCACTGTTGATGTGAAGGACTGTCAGCAGCACGCGCAGGAGCAGTTTGAAGCGCTGGACCGTTATATATCCGAATTTGCATGAGTATTGACAAGGTGCAGGAAATTGATTGAGAACAAAACAAACAGCAACTTAATAAAACTGGCATTGATGATTGTGATCACGCTGTGCATTCATGTTCTGACTTTGGTCAAGTCAAGCGTTGTTGCGGCAGCTTTCGGTACAAGCGAGAGCGTGGATGCATATAACTTTGCCAACAGTATTGTTACTTTTGTATTTGGTATAGTAATTTCCGGTATTTCAACAATCATAATACCGGAGTATTCCAACAAAAGAGAACGAAAAATCGTGGACTCCTTCATCACTGTGATTTATGGCGCAACGCTGATAATCACAGCAATGATGGTGCTGCTGCGCTATCCCCTTATTAACTTGCTGAGCAATAAGGGAGAAGCTTTCACCAGCATTGCCGCCAATTGCCTGGTGATCCTGATGATCTCCCAGTATCTGTCGGCGGTTTCGGGTATAACAACGGCCTATTTCCAGTGTGAAAACAAGCACAATGTGCCTAAAGTTGTAAACCTGCTGTGCCAGCTGCTTGTGATTGCGGTACTGCTTTGCGTGCAGGACAGGATGAGCATCCTGGAGTACGCACTGATAATTTCCGCCGGCTACATGCTGGGCTTCGTTGCGGACACTGCAGTTGCGCTGAAAAGCGGCTGGCGCTTCAGCCCTGCACTCCGGCTTGACAGCGACAGCAAGGCTGTGCTGCTCCGCTTTGTGCCGATTATTTTCAGCGGCGGCGTTTACCGCCTGTCATTGCTGATAGATTCCCTGATAGCTTCCACGCTGTCCACGGGTATGATCACGATTCTTAACTATTCCATTCAGATATCCAATATCGTAAGCTCGGTGATAGTCGGCAATCTGCTGCTGTACATCTATCCCCGAATAACCAGGGAAGTAAGCCAGAGCGGATCCCAGGAGAGATTCTGGGAGCAGGCGCTGGGTCTGCACGCCATTGTCTGCCTGATGATCGCCGGATACGTCTGCGTGGGCGAGGAGGCGGTTATGTTTCTGCTGAACAGAGGTCGCTTCTCGGCAGAGGCCTGCAAAATCGTCTTTTACGCATCTGCCCTGTATATTACGGGGCAGGGAATCAGTATCATCCGGGATATGGTCTACCGGTACTTCTATGCCATCGGAAACACTAAGGCTCCGGCGGGCAACAGTGTATTGGTCAGCGTGTGCAATATTACCATAAGCCTGATTCTGGTGAAGCTCATCGGCTTCTATGGAATCATCCTGGGTACGCTGGCGGCATCCGTCATTTCGCTGACGGTTATCATGATCAAGTTCCATAAATTTGTTGGCTTTTCCGGCAGACTGCCGGCAATTATCAGAGATTTTGCCAAGAATTTCGCCGTGATGCTGGTGACGATAGTGCTGGTCTGCGGGACCAAGCAGCTGTTCAATATTGACAGTAATCTGCTCGGCATTCTCGTGTTTGGCATGGAGACTGTGATTGCATACATACTGATCCAGGGCGTATGCAACAAGAATGTCCTTGCAGGGATCAGAAAACTATAATGCTTCGGCATTTTTGAAATTCATAAAAATTGGGAGGCAGTGCCATGAAACTATACAATATACTTGTTGACGGACAGGTCCACCTGGCGGCGGAGAGCAGCCGCGGACTTACAGACCTTACAGCTGCGGGCTATGCCGGAGATATGGATGCGCTTATAAACGGCGCCAGCCGCACAGAGCTTGAAAGGCTGCTGGCAGACGAGAGCCTGCCTGTGGTGACTGAGCCTGTCTATGCCAACATTATGAACAAAATCGGCAAGCTCGTGTGCGTCGGCCTCAACTACAAGGCCCATGCTGAGGGCGTTTCAATGAAGCTGCCGGAATACCCCATACTTTTCTCCAAGTTTGACAATGCCCTTGCACCCGCAAACTCAAGCGTTGTGCTGCCCCCTTGGGAAAATAGCTACGACTATGAGGCGGAGCTGGTCATCGTTATGGGTAAAGAGTGCTGGAATGTCAGCGAGGACGAGGCCATGGACTATGTCTTCGGCTATACCTGCGGCAACGACTTCAGCCTGCGCGATGCACAGATGAGAAGCGGCCAGTGGCTCATAGGCAAGACCATGCCCGGCTTTGGTCCCTGCGGTCCCTGCATTGTCACCGCTGATGGATATGATCCCGACGAGGGCAAGGCCGTCAGAAGCTATGTCAACGGTCAGCTGAGACAAAACGGCAGCACCGCCGACATGATATTCTCCTGCGCCCAGATTATTGCCTACGCCTCCAAATACATAAAGCTCTGCCCCGGCGACATGATCTTCACCGGCACACCCAGCGGCGTTGCCCTGGAGGAGAGCGTGAAGCACTGGCTCAAGCCCGGCGACGTGGTGGATGTGGAGATAGAAGGCATCGGCACACTGACAAACACCCTGATATAATAGTTGCATAGCCAATCCCCCGGCTTGACCGCCGGGGGCTTTTTTGTTATTCTGATAAATACGAAAAAACTTGCAGAAAGGCGGTGCGGCAATGGATATAGAACAGATACGCGAGGATCTGGAAACTCATTTTCCCCAGTGGTCAGGCCGCATTCGTATGCTGCATTTTCAGGATGCATCCAACATCTCCACGGTGAACAATGACGGGCGCACGATATATTATAATGAGCACTTCATGTCAAGGCTGAACCGGGAGAACAGAAGCTTCTTCATGGCCCAGCAGCTCATGCACATACAGCTTGCCCACCACGCAAGACGGGGTGAGCGGGACAGGGCTGTGTGGAAAAGAGCCACCGATGCCGTAGTCAACACTATGCTCAGGGAGGACGGCTTTGTGCTGCCGGAGAGTGTGATGCTTGTAAAGGATGCCTCCGGGCAGAGCGCGGAGGAAATGTACGAGGTGCTCTACGCCCAGTGGGACGGTACGCTGGAAGCAGACCCGGACGAGGGCCGGGAGTTTGTGGAGGCGGAGCAGACAGAGCACTCAAAAGAAGCCGGTAAGGAGAGCCAGGCCCACGCCATTGAGCTGGATGACCCGGGCCTTGCTGCGGCGGTGGCCGGCCTTTCCGAAGCGCTGGAGCCCAGCATGCAGATAGACTTTGACTGGTTCCCAGGCAGCACCATCCGGGACGGTATGCTGCGCTATGACTTCAAGCCCTATCCCGTGGCCCATGCGGAGATACTGCTGGATACCAGCGCCTCCGTGGATGCCCAGCTGCTGCGCTACTTTGTGCGCGCGGTGAAGGCCCTGATGCGGGAGGACGCTGTGGTTAGGGTCGGCTGCTTTGACACAAGGTTCTACGGCTTTCAGGATGTGGCCACCGAGGAGGACATTGAAAATCTTGAACTCCACGGCGCAGGCGGCACGGACTTTACAGTGGCTGTGAACGCCTTCACCGGTGATGCCGAGAACCAGATTATTTTTACAGACGGTTATGCCGAAATGCCCGAGGAACACTGCAACGCAGTCTGGGTGGTATACGGCACCATGCCCATCCACCCAAACGGCGGCAGGGTTATATACGTTAAACCGAGCGAGGAGAAGGAGAAACATGAAATCGATTTTCTTATCACCTGATCAGGTGTTCAATCAGCGCATTGCGCTGCTGGAGACTGTGGGCGCGGCAGCGCCTGCCTCCGATCTGGCCCTGCTTACCGTGGAGGACGACGGCTTTGTCACCGATGGCCCGGCCATAAACTACTACCTGGGTGAGGGCGGCTTTGTTGACCGCTTCGGCCGGGAAAACGCCTGTGAAATCTGCGCTGTGCGCCCCGTGCTGCAGCTGGAGGAGGGGGAGGAGAGCCTTCTTGAGCACCGCCAGCAGGACGGCAGCCTTGTTATCGTTGAGTATGGCCGCTACCCCTATGCAGCCCTTGACAGCAGTCTCAGGGATTTTGCAGAGCGTGAGTATGCCCGCGGCGCGCTGAAGGACAGCGGCAGACGCGTGCATATCGGCGGCAAGCCCTATCCCATCTACCGCATGGGCGCAAAGGAGATCGTATGCCTGCAGGTCAGCCAGGGCGGCGTAAACGGCTTTGTGCGCCTGAGCGACGGCAGTGTTTTTGGCGCAGGCGAGGATGTATTTCTTGAAATGCGCCCGGTGCGCTGGCTCTATGATGAGCAGCAGGGCCTGCTTGTAAGCTGCCTTGCCCTCTTTGCAGGGCTTGAGCGGGAAGCTGCTGAGGAGTATCTGCAGGGCGAATTTCTTGAGGAGCTGGCCCCGGCAAAGGAAGAAAATCTCTCCGATCTGGGCTTCTGCGTAAAGCAGCATGACGAGCTGAGCCTTATAAGAGCCTATGTAGAGGCCAACATCCCGGTATTTCTCCACGGCCTTTCCGGTGACGGCAAGTCTGACCGCGTACGCCAGATTGACCCTCAGGCCCTGGACATTGAGCTTGTAAACGAGACGCCCGAGACAATAAACGGACGCGCTGTTTATAACGAGACAAAGGACGAGATCGTGGACATCAAGCCCGTCTGGCTCATAAAGCTGGAAAAGCTCTGTGAGGACGGAAAGATCCACATCCTTTTCTTTGACGAGCTTACCAACGCCACAAAGCAGACCCAGTCCGTCATCTTCAAGATCGTGCTGGAGCGCTTTGTCAACAACCGCTGGCCCCTGCCGAAGAATGCCCGCATAGTTGCTGCCGGCAACGACCGCAGTGAGTCCTCTGCCGCCCACGATCTGGCGGAGCCTCTGTTCGGCCGCTTTGCCCACATCTACATCCGCACCACCGTGGAAAACTGGATGCCCTGGGCCATCGGCAACAATCTCAACCCCTACGTGCTGGAGTTTCTTGCAAACAACGACCTCTATCTCCGCACCGCCTACACCGGCACCGAGGGCAATGCTGACCCCCGCCGCTGGGAGATGGTGTCCAAGGTTCTGGACCACTCCGGCAATGACTTCAGCCTGCTGGGGCCCATCGTGGGCTATGAGACGGCGGATGCCTTTGTCCGCTTCTTCAAGGCCCAGCAGCAGATGGAGAGCCTTGGCCATTACAGCGATGAGGAAATCCGCAAGTTCAGCGTGGCCCGTCGCTATCAGCTGGCCCAGCAGTGCCTGTATCTGGCAAAGGCAAAGCCCGATGAGGCAAGAGAACTGGTGGAACGCCTGGGCGGCGAGTATCTGGCCTGGTATGAGTACATGCTCAGCCGCAAGGCCGGGCTGTGAGCGGAGGAGAAAGCATGAGCCAGAAAACAAAAATAATACTGCTTTCCGCAGTTGCAGTTGTGATGCTGGTCTGGGGCCTGGGTATGAAAGACGGGGACAAGGACGGCGGCTACTCCGACGAGACTACCTATTTTTCCAAAGAAGAGCTTGAAGCCCGGGAAAAGACCATCGCCCAGATGGCTGAGATGCGCGGCGAGACACCGCCTCCCACTGTAACACCTGAGCCGGAGAAGGAAGAGATTGAAAAGCTGGACGAAAAGTACAGCAGCATCCCCATGCAGGAGATCCCCCAGTCCTTCAAGATAAAGCAAGTGGGCTACGACCCTGAGCAGCAGATAATTCTTGCCGAGTACAACATGACCGGGCTTATCTACGCCTACTTTGATGTGCCCCAGGAGGAATGGGACAAGCTGATGGAGGCCGCGGATTTTGACAAATGGTTTGAGTTTATGATAACTAAAAAGTTCAGCTTCCAGCAGCTTAACTGAGAAATGAAAATGGCAGGCGGTGGAAAATTCCTCCGCTTGCCATGTGTTTTTTGTTCTGATATAATATCCCTCACTTGAAATTGATGAATTCCACCGGGAGGTGCTTTGAATTGGACAGATCTCTTTTTGATCTCTCCGGCATAGAGCTGGTAAAAAAGAAATACTATAATGCATCAAAGGTAACAGAGCGGCTTGAGAGCATCTGCGCCGAGTATGACAGGCTAAGCGCCGAAAACGGGGAGCTTAAAGAACAGCTTCAGACTCTCAGCTCCCAGAAAAACCAGATAAGCGACACCCTGATGTCTGCCCAGAGCATCGCCCAGCAGATTATTGAGGATGCCAAGACCCAGGCCGACAGCATTGCAAGCCTTGCCCAGACCCAGGCAGAGGAAATCGTTAAGGCCGCAGAGAAAAAGGCTGAGCTTATCCTCGCTGGGGCAAGGACCAGAAAGGATGCCTCCGACAAGGACGTGAGCGAGGTGCAGGACTACGCCCTCAAGTGCGTTGAAAACTGCGTTGAGAAGCTGCGCCGCCAGCATATGGAGGCCATTGAATATCTCAATGCCCAGTGGCAGGATTTTCTCAGCGGGCTTATTATCCCCGGCGATGAGCAGCAGCCCGAGCTGCCCGAGGCCGAGCCTGATACCTTCGCCCAGCCTCAGCAGCCGGTGGACTGGATGGCTATTGCCAACATGGAGCTGCCGGAAATTGACGATCCCTATGCCGACATTGACGCTGACACCTTCTTCTCCGGCAACTTCTTTGCCGAGCAGAGCGGCGTGGATATACTGGGCCAGCTCAAGTCCATGATGGATTCCATCGAGCGCCCGGAAGAGAACGAATAATAAAAAAGAAGCTCTGATGCGATGCATCAGAGCTTCTTTTTTATACAAGCCTTATTGATACGCCTGCTTCCTCAAACACGGCGCAGACCTTTTCAGCGTAGCCCCGGCAGGGGGCATCCTCCGCAGGCAGGGTGATGGCAAAGCTCCGGCCCAGATGGGGCAGGCCCGTGAGAATGTCATAGAGTGCGTCCAGATTGTGGCCATAGTCCTTGCGCCAGAGCATGCGCTCAGCCATAATTTCATAGAGCTCAGCGCGCTCACGGCACTGGGAGAAGTCCAGCACTATCTCCTCGCAAAGCTCACCCAGAAGGCCTATACAGCCTGCGAAAACATCCTGCCATGTGGCTTCAAAATCCCCGGTGTACCAGGGGTCTGCAACGCTCTCACCCTCGCGCCCCGCATGGTCCAGCAGCAGGCTCAGCTTGGCGTCACGGTCCTCGCCGAAGACGCGGCTCATGCTTCGCATATTGGCAGAGTCCATGCCGATTATCAGGTCAAATTCCTCATAGTCGTCTTTCACGATGCGGCGGGCGGTTTTGCCGCTGCAGTCAATGTCATGCTCGCGGAGCTTAGAGCGGGCAGGGGGGTAGACGGGATTGCCCAGCTCCTCAGAGCTGGTGGCGGCGGAGCTTATCTCAAACTTATCTTCAAGCCCGGCGCGGCGGACCATGTCCTTCATCACAAACTCAGCCATGGGGCTGCGGCAGATATTGCCGTGGCAAACGAATAAGATCTTTTTCACAGGAAGCACTCCTTCTTGTTTTTGTTTTTTATCGCCTTCCAGATCCACAAAGTACACGCCGATAAAGGCGCCCAGCATCATGGATACCACAAGGGCAAGGGCGCTTGAAAGCACAAAGCGCAAGAGCCAGTTGAGCCCCGCGGTGAAAAGCAGCAGCACCAAAAGCCTTGAGTTGCTTCTGGCGCCGGGGATTATCATGCAGAGAAACACCGCGTAAAGCGCAATGCCGAAGCTGTTGGAAACTGTTATGGGCAGGGCTTCAGTCATCATTGCGCCGGCACAGCTGCTGAGACTGGTGGCCAGCATTATCACAGTGTTTATGCCTATCAGGCAGGAGGCACTGTCATCATCGCCGGTGCAGAAAAGGCCTGCGCCCACATCGCATAGATTGGCGCAGCAGAGCATGCGGCGCAGAGGCGACAGCTTGCCCACCCGCTCCATGGCGCTGCCGGCGAAGATCATGTTTTTCAGCGACATGAAAAACACGCTTATTAAAATTAGGTACATGGGGGCGCCGTCCATCACCATGCCCAGGGCCAGAATTTCACCCGAGCCGCACATGACCAGCGCCGTCATCAGCCCGGCCTGCAGCCAGCTCATGCCGGCCTGCGAGGCCACAAGCCCGATGGATATGCCCAGCGGGATGAGACTGATCCCCGCCGGTAAAGCCATTTTGGCCCCGGTCAGAAAATGCCTGTCCATAAATTTATCCTGATTTCTTTTTTGAATATTGAAAATTATACCATGTCGGCGTAGTGGTATCAAGCCAGTAATATCCATTTGCCCGCAGGGCTCTTTCGTGTTATGATGGGGCCATGGATAATGCCGTCAAGGAAAAAAGCAGGCTTTCTGCCATATTTCATCTTTGCCCTGTGGCCCATGTGTTGCTGCTGCTTTCTGCGGCGCTGATTGGGGCACACCTTTTGCTGCGCCAAAACCATGAACTGATGTGCCGCATCTCGGAAAATGTGATAGCGCCGCTGCACCAGCGCATGGCGGCCTTCTGTGCGGTCTTTGGTACAGTATCCCTTGCGGAGATACTGATAGGCATATTTGCAATTTCTATATTGGTTTACATAATATATGAAACCATAGGCTTGGTATTCCAATCCGGCAGGCTGGGGCGACTGTACAGGCTTGTTATCCGCCTTGGGGCCACGGGCCTTGCGGTCTATGCGGGCTACAGCCTGCTCTGGGGAGTTTACTACTACGGCGATGATTTCATTGCTGCAAGCGGCCTTGAAAACGGCGAGATCAGTGTGGAACAGCTGGAGACGGTGACGCTGTATTTTGCCGAGAAGCTAAATGAATACAGCGGCCTTGTGCCCCGGGATGAGGATGGCTTTTATACAGCGGACAGGGATGAGATTCTCGCAAGGTCCAATGAGGTGTACAGGAATATCGAAAAGACCTTTCCCTGTCTTGAGGGGCCGGATATAAATGCCAAGGGTCTGCGATTTTCAAAGATTCTAAGCTACATGGACTTTACCGGCTTTTTCTTCCCCTTTACAGCGGAGGCAAATCTGAACACGGACTTTCCACCGGGGCTCTTTGCCTCCACGGTGGCCCATGAGCTGGCCCACCAGAGGGGCGTTGCCAAGGAGCAGGAGGCCAATTTTGTCTCGGTGCTTTCCTGCCTTGACTATGGCGATGCGGAGTATTGTTATTCTGCATGTATGCTGGCCTATACCCACCTGGGTAATGCTCTGTACAAAGCGGATTACAGCGCATGGCATCTGGTTTACAGTGGGCTGGAGGAAAATGTGCTGCGGGATTTTGCAGCCAACCGGGCCTACTGGCAGCAGTTTGAAACCCCGGTGCAGACGGTGACAACAGGGGTCTATGAGGGCTTTTTGCAGAGCTATGACCAGACTCTGGGCATGAAGAGCTACGGGGCCTGCGTGGACCTTTTGGTGAACTATTACTATGCCGAGGCCGCCGAATATTATGGGCTGAAATAAAAAAATCAGAAAAAATAAAAAAATTGCTTGACAAATTGGGAAAAGAATGTATAATAACCCTTGCGTTTAGCGGGTTTGTGTAATGGTAGCACACCGGACTCTGACTCCGTTTGTGAGGGTTCGAATCCTTCACCCGCTGCCAAAGAAAAGCTTCGGACAAAAGTCCGGAGCTTTTTCTTTTTGTGTTGGTGGATTCGAAGCCTCACAAACAATTATGATCAGACTCCACACAAAGCCTTGTGCTTTGTGTGGAAAAGGAAGAACGGCCATGACCGAGACTGAGGGCAAGCCTGCTTGGACTCAGTCTCCTCAGGGCTGTTCTGACGCAGGCGCTGAGGGTTCGTCCCCCGCTTTGCCGCATATAGCTTTTACGCCGCACTGTCGTTTGCGCAAAAGCTGCGGCTGCAGAGCCGGACGGCCCGGCTTCATCTGCCGCAGGCAGCGCCGGTCCGCCGGCCACCCGCTGCCACGTCGTCACAAGCTACACATTGCTTGTGACGACTTTTTTATTTTTCAAATCAAAAAGTCATCCCGCGCTCGTTCCGCTGCGACTCCTTTCCAAATTGAAGCCGCTTCGCTTACGCTTCAATTTGGGGTTATTATGGAAGCTTACCAGAGAATTTTTTTCTCTGGTTTTTCTTTTTTTGCGGGTTCATCCCAAGCTTTGACGCAAATAATCCCGGTCGGAAGACCGGGATTATTTTTATTTTTTGACATTTTATTTTCTGAATTTGGCTCTGTACTCAAGCAGCTTTCTGCAGGCTTCTTCGCGGGTGAGATAATACTGGTTTATCTCTGCCACGCGGCTGTTTTCCTCGCTGTAGTCCCGGAAACTACGTCTGTACTCTGCAGGGGAGCAGCCGGCAATTTCCGCAAAAGCCTTCATCATGTAGCGTACATCGGAAAATCCGCTGGCGATGCTTATATCCAGCAGATTCATCTCAGAAGACTGGAGCAGGCGGCTGGCATTTTCAAAACGCTTCTGTTTAAGATACTCCTGAAAGCTGATTCCCATTGTATCCTTAAACGCATGGCTGAGGTAGGACAGGGAAAGATTCTCCTTTTCTGCAAGTTCACCCAGCGTCAGCTTCTGGTGGAAGTTTTCATCCACATATTCCAGAATGCGGGAAATGGTTTTTGCCCGCAGTTTGCTTACCTTGGTGTCGTCATTTTTCCTTTCAGCTCTTGGCAGAAGATTTATCAGAATATTAATCAGCTTCGCCTGGAGTATAAAGCATTCACCGGCATCATCCTCCGGCATACCGGGATAGGACAGAGCGAGGTCAAGACAGATACTCCTGAGCGCCTGCTGCTCCTCTTTGGTCATTAGCTGGCTTATATCGGTATCTACCACGAAGAAAGGGCTTATCCTGTGGGAGAGGAAATACTCCAGCATGGCAAAGGAGGTCTGAACAGTGATGAGAAGAACTCCATTCTCACCGGAGCGCATCTCGTGCATCTCCATAGGGCCGATGACCGCAATGTTGCCTTCTGTCAGACGGCTGACTTTGCCGCTGGAAAAGATAATATCGGCCTCGCCTTCCAGCGCCATCATAAGCTCACATTCACGGTGGTAGTGGGGAGCGCGGTAATACAATTTTGACAGGAAGAGGTTCAGACCTCTGTAATAGTTATGTTCTATGACCTGATATTCCTGAATCATAGTCCGGCCTCCCGACAAAGAATACATTTATTTTATATTATTCATGGTACAAGAGCAAGGGGAAGACACAAGTTTGCTGTTTTCTTGCGATTAGTTTGAGCACTTTTGTAAAGGGGAAAACAGTTTTGCTTGATGAGCTTTGCACATTTCTGACATCTGAGTCTTCAAACAGCTGGGTTTTTGAGGCATTTTCGTAAAAAATGACAGTTTTTCAGTTCAACTTAATCTGAGTAAAAGGTAGAACAAGAACTTTTTACAGCAAACTAATCACTAAAAGACAGCGAATATGTGAATGTTGTTTTCTGTATCTGACAATACAATAGAATCAGAAAGCTTGCAGTGGCAGCCCACTGCAACAAAACCAAAAAATCTGATAAAGGAGAATTCAAATGAAAAAGTATCTTGCACTTCTTCTCGTGTTCTGCATGGTATTTGCTCTGTGTGCCTGCGGCGCCAAGGAAGAGCCCGCACCTGCACCTGCACCAGCAGCACCCGCAGACGGTGACGCACCTGCAGCAGCCCCTGTAGAAAAGCAGCAGATCGTTGTTGCCTTCAACGACGCTTCTGATACCGGCGAAAACGGCTTTACCTACAAGTGGATCAAGTCCGTTGCCGACAAGTGGAACAGCGACGAATACGAAATCGTTATTCAGAACGAGCCCGTATCCGACAGTGACTTCACCACCAAGATGCACCTGCAGCTGTCCGACCCCTCCACCGCACCTGACATCGTTCTTTACGACGGCTTCCAGCTCCAGTCCGACATTTCCGCTGGCTACTTCATCGCTCTCGATGATCTGGCAGCAGGCTGGGATGGCTGGAACAACGGCTACATCAGCGAGCACACCAAGCGCAACGGCACCGGTATTGATGGCGTGCTTTACGGCATCCCCGCATTCACCGATACCCGCTGCATCTGGATCAACAAGGACCTCTTTGACCAGGCTGGCCTGGGCAAGGATTGGCAGCCCACCACCTGGGCAGAGCTGACCGACGGTCTGGCAACTGTTAAGGATGCAACCGGCGTCATCCCCATCTACCTGCCCTCCTCCGAAGGTGAAGGCGAAAAGACCACCATGCAGGGCTTCCTTATGTACTACTATGGCACCGGCGAGCGTCTGGTTGACGATGCAACCGGCATCTGGAATGTAAATACCCAGGGCCTGTACGACACCTTCAAGCTCTACAGCGACATCTATGCAAACGGTCTGGGCATGCCCGAGGCTGAGATCCTCGACTCCCACGCCCGCAACACCGCAACCGATTACTTCAAGGAGTCCCAGCTTGCCGCATACCAGTACGGCACCTGGTACGCTTCCAAGTTCCTGCCCCAGAACAGCCCCTGGGAAGGCTTTGAAGACATAATCAAGCCCATCAAGGTTCCCATGCAGAACGGCGGCGGCTTCATCAGCCTGTCCGGTGGCTCCTGCCTTGCAATCTCCACCGCATGTGAGTGCCCTGAGGCAGCATTTGACTTTATCGCTGCTCTCTTCGAAGATGTTGACGCATACGTTGACTACCTCATCGGCGGCGGCAACCTGTCCATCGTTCCCTCTGCTTCCGAGAATGAGAAGTACGTTTCTGAGTTCCCCTTCCTGGATGAAGCTATCGAGTATCTGGAGTTCAGCTACATCCGTCCCGCAAACGAGAACTATGCAACTGTTTCCTCCTTCATCGCATCCGCAGTTGAAAAGGCTGTGACCGATGGCCCCGAGGCAGCACTTGAGTACTACAACCAGGCTGTTACCGACCTTGTCGGCGCTGAGTTTGTAAACGACGGCGGCTACCTCAAGTAATTTCAAGCTTTAATATAAGCGGCGGCTTTCTGCCGCCGCTTATTCCAATTTTAATGATTGAATAAAATGCTGAATACATTTCAGAGCTTTATTGAGTTATTAAATGAAGGAAGTTGAAAAGATTATGAGAAATTCATCAGTTGGAAAACGCCTGCCGCTTGTTCAGGGCGCAGGCACTCTGGTCTATAAGACATGGATGCTGTGGCCTGCAGTGGTGCTTCTGGCAATATTCTTTATACTGCCCATCTGCATGGCGCTGTACTATTCCTTTACAAACCTGGCCCTATCCGGCGCTGCGGCAAAGAACCTGGAGTTTATATGGTTTGACAACTATGCCAAGATGCTCAAGGACAAGGATATGCTCAAGTCTATCCGGGCAACCCTTGTTTTCCTGCTTGGTTCCGTTGCCGGTCAGACTCTGCTGGGCTTCGTTTTTGCCTATCTTATGAAGGGCAGGAACGCCACCTTCCGCCGCGTTACCGGTTCCTGCATCCTCACCGGCTGGGTCATGCCTCAGGTTGTGGCTGCCATCTGCATGTATGCCTTCTTCTATAACAAAGATAGCGGCACTCTCAACCGCATCATCGGCCTTCTGGGGGCAGAGCCAGTTGCCTGGTTATATGACCACGCCCTGCTTTCGGTAACCATCGCCAACATCTGGCATGGTGCGGCCTACTCTATGATGGTATTCCAGGCGGCGCTGGATAACGTGCCTGCCGACACCACGGAGTCTGCCATGCTGGACGGTGCAAGCCCCTGGCAGACTCTCATACATATAACCATACCCCAGATAAAGGGTACGGTTTTTTCCAACACCATGCTCATTACCCTCAAAACCATCGGTGTGTTTGAGCTTATCTTTACCATGACCGGTGGCGGCCCTGCCGGCAAGACCCAGACCCTGCCGGTATACATGTACCTGCAGGCCTTCAAGAGCTTCCAGCTGGGCTACGGCAGCGCAATCTCTGTGGTATTGCTGGTATTGGGTATTATGCTGAGCGTGCTGTATACCCGTGTCTACAAAGAGTGAAAGGAGGAGAGATAAATGAACAGAAAAAGAAGTGCAAGAAACGCTTATATTATCATGAGCGTTATGGCCATAGTTTTTATTATGCCCCTTCTGTGGGTCATCTTCGCCTCCTTCAATCCTGATGCCGGCGTTGGTCTGAAGCTCCCCTCCACCTGGGTTATTGAAAACTATCAGGCCGTTCTGAGCGAGAGCAAGAATGTGCGCTCCTTCGGCATAGGCCTTGCCCTCTCCATCGGCGTTGCCACACTTGAGGTCATAGTCTGCGCCCTTGCAAGCTATCCTCTGTCCCGATATGAGCTTCGCTATAAAAAGTCCTTCATGTACACCATACTTTTCATGTCCTGTCTGCCCATGACAGCGCTGATGATCCCGGCCTACAAGCTTTTTGTGCAGCTGCATCTGATGGACAATATCCTTGGCGTGGTGCTCTTCATGGCGGCAACTCAGCTGCCCTATAATATGTGGATGATGAAAAACTTCATGGACCAGGTGGCTATTGAACTGGAAGAAGCCGCATGGGTTGACGGTGCCAACAAGCTCAAGAGCCTTATCCACATCGTCATGCCTCTGATGATTCCCGGCCTCTGCACCATCGGCATTCACTCCTTTACCTCCTCCTGGGGCAACTTCTTTACCCCCTTCATTCTGCTGACCTCCACCTCCAACTATCCCGCCGCAGTCAGACTTTATCAGTTCTTCGGTACCCACGGCGTAAATTACGGTCACCTTGCGGCTTATTCTGTGCTATACTCTATACCGTCTATAGTACTCTACAGCATGGCCCAGAGCTTCATGTCCAAGGGCTTCATCATGCAGGGAGCAAACAAGGGATAATATCCAAGAGGTATTGCTTATGATTCAACATCAGCTTGAGGCGCGGATTTTCCGCATCCTCTCAGACTTTGACAGGGAGCTTGCAGCCTTCAGGGCGCCTGCAAAGCTGTATAGCTTCGATGAAAATGGAAACAGAATTGCCATCGCCAACGGCACTGTCTGGGGCGAAAATCCTTGGCAGGATTTTGAGGTGGAGCTATATGCTGAGCCTGCCCCCGCAGGCCGGAAGAACTATCTCTACCTGACCACCGGCCGCGAGGGCCAGTGGGATGCCTGCAACCCCCAGTTTGAGGCCAGAATAAATGGTCGTGTCATGCAGGCCTTTGACGTAAACCATACCCGCATGCCTCTGGATGAGTGCGGCGACATCACGGTTTCTCTTAAGGGCTACTGCTGCGGCAGTGAGCTCAAGGCTCCCCGGCCTTTTGTCAGCGCTGAGCTGCGGCAGATAAATACCGAGCTTGAGCAGCTGAGCTACGATATCCGCGTGCCCTTTGAGGCCGCCACCCTTCTGCCCGCCGGTGAGCGGGAGAGGGAAGTGGCGCTGGAAACCATTGCCAGGGCAATTGACCTGCTTGATATGCGCGTTTTCCACAGCGCAGAATTTGATGAGAGTGTTGCCGCAGCTCGCCGCTATATGCAGGAGAATTACTATGCAAAGCGCCAGGACATGACTCCCATAGCCATTGCTGACTCTATCGGTCACACCCATATCGATGTTGCCTGGCTCTGGGATATTGAGCAGAGCCGCCACAAGGCCATCCGCAGCTTTTCCACCGTCTGCGACCTGATGGACAGATACCCCGAATATCAGTTCATGAGCAGCCAGCCTGTGCTCTATGAGTTCGTAAAAGAGGACGAGCCTGAGCTTTATGAGCGTATCAAGGCCTATGTTGCCGAAGGCCGCTGGGAAGTGGAAGGCGGTATGTGGGTTGAGGCCGACTGCAATATCAGCGGCGGCGAAGCCCTTGCAAGACAGTTCCTTTACGGTCAGCGCTTTTTTGATGAGGAGTTTGGCAAGCGCTGCCGCGTGCTCTGGCTGCCGGACGTTTTTGGTTACTCCGCAGCCCTGCCCCAGCTTATGAAGCTCTGCGGTATTGACTATTTTATGACCACCAAGATAAGCTGGAACGAATATAACAAGATGCCCTATGACACCTTCAGCTGGAAGGGCATAGACGGCACATGTGTGCTTACCCATTTCTCCCCGCCGAGAGATTACTATTCCACCAACATCGGCGAAGGTCACCACCGCCACCATGACCACTACACCACCTACACCTCCATCATGAACCCCTCTGAGATTGCCGGTGGCTGGAAACGCTTTATGCAGAAGGGTCTGGACGAGCACTTCCTTGTGCTCTACGGCTATGGCGACGGAGGCGGCGGCCCCACGGACGGCATGCTGGAAAGAGCCAGACGTATGGCAGTGCCAATGCCCCTGACTCCGGTTGTAAAGCAGGAGTTTGCCCGCCCCTTCTTTGAAAAGCTGGATGCACGCGTGGGCAAGGATCCCAACTTACCTGTCTGGAGCGGTGAGCTCTATCTGGAGTTCCACCGCGGCACCTACACCTCTCAGGGCCCCACCAAGCGCAATAACCGCCTGGCGGAGATTGCCCTGCGCAGGGCGGAGCTGAGATGCGTCCAGTCCGGGCAGAAGCACAAGGATACGCTGGACAAGGTCTGGCACGATGTGCTGACTCTCCAGTTCCATGATATTCTTCCTGGTTCCTCTATCCACAAGGTATATGAGGATTCCGACAAGAGCTATGCCCAGTGCTTCAAGGCTCTGGACAGTATCGTGACTGATACCGAGAATGCTCTTGTTGTACCTGATGGAAGTAGCCTCTGCATCTTCAACGATCTGGACTTTGTGCGTGACGATGTGATATCCTTCAAGGCAGACGCTGCTGTCGGCAGCCTTGAAGATGGCAAAGGAAAACTCTTCCCGGTTGAAAAGCTGGGCGATGGCTATCTTGCCTATGTGGAGGGCCTCAGCCCCTTTGCCGCAAACAATTTCCGCATCAAAGAGGAGGCCGTGGCTTCCGTAAAGCTCCGCGTTGACAGAGAAGGCTTTGATACTCCCTTCTACTCCGGACGCTTTGATGAATCCATGCGCATTGTGAGCCTTTACGACAAGCGCGCCGGGCGTGAGCTCTGCCCCGATGGCAAGGCTCTCAACCGCCTTGTCTGCTACGAGAACAAGCCCCACAACTATGACGCATGGGATATCAACATCTACTACCAGCGCAGACATTGGGAAATAGACAATGTGGTGGATGTGCAGCCTCTTGGCACAGGCACAGTCTTTGCGGGCCTGCGTGTCAAGTGGGAGTACATGTCCTCTGTTATCACCCAGGACATTATCTTCTATGCCGACTCTCCCCGCATTGACTTTAAGACTCACGCCAGCTGGCAGGAGCAGACCTATGTTCTCAAGGCCCATTTCCCCCTGGATGTTTTCCACACCGACATCCGCTGCGACATTCAGTATGGCAATGTCAGCCGTCCCACCTGCAAGAACACCAGCTGGGATGTGGCCCGCTTCGAAGTCTGCGTCCACAAGTGGGTGGATATTTCCGAGTCTGACTACGGCGTGGCCCTGCTCAATGACTGCAAGTACGGCCACGGCGCAACAGACGATGACCTGAGCCTTACCCTGATTAAAACCTCCCACTACCCGGACGAAAGCGGCGACGTGGGTGAGCATGAGTTTTCCTATGCGCTCTATCCCCACATGGGCGATTGGCGCGAGGGCAATGTTATCGCCGAGGCCTATAAGTTCAACATGCCCGCTGCCGCAATCAGCGGCGTAAAGGCTGCAAATACCGAATCTCTCATCAAGCTGGAGGGCAAGGGCGCAGTCATCGAGGCTGTGAAGCCTGCCGAGGACGGCGAGGGCGTAGTTGTCCGCCTCTATGAATGCTTCGGCGGCCGCAGAACCGTAAAGCTTAAGCCCAGCTTTGAGTTTAATAGCGCCCATATTGTGAATATCCTTGAAGAAGAGCTTGAAAGCGTCCCTGTTGTTGATGGGGCGGTGGAACTCAGGCTCAAACCCTATCAGATTCTCAGCATTAGATTCTGTTAAAGAAAAGGAGCTTAATATGAAACGTTCCGAAATAAACGCCGCTCTCAAAGAGCTTGAAGCCATGTGCGAAAAAGAGCATTGCTATCTGCCGCCCTTCTGCCACTTTACGCCCGAGCAGTGGGAAAACATCGGCCACGAGTATGACGAAGTCCGTGACTGCATGCTGGGCTGGGATATTACCGACTACGGTCTGGGTGACTTTGACAAGGTGGGCTTCTCACTTATAACTATCCGCAACGGCAACCGGGCCATGGCGGACAAGTATCCCAAAGTCTATGCTGAAAAGCTTTTGTACATGAAAGAGGGCCAGTACAGCCCCAACCACTTCCACTGGTACAAGACCGAGGACATCATAAACCGCGGTGGCGGCAATGTGCTTATCAGGGTATATAATTCTCTGCCCGATGAGGAGATCGACCGGGAAAGCGATGTTACCGTGCATATGGACGGCAGAACCTTCACTGTTCCTGCCGGAACCCAGGTGCGCCTTACTCCCGGTGAGAGCATCCACATCCAGCAGTATATGTACCATGACTTTGAGGTTGAGCCCGGCACCGGCCCCGTGCTTCTCGGCGAGGTCAGCCAGTGCAACGATGACAATAACGACAACCGCTTCAATCCTCCCGTGGGCCGCTTCCCTGCGATAGAGGAGGATGAGCCTCCTTACAGGTATCTCTGCAACGAGTACCCCAAGGCAAAATAAATTATGATCCATACCATCTTCAACGATTATCTTTCTGTCAGCGTGGACAGCATGGGCGCCCAGCTGCGCTCAGTCCGCTCCGCTGATGGAACTGAATATCTCTGGCAGGGTGATGCGCGCTATTGGGCGGATTCCTCGCCGGTGCTGTTTCCCTACATTGCAAGGCTCTATAATAACAGCTATACTTATCGCGGCGAAGCTTATAACATGGGTATTCACGGCTTTGCGGCGAGCTGCGAGTTCGAACTGGAATACGTAAGTGATGACAGCATCAGCCTGCTTCTGCGCGAGAGTGAGGAGACGCTTGCCCAGTATCCTTTCCGCTTTGAACTGCGTATAACTTACAGCCTGTCAGGTTCAAAGCTGCTTGTGCAAAACAAGGTCAGAAATGCCGATGCCAAGCTCATGCCCTTTGCATTTGGTGCCCACCCCGGCTTCAATGTGCCGCTGGATGAGAGGACGGAGTTTGAGGATTACTACCTCTGCTTCAATGAGCCCTGTGAGCCTTTGCGTGTGGGCTTTAGCCATGAGCTTTTTATCTCCGGCGAATGCAGCCCCTATCCCCTTGAAGATGGAAGATATATTAAACTGAAGCACAGCCTTTTTGACGAGGACGCCATCATACTGCGCGACATGGCAAAGTCCGTCACCCTTGGCTGTTTCAAAACAAACAGAACTCTTACAATAAGCTTTTCCGGCTTTGATTATTTCGGCATTTGGCATGCACCGGGGACTGAAGCCCCCTATGTTTGCCTTGAGCCCTGGAGCAGCCTCCCGTCCCGGCAGGGAGTTGTGGAGGAACTGACCGAGAAGGCTGATATGCTTATGCTGAAGGCTGGAGAAGAATTTGAGAACCAGTGGAGTCTCAGTATTCGGGAGGGAAAATGATGTACGATGTACTTGCTCTGGGCGAGCTGCTTATTGACTTTGCAGCCGTCTCCACTGACGGCGAGGGCTATCCCACTATGGCGGCCCATCCCGGCGGCGCGCCTGCAAACTATCTTGCTGCGGTGAATAAGTTCGGCGGCAAAACTGCCCTTATCGGCAAGGTAGGCAATGATACCTTTGGCCATCTGCTGCTTAATACCCTGAAAGACAGCGGCATAGACACTGCCGGCATGAAGCAGACCGACGAGTTTTTTACCACTCTCGCCTTCGTCAGCTTTGATGAACATGGCGACAGAAGCTTTGCCTTCTCCCGCAAGCCCGGCGCTGACACCCAGCTTCGCTTTGAGGAAATCGAGCTCAAGATGATTGACGATGCCCGCGTGTTCCACTTCGGTACCCTGAGCTTAACTCATGAGCCCGCCAAGACCGCTACCATCAAGGCTGTTGAGTATGCAAAGTCCGGGGGCAAGCTTATAAGCTTTGATCCCAATCTCCGTCCGCCTCTCTGGGCAAGCCTTGATGAGGCAAAGGCGCAGATGGAGTGGGGGCTTAAGCAGGCCGATGTGGTGAAGATAAGCGATGAGGAAGTGGAGTTTCTCTGGCAGCTTTCACCCGCTGAGGGCGCTGAGAAGCTTATAAAGGATTATGGCGTAAAGCTTGCATTTGTCACCTGCGGCGCGGATGGCTGCGTTTATAAAAACGCTCTCTGCAGCGGCAGCGTGCCCGGTATGAAGGGCCTGAAGGTTATTGACACCTGCGGCGCCGGCGATATTTTTGGTGGCAGCGCCATGTGGAAAGTGCTACAGTCCGGCAAAGCCCCTGAGGCTTTGAACTCTGCTGAGCTTGAAGAAATAGTGCGCTTTGCCTGCACGGCGGCGGGCCTGTCTACAGAGCGCAGCGGCGGTATCTCCAGTATTCCAAGCCTGGAGGAAGTGCTTAGTGCCATTCCCTGAATAATTAAAGCTAAAAGCCAGAGGATTTATCCTCTGGCTTTTTGTTATATATGGGGTTATGATAAGGAAAACGAAAAAACGAGGAATTTGAAATGCGTTTTATCCATCTTTCCGACCTGCACATCGGCAAGCGGGTCAATGAAATTTCAATGATAGAGGATCAGCAGTATATACTCAGCGCTATTATACGCATTGTTGATGAGCAGCAGCCTGAGGCCGTGGTAATTGCGGGCGATGTATACGACAAAAGTGTGCCATCGGCTGAAGCTGTAACGCTGCTGGATGACTTTCTCTGCAGGCTTGCGAAAAGGAATATGCCTGTGCTTATAATCAGCGGCAACCATGACAGCCCTGAACGTCTTGCCTTCGGAGGAAGACTTATGGAGGGAGCAGGTATATATGTCTCCCCGGTATACGGCGGCAAGCTGGAGCCTGTGGTGCTGGAGGATGCAAAGGGTGAAGTGAAGTTCTGGATGCTGCCCTTTGTAAAGCCCAGCCATGTGAAACGCTTTTTTCCTGAGCAAAAGATAGAAAGCTATACAGATGCTCTGCGCGTGGCAGTATCCGATATGGGCATTGATGTATCCCAGCGCAATGTGCTCATTACCCATCAGTTTGTTACCGGCGCCGAAACCTGTGAGTCGGAGGAAATTTCTGTGGGCGGCACGGACAATGTGGATGCATCCGTGTTTGCAGACTTTGACTATGTGGCTCTGGGGCACATCCACGGCCCCCAGAACATAGGCAGCCAGCGCATACGCTACTGCGGAACGCCCCTTAAATATTCCTTCTCTGAGGTAAAGCATGAAAAGAGCGTCACATTGGTGGAGCTGGGAAGCAAGGGAGAGCTTGAAGTTTCCACTCTGCCTCTTGAGCCGAAGCGGGATCTGCGGGAGATAAAGGGCACATATGATGAGCTCACCGCCCGAAGCTTCTACGAGGGCACGGCGGTGGATGACTACCTGCATGTGACCCTCACCGATGAGGACGATATTCCCGAGGCTGTGGGCCGGCTCAGGGTAATATACCCCAACATTATGAAGCTCAGCTACGACAATGCCCGCACCCGCAGCAGCAATGTGATAAGCGCTGTGGAAGATGTGCAGCGCAAGTCCCAGCTGCAGTTGTTTGAAGAGCTTTACGAGCTGCAGAACGACAGAGCTATGAGCGAAGAACAGCGGGGCTTTGTGCAGGGCCTTATTGAAGAAATTTGGGAGGGCAGAAAATGAGACCTCTTAAACTAAAGATTTCCGGCTTTGGCCCCTATGCTGGGGAGCAGGAGATAGATTTTGAGAAATTTGGCAGTAAGGGCCTTTATCTTATCTGCGGCGATACCGGTGCCGGTAAGACCACCATTTTTGACGCAATATGCTATGCCCTCTATGGCGAGGCCAGCGGCAACAACCGTGAAGCGTCCATGCTGCGTTCCAAATATGCTGATATTACAAGGCCTACCTTTGTTGAGCTCAGCTTCCGTAACGGAGACAAGGAATATACTGTCCGCCGTAACCCGGACTATGACAGACCCAAGGGCAGGGGAGAGGGCACCACCCAGCAGAAGGCAGATGCGCTGCTTATATATCCCGATGGCAGACAGCTGACAAAGATCAAGGATGTCAATAAAGCGGTGGAGGAGATTCTGGGCCTGAGCCGGGATCAGTTTTGCCAGATTGCCATGATTGCTCAGGGCGATTTTCTTAAGCTTCTGATGGCCAACACCAAGGAGCGGCAGGAAATTTTCAGGAACATTTTCAAAACCTCGCTCTATGTTGTGCTGCAAAAGCGTCTGGCAGAGGAAGCGGGCAGCCTTAGAAAAAAATGGGACGAGACAAGGCTGGGCATAAACCAGTACATGGATTCCATCGTCTGGGACGAGGATTCACTGCTGTCTCAGGATGCCGCCAAGGCAAAGGCCGGTCAGCTTCCGGTGCTTGAAGTTATGGAGCTTATAAAAAAGCTGATAGCCGAGGACGGAGAGCATAAGGCCAAGCTCAACAAGGAGCTTGGTAGCGTAGAGGCTGAGCTTGAAGCTCTGGCGGCGGAGATTCGCCAGGCAGAGGAGCAGGAGAAAAACCGGCAGCTTCTCAGCCTTGTGGAGCAGAAATATCAGGACAAAAAGACAGCGCTTGCCGTGCTTGAAGAGCAAAGAACCATCGAGCAGCAGCGTCTGCCGGAGCAGGAAAGCCTGAAAGGGAAAATCGCAGCCATTGAGTTTATGCTGCCGAGCTATGATGAGCTGGACAAGCTGCGCCGTGAACAGAGAGACTATAATAGCAACATGGCGTCTGCCTCCGACAGACTTAACAAAGCAGAAGAGGCCAGCAAAATCATAAGCGCCGAGCTTGATGGGTTGAGAGTGGAAAAGGAAAGCCTGCAGGGTATTGCTGCTGAAAAAGAGCGCCTGCTTGCCGGCGATAAGGAGCTGGGAAAACAGCAGCAGGAAGTAAAGACAATTATTGCCGCCCTATCAGAGCTTGAGCTTATGCGTTCAAAGCTTGCTGTGCTGCAGCGGGAATATGTGGCAGCAGAGCAGAGCTATATTCAGCAGCAGAGTGATTATGAGCGCAAGAACCGGGATTTTCTCAGCGCACAGGCAGGCATCATTGCAAGAGAGCTTATAGAGGGAAGGCCCTGTCCGGTCTGCGGTTCGACAGAGCATCCGGCCCCGGCCCGTCTGCCGGAGTATGCGCCCAGCGAGGAGGATGTGGAGCGGGCTGAAAAGCAGGCCGCAAAGGCAAGGCAGCTTATGGAAAAGACCAGCCGCAGCGCAGGCGAGCATAAGCTGAGCATTGATATAAAGGAAAAGGCCTTGCTTGCAGAGCTTGAAAAGATTGGGCTCGGCAGCACGGAGGGGGCTGCGGCCTTTGCGGAGGAGCGTGGTGCAGAGCTTGAGAAGCAGCGCGCCGAAATCCGCAGCCGGCTGGAAGAACTGAGCCGCTGTGAGCAGCGCAGCCTGACTGTGGATACTCTTATACAGAAGCGGGAAAAGGACCTCAACGATGCATTACAGGCTCAGGAAGAGGCGAGAAAGACCATCGCGGTGGCCCAGTCCATGCTCCATAAGCTCCAGGAACAGATAAAGCGTGCGGAAGAAAAACTGCCCTATTCAAGCAAGCAGGAGGCTGAGAGGGAGAAGTCCGCTTTCACGACGAGCCTCAAAGCTATGCAGCAGGCTCTTGAAAAGGCGGAGCGGGACTGCATAAACTGTGAGAAGGAAGTGCTGAATCTCAGCGGCAGTATGGAGCAGCTGCGCCGCAGCATCAGCGAAGGAAAAAATGCCGACAAGGATGCACTGCTTGAAAAGAAAAATGCAGTCACAGAGTGCAAGGCAAAACTTTCAGATGCTATTACAAGGCTTAATATCCGGCTCAGCCGAAACGGCAGTGCCCAGGATGGTATACTGCTCAAGTCTGAGGCTATGGATAAGCTGGAGACCCGACTTAAATGGATGCAGGCTCTTTCACAGACAGCAAATGGCGACCTTAGCGGCAGGGAGAAGCTGGCGCTTGAAACCTATGTGCAGACCAGCTATTTCGACCGCATCCTTGCCAGGGCTAATCTGCGCCTGATGAAGATGAGCGGCGGGCAGTACGACCTGAAGCGTCGTGAGACGGCGGCCAGCCTCAGAGGCCAGACCGGACTTGAACTGGATGTCATTGACCATTACAACGGCACCGAGCGCAGCGTTAAAACTCTCTCCGGCGGTGAGAGCTTCAAGGCATCCCTTGCCCTGGCTCTCGGCCTTTCCGATGAGATTCAGATGTCCACCGGCATAAGGCTTGACACCATGTTTGTGGACGAGGGCTTTGGCTCTCTTGATCCGGAATCTCTCAATCAGGCCTACCGTGCGCTCTCTGATCTTACCGAGGGCAACCGCCTTGTAGGCATTATATCTCATGTGGCAGAGCTTAAAGAGAAAATCGACAGGCAGATTATCGTCACCAAGGACAAGGCCGGCGGCAGCCGCGCTGAGATGGTATACTGAGGCCCGGTTTTATTTTCCTTGCAATTATTGCCATATTGTATTATGATGTTGTCTAACACTTTAATTTGACAAAGTGTAGCCCAAGAGAAGCAAAAACGGAGAGTGACAAAATGAATTTTATCTTTGTATCCCCCAACTTCCCCAAGAGCTACTGGCAGTTCTGTGACCGCCTGAAGAGAAACGGTGTCAACGTTCTTGGCATTGGTGACTGTCCCTATGATGAACTGAGCTGGGAGCTGAAAAACTGCCTTACCGAGTATTACAAGGTCAGCAGCATTGCAAACTATGAAGAGATGTACCGTGCAGTGGCCTACCTGATTTTCCGCCACGGCAAGATTGACTGGCTGGAGTCCAATAATGAATTCTGGCTGGAGCAGGATGCAAGACTGCGTACCGATTTCAATATTACCACCGGCGCTCAGAATGACTTCATCCAGCGCATCAAGGCCAAGTCTGCCATGAAGGACAGCTACCGCAAGGCCGGCGTGCCTGTGGCACGCCACCACATGGTAAGTCCTGATAAGGCAGCTGCCGAGGCTTTCATCGCCGAGGTTGGCTGGCCCGTCATCGTAAAGCCTGACAGCGGCTGCGGTGCAGAGGCTACCTATAAGCTCAAGTGCCAGGAAGATCTGGACAATTTCTACACCAATTATCCTCCCTACCCCTATATTATGGAGGAGTTTATCACCGGCACCATTGTCAGCTTTGACGGCATTGCAGGCCCTGACGCTGTGCCCCTTTTCTGGACCAGCAATGAGTTCCCCACCCCCATCCTTGACATCGTTGCAGACTACGGTGACCTGTGCTACTGGACCGTGCCCCAGATCGACGAGAAGCTGAAGGACACCGGCTTCCGCACCATAAAGGCCTTCGGCGCAAAGAGCCGCTTCTTCCACTGTGAGTTCTTCCGCCTGACCAAGGCAAAGCCCGGTCTTGGCGAGGTTGGCGACTATGTGGCTCTGGAGGTCAATATGCGTCCCGCCGGCGGTTATACCCCCGATATGATCAATTTTGCCAACAGTGTTGACAGCTACGCTATCTGGGCCGACATGGTTACCAGCGGCGAAAACCACCAGTACATGGGCCATGAGCACTATTACTGTGTCTATGCTGCCCGCCGTGACGGCAAGAGCTATCTCAACAGCCATGAGGATGTGCTGAATAAGTACGGCAGCCGCATTGTTATGTGCGACCGTATGCCTGATGCACTGGCGCTTGATATGGGCAACCAGATGTATACCGCCCTTCTCAACACCGAGGAGGAAAAGGACGAATTCATCGCCTTTGTTCAGACTCTGGCATAATAAAAAATGGAGCAGGTTCCGTTATGAACTTGCTCCATTTTTTGTGCTGTGATAGAATTACAATATAAAATTTGAGGAGGGATTTTCATGACTCAGGAAGAAATCGTCAGAAAACGTCAGGAACTGGTGCACCATATGTTCTCCAGTACCGGGGATGAGTTCTGCCGCATAGTACTGGAAAATTGCCGCAGTGGTGTAAGTGCGCTGAGCGCCGAGCAGCGCGAGAGGCTGAACACCGAGGAATATGACTGGAACGGCTTTACATGGTACAAGTTCCGCACAGGCCAGCCCAAGGGAAAAACAAAGAAGATTCTCTATATGCACGGCGGCGGCTGGGTTATGGACTCCGGCCTTGCCCAGTTTAACTTTGCAGAGGCTATTGCCAATGACACAGGCGCCGAGATATGGTTTCCCGAGTATCCCATAGTTCCGGAGCATAACGGCAAAGAGGCTTTGGATATGTGCATGGAGCTCTACCGCATGATGCTGGAGGAATGCCCCGGCGAGGAGATCGCTCTGGGCGGCGACTCTGCCGGCGGCGGTCTGGCGGTCTCCGTTGCACTCCAGATAAATGCAGAGGGTCTTTCCAGACCCAATAACCTTTTCCTTATATCCCCGGGCACAAACTGTGGCGGAAGCCCCAGAAACGCCGAGGAGAAGGCTTATGAGGATTTGCTGCTGACAAGGGATCCTATCGTGTCCACCGTGGCTTTCCCCACCGTGCTCAAGCTCTGGAGCGGGCCGCTGGATATAGATGACTGGCGTATAAATCCCATGCGTGGTGAGCTTTCCGGCCTGCCGCCCATGCTGATCTTTGCCGGCGGCCATGAGGCTATGGAGCTGGGTATCCGCCAATTTGTGGAAGAAGCTATCCGCCAGGATGTGGATGTGGTCTACTACCTGAAAAACGGCAAGGGCCACGCCTATGTCATGTATGAGGGCAGGGCCGCTGCCGAGGAATACAGAATGATAATCAACAGACTGCTGTAAAATAGAGCAAAGAAACCGCATGGTCAACAGACCATGCGGTTTCTTTATCAGTATTTGAGGCCGAATTTTGCGTATGCCTCCGGCATTTCTTCGTCTGTAAGGGTCCATACTGTGACCTTGCCGTTGACAAGCTCCTTGTATATGTGCCCGTCCAACGCGATAAGGCCGGTGTCGGTTTTCAGGGAGAACATTTCCTCAATTATGAAGGGGGAGTCGGGGTGGCGCTCACAGTAGCAGCTGAGAGCCACATAGTCCTGGGGCAGCTGAGGCTCCTCGGTAAAGGAGTAGAAAGGCTTCCACTCGCCCTTGTTCTTGTCCATGAGAACCCAGCCTAGGAACTCGTCCTTGTCGAAGCGGTAGAGTTCATTGAACTGAGGCTGTTCCAGCCCCACTTCCATTTTAACGGGATAGCGGGGGCAGACATCGCCGATACCCACATCGGCGCACCAAGTGCCGTCGGTAGCTTCAACCTTAAGCACGCGGTGGCGGCGCATGGGGATAGTGGCTTCGCCGCGCAGATAGCGGGATGCATACTCAGTGACCTTGTAGCCCAGCTTACGCAGCAGCCATGCAAACAGGCCGTTGAGCTCAAAGCAGTAGCCGCCTTTGCCCTCAACCACGACCTTCTGATAAAGACCCTCATCGTCCAGCCGCAGGGGGAGCAGGCCGCGGAGTATGTCCAGATTTTCATAGGGAACATGGGTGCAGTGGGCGTAGTGGAGCTTCTTGAGAAGCTCAGAATCAGGAACTATATTCTCCGGCAGCTCAAGACCGATACGCTCAAAATATTTTTTCACTTTCTCCATGGTGCGCTTATCTCCTCCAGAAGTTCCATAACATCCAGCAGCTGCTGACGGCTGACATAGGGTGTGGGCTCGTTTTCGCGGACACATTCAAGGAAGTGCTTGAGCTCATTGTAGTACCAGCCGCAGGGGGGCACATTGATGCCGGTGGAGACCATCACATCGTCGGTGCAGTCATAGACCCTGGGCTCCTTGCCGAACTGGTAGGCTGTGAGTGTGCTGCCGTCGTTTATCATCATGCCGTTTTCAAAGTAAACACGCCAGCGGGCGGTCCAGGGAATGTCGGCATTGAACCATGCGGCCTCGCCGCCAACGTGCAGCCTGCCGTAGTCATAGGCCACGCGGAACTGCTCCGGATAATCCTTGCCATCACCCTGGCAGGAGCTGTAGCTGAAGCTCTTGGGCTTGCCAAAAAGGGAGACGATCAGGTCAAGATCATGGATATGCAGGTCATAGGGCAGAAGGCCGGACTTGTTCACGTCAAAGAGCCAGCCGTCCATAGCCCACTGAGGGCAGGCGGAGAGCCGCTCAAAATATGCGTCCAGAGGCTTGCCGAATTCGCCGCTCTGCACAGCCTCGCGCAAAAAGCCTACTTCCTTTGTAAACTGAAGCACCTGAGCAATGTAGAGCTGCACGCCCTGCTTTTCAGCCTCGTCCAGCATTTCCTTTGCATCATTGAAGGAAAGGGCGATGGGCTTTTCGCAGATGGTGTGCTTTTTGCAGCCAAGACTTTCCATAACCAGATCGTGATGGGTAAAGGTGGGGGTGCAGATGTCTACAATGTCAATGTCGCAGGAATTGACCATCTCAGTAATGCTGGGATAGCAGGGCAGCCCCCAGCCTGCAGCGGTGTTTTTGACGCGCTGGGAGGAGCCCACAACGGCGGTGACAGCGCAGCCCTCAATTTCCTTGAAGTTGTGGTAGTGGACACTGCCCATGCCGCCCACGCCCACAAGACCGATTTTCAAAGTTTCCATATAAACTCCTTAAAACTCAAAGCCCTGGGCGCGCAGATACTCGGCAGAATCCAGCACGGCCTGATTGACCTCGTCCAGATCCTTTGCACCTGCGGCGGTGAACTCTATCTCAATGGAGAAGGGGGAGAGATTGTCCTTCTCGTCCAGCATCCTAAAGATGCCGGGGAAGTCCACATAGCCCTTGCCCAGTGCAGGGAAATCCCATGCCTGGCGGCCGCCGGCCTTTTCCTTAAGATGGACATAGCCGGTCTTGTCCACACAGGCGGTCATATCCTCCAGCACGTCCACATCGCCGTAGAAGATGGCGTTTGCGGTGTCATAGTTTACCATTACGCGCTCGGAGCCCACAAGCTCAACGATCTCCTTGAGAATTCTGCCGGTGCCATGGTCGCCGTGAACTTCAAGAACCAGCTTCATATCGTACTGCTCAAGATACTTGACCAGAGCTTTCACATGCTCTGCCACAACCTCATTGGAGGCAACGGCCTTGTCTTCAAGGTGAGCCTCGCCCACAGAGGAGACTATATAGTCGCAGCCGAAAAAATGGGCCAGACGGATGTTTTTGACAAAGTCACCGATGCGCTCAGTATCCATCAGATTGGTGTGGCCGCTCATTGCAAATGGGATGAGGCCGGCTTCGTCCAGCATATCCTTGACCTCCAAAAGCCTTTCAAAGCTCTGGTCAGGGAAAACATGCTCGGTCCAGCCCTTGGTGGCGGTAAGCTCTATATACTTGAAGCCTGCGGCCTTGATGCCGGCGATGGCATCTTCAATGGGGTAGCCGTGGTAACAGTTGGAGTTTACGGCGATTATCCTTTTTTTCATGGGCGTAGGCCTCCTTTTATCAGTAAATATAGTTGTGCAGGTAGCGCTTGGAAAGCTCAATGGAGCGGAGAATATCCTCGCTGCAGCTTTCAAAGGCCTTGTCCTCAACCTCGATAACGGCGCAGCCGTCAAAGCGAATGTCGTTGAGAGCGGAGACGAATGCGCTCCAGTTTACATCTCCCAGACCGGGGATCTTGGGGCTCATGTAGTCCAGAGGATAGGCCAGCACGCCGCATTCCTTCAGCTTTTCGGGATAGAGCTTGATGTCCTTGAAGTGGATGTGGAAAATTCTGTCCTTGAACTCGTAGACGGTCTGCAGGTAGTCCAGACCCTGCCATACATAGTGGCTGGGGTCAAAGTTCAGACCGAAGTTGGGGGAGGGGATAATCTCAAAAAGCTTGCGGTACATCACGGGGGTGCACATCAGATTCTGGCCGCCGGGCCACTGATCTGCGCCAAAGAGCATGGGGCAGTTTTCAATGGCGACCTTTACGCCGCACTCTTCTGCCAGCTTGATGATAGGAGGCCAGATTTCCTTGAACAGCTCAATATTCTCTTCCACGGTCTTATACTGGTTGCGGCCGATGAAGGTGGTGACCATACCAACACCCAGTTTGCCGGAGGCCTTGATCAGAGCTTCCAGATGGGCTATGGCGGCAGCGCGCTTATCTGTATCGGGATCCATGGTGTTGGGGTAGAAGGCGAGAGAAGAAATCTCCATGCCCTTGTCTGCAACGTAGCCTTTGACGTAGGCTGCGTAGTCATCATCTTCCAGCACACGCTCAGCGTCAATGTGGCTGACACCGGCGTAGCGGCGTTCTGCCTTGCCGGCGGGCCAGCAGGCAACCTCAAGGCACTCAAAGCCCATTTCGGCAGCGGTGTCTATAGCTTCTTCAAAGGTCCAACCGTCCAGAATGGCGGTGAGAAGTCCGAACTTAAACATAGATTATTTCTCCCTTCAATTTTACTTGTTGGCTTCGATTTCAACAGTCCTGCCGGTTTCGGAGGATTCGATGGAGGCGAATACTGCGCGCATTGCACTGACAACGCTATCGCCGTTGATTTCAGGCTCCTTGCCTTCCTTCACACAGGCGACCCAAGCATCAATGATGCCGGACTTGGTCTGGTTGTCATTGGTCTGGATCTGCTCCACATCAAAGTACTCAGGCTCGCATCCGGGCTTCTTGAGAACGATGGAGTGAGCGGGATCATCATAGATGCGGATTTCACCCTTGCTGCCGTAGAGTACGGTGGAGTTATCCTCGGCTGCGTAGTAGGTCCAGCTGGCGGTCATGGTGCCGATGGTGCCGTCAGCCATCTTGTAAATGCATATTGCGTTGTCATCAACGCTGATAAGCTCATCATCAGCGCCGCGCTTATCAAGGGTGGTGAGCATGGCGGTGGTAGCCACAACCTTCTGGCCCAGCAGGAACTGGATAAGGTCGGTCTTGTGGATACCAAGGTCAGCCATAACGCCCATTGCTGCCTTGCTCTTGTCAAAGAACCAGGTATCCTTGCCGGGCTTGATGGCCCAGGTCTCAGGGCCGCCATGGCCGAAACTGGTGCGGAAGCTGATGACCTTGCCGATAACGCCGTCCTCCACCATCTTGCGGGCCATCATATGGGCTGCAGTGAGGCGCTGGTTCTGGCCTATCATAAGCAGCTTGCCGCTTTCCTTTGCGGCGGCGACCATTGCCTCGCAGTCAGCCAGATTTGTGGCCATGGGCTTTTCGCAGAGCACATGCTTGCCGGCTTTGAGCGCCTTGATGGTCAGCTCGGCGTGGGCATAGTTTGCTGCGCACACGGAGACAGCGTCAATGTTGGGGTCAGAGAGCAGCTCTTCGGGGGTATCAAAAACCTTGCCGCCGTATTTCTTTGCCATGTCTTCGGCGCGGGATCTGGTGGGGTTATAGAAGCCGTAAAGCTCGCAGTCCTTATTGTCTGCATATTCGGGGATGTGACGCACCTGGGCGATTTTGCCGCAGCCGAGTATACCAATACGAATCATAGTAAATCCTTCCTTTGTCTTAATATGGTCCGGGGCGGGAGGTAAATGCCTCCCGCCCATAATTTGACGGTTATATTTATACGTTGTCCTTCTTCTGCAGCATGACCGCGAAGATGATGATTGCACCCTTGATGGCGTCGCACAGGAAGGTGGGAACACCTACGGAGTTGAGTATGTTGTTCATGACACCCATGATAAGCATACCAACGAAGGCACCCACAAGGCTGCCGCGGCCGCCGGACATGGCGGTGCCGCCGACGATGACTGCAGCGATAGCATCCATTTCATAGCCGGAGCCTGCGTTGGCAAAGTCCATGGAGCCGATACGGGCAAGATAAATGATGGAGGCAAAGGCGACCATGACGCCGGTAAGAGCATAAATCTTGCACTTGACCTTGGCAACGTTGATGCCGGAGAGCTTGGCAGCGCGCTCATTGGAACCGATAGCGATGGTCTGGCGGCCCAAAGCGGTCTTCTTGAAGATTATGTGCATTGCAATGACAATGAGTACCCAGTAGATAATAGGCAGAATAACCTGACCGCCAATCTTTGCAGAGGCAATGAGCTTAAAGCCCTTGGGAACAGCGGGGTTAAAGGTCTTGGTAAGCTGCTGGGTGACGGAGCGGAAGATCTTCATGGTGCCCAGAGTGGCAATGAAGGGAGGCAGCTTTCCGTATGAGATAAGTACGCCGTTAATAAGACCCATGATGGCACCTGCGATAATGATCAACACAATGGCTACGGCATAGGCAGGCGCTCCTACAAGACCCATTGCGGCGAGGGGGCCGTTCATCTCATCCAGCAGATACATGAGCATTGCGCCCAATGCACAGAGCATAGAGCCGACGGACAGATCAATACCGCCGGAAATGATGATAAAGCACATACCCAGTGCAATAATGCCGGCATAGGTGTTGTTTCTCAGAATGTTCAGCCAGGCCATGCCCATTTTACCGAACATACCGCCGAAAGAACCGGCCACATTGGTCATGACAACACTCTGCACAAGTATCATTACCAGCAGGGCAAGAAGGGTGGAGAACATGGGGCTGTGTGCCCATTTGTCTTTGAACCATCCAATAATGTCAGTTTTAACAAGCTTACTCTTCATATAAATCAACTCTCACTTTCATTCTGATTGCCGCCGGTGGCAAGATACATGATGCTGGTTTCGGTCATTTCTTCGCCCACAAGTTCTCCTACCTGCTTACCGTGGAAGAGAACCAGGGTCCTGTCGCAGATACGGATGATCTCCTGTGCTTCGGAGGAAAGCACGATGACTGCAACGCCTTCAGCAGCCAGCCTGTGGATTATGTGGTATATTTCTTCCTTTGCACCAACGTCAACACCCTGGGTGGGGTTGTCGAGAATAAGCAGCTTGGGACCGCTCATAAGCCACTTGGCAAGAACGACTTTCTGCTGGTTGCCGCCGGAGAGGCTGGTGATAAGGTCGTACTGGCTACCCATTTTGATGCGCAGCTCTTCTCCCTGCTGCCCGAACAGCTGTTCCTGTTTTGCAAAGTCAATGAAAAGACCCTTTTTTAATTTGGACAGCATGACTATGGAGCCATTGTCAAGAATGCTCATGTCCTTGATAATAGCGTTTTCCTTGCGGTTACGGGGCAGGTATGCAATGCCGTTATCCAAAGCCTGATGGGTATTGCTGGGATGGATTTCCTTACCATCCATCAGTATACGGCCGCTGTACTTGCTGCCTGCAGCACCGAAAACAGCCTGAAACAGTTCGCTTCGACCATCGCCCAGAAGGCCGGTGACACCCAGAATCTCGCCTGCACGGACCGAGAGAGATATATTCTGGAAGTTCTTGCCGTCAGAGAGCTTGTCCAACTCAAGTACAACATCACCGATGGTAGCCTCATGCTTGAGCACATCATTGCTGACCTCATGTCCTACCATGTGGGCAGCCAGCTTCATGGGATCAGTATCCTTTACAAGTCCCTCAGCAACCATATTGCCGTCACGCAAAACAGTGTATCTGTCGCAAATTGCCATAACCTCATTGAGCTTGTGAGAGATGAAGATGATGCTGACACCCTGCTCCTTGAGGGTCCGCATCATGGCAAAGACACGCTCAATCTCAGGCTCTGTGAGGGAGGTGGTAGGCTCGTCCATGATGATTATGGAAGCCTCCTGCAGCAAGGCACGACCTATCTCAACGATCTGCTTATAACTTGCATCCAGATCACGCACCATAGTGCAGGGGTCCAGCTCTATGTTCATGCGCTCAAAAAGCTCTGCTGTCTTATTCTGCATGAACTTTGCATCTAGAAAAGCGCCCTTCTTGGGCAAATGGGTAATGAACATGTTTTCATAAATGCTCAGGTCGTTTATCAGGTTCAGCTCCTGATGGATAAAGCCGATACCGGCATCGAGGGAATCAACGGGGTTAAGGAAATGCTTTTCTTCTCCATCGATTACTATTTTACCGCTGTCGGCAGGCAAAACGCCGCCCAGTATATTCATCAGCGTAGACTTGCCGGCGCCGTTTTCGCCCAAAAGAGCACAAATCTCCCCGGCGCCCAAGCTGAAATTGACCTCAGTCAAAACATTATTGGCACCGAAGGACTTGTAGATCTTTTCCATTGAAAGATTCAAGTGATCACATCCGTTTCATTTTTTTTCGCACTTTTCAAAAGACTACCCTGAGCGAGGCACTCTTTTGAAAAGTAAAAAGGGGCTATGGCTCAATAGCCATAGCCCCTGAGCTTTGTTTAAGCTATGTTCGTTTTAGCTGATAAATTAGTAAACGTTGTTGGAGGGATCGAGGTGATCTGCAACGTTTTCAGCGGAAACGATGGTGGTGGGGATGACGATGACGGGCTCTGCCTCTTCACCGTTCATGAGCTTGATAGCGACCTGGATAGCATCCTGAATCATTGCAGGGCTGTACAGAGCGGAAGCAGCGCCAATTGCCTGGCCTTCTTCGGAAGCAATGATGTTGAAGTATTCCTGGCAGCCGCCGCCACCGGTGATGGCCTTGATCTCAGTGCGGCCAGCCTCGGTCATGGCCTGGATGGTGCCGATGGAGGTCTCGTCGTCCATGGAGTAGAATGCATCGATATGAGGCATCTTCTCGAGGATGTCAGCAGCGTTCTTCAGACCGTCGTCACGGGAGAAGGATTCGAGGGTGAACTCCTGGATGTTGGACTGGTCGTAGCCAATCTCGTTGAGGTAATCATAGAAGCCCTGCTTACGCAGCTCGCAGACGGAGCCGGAAGAAGGAACGTCGAGAACTGCGATGTAAGCTGCATCGCCGGCCTTCTCAACAATGTACTTTGCGGACTGGTAGCCCATGTCGTAGTTGTCGCCGGTTACCTTGTAGATGCCTTCGCATGCTACGTCAACGTCGAAGTTAACAACGGGAATACCTGCATCGATGATTTCCTGCATTGCAGTCTCCATGCCTGCCCACTGGGGGAAGGAGACGATAACGGTTGCGCCCCATGCTACCAGATCCTGCAGACCGGCCTGCATCTCAGCAGCGTCAGCGGAGGTGTGAACCTTGTACTCAAGGCCATTGTCCTGGCAGTACTTTTCGGCGTAGTAAGCAACACCAGCAACCCAGCCGTGGGTTACGTCGGGAGCTGCGATACCGACCTTGATTGCGGGAGCGGCTTCCTCAACGGGAGCTGCTTCCTCAGCAGGAGCTGCGGGTGCTGCTGCAGGAGCTTCTTCCTTTGCGCCGCAAGCGCAGAGAGAAAGAACCATGCACAGAGCGAGCATCAGTGCGAGAAACTTTTTCATTGTGTTTCCTCCATAAATTTATTTTTTCGACGGTCTTTACCGTTGAATCCAAAGAATAGAATTTTGGTATCTTTGATACCAAAAAGGAAAGGAACTTTTCCTTTATTGATTTAGAAAAGCGGCATAAAGTAAATTATCCCGCCTTAGTACGCCAAGAATAGAAATACATCAGATATGTAAAATAATTCCTAACTTAAGGGGGATAGAGAACAATATTGCTTATTAGTACTTTGAAAGTCTAGCATATTTTTGTACAAGTGTCAACATGGCGGGGCTTTGGGGGATAGCGTTTTTGTGACAAGTGCCGAAAGAAAAAACATATAATAAAATATAATAACTTTTTTGCGGACAAAATATAGAAAAAATAATTTTAAGCTATCATAAGCCAATATTTGCATCACAAAAGCAAAAAAATCACCGGAATATGTCTTGCATTCCGGTGATTATATTCATTTTTCCGAAGCAAGCAGCTTTCCAAGCCGCTCCATGCCGATGCGGATATTCTCCGGCGGCACATTGCCGAAGCTCAGACGCATACAGTTTTTACCTTTGCCGCCTCCATCGGTGAAGAAGGCTTCGCCGGCAATAAAGGCGACTTTATATTCACCTGCTTTTTTCAGAAGCTCAGTGGTGTCGTAGCCTTCTGGCAGCTCAACCCAGACAAAGAGTCCGCCTTGGGGCGTGGTACGCTTTGTACCTTCGGGGAAGAAGCGGTCAATGCATTCCAGCATCACGTCACGGCGCTGGCGGTAGAGCGCTCTGGTTTTGCTCAGAAGCTCCTCAAAAAGGCCGCGGCGGAAAAATTCTGCACAGATAAGCTGCAGGGTGGTGTTGGTCTGGGAGTTGGTTGCAGTCTTTGCATTGTAGAGCTTTTCCAGAATTTCCGGTGCGGCATTTACATAGCCCAGGCGGGCACCGGCGGAGAAGATCTTGGAAAAGCTGTTGGCAAGCACAGTGTTGCCGCTGCTGTCAAAGCTTTTTATGGGCGGAATCTCCTCGCCCTCAAAGCGAATGTCGCGATAGGGATCGTCCTCAAGGATTATTACATCATATTTTGTGCCCAGCTCCGCCAGCTTTTTCCTGCGCTCAAGGCTCAAAGTTCTGCCACTGGGATTCTGGAAGGTGGGTATGACGTAGACAAACTTGGGGTGGTACTGCTTTATTTTGGCCTCAACATCCACCGGGTCTATGCCGTCATCATCAGTGTGTACGGCTACGCAGCGGGCTTCAAACATCTCAAAAATCTCCACACAGTGGACAAATGTGGGTTCTTCAACCAGAATAACATCACCGGGATCGATGAAGACCTGACACATGAGATTCATGGTCTCAAGACCGCCGTTGACAATCATGATCTCATCAGGCTCTGCCTTGACACCCTTGGGGCGCAGCAGATATTCTGAAACCACTTCGCGCAGCTCCTTTTCACCCTCCGGGTGGCCGTACTGCAGCATTCTGGCGCCGTATTCCTCAGAGGAAAAAAGCTCACTGCAGATCTGGGCCAGCTGCTTTGCGGGCAGAGTCTCCCTTGCGGGGGCGCCACCGCCGAAGGAGATAGTCTCCGGGTCACCCATGGCCTTGAAGAGATTTTTTATAACCGTGGCAGAGCCTGCCATATATTCCATGCGCTTTGCAAAGGGGATCATTTACATACCACCTTTTTCAGTTTTTATTTTAATATAACACAGAGCCTCCGCTCTGAAAAGACAAAAGCCGTGACAAGATGCACTTTCGGTGGTAGAATGTAAAAAACTAAAAACAGGAGGCTTTCAAAATGCTTGAACAGCTTAAAGATAATCTCAGTGAAATAACCAGAGCCCTTTTTTATGATGAAATAGAGTTTACCTATGACGCGATGGGCTTTACCATGGGCTTTTCCCACCCGGCTGAGCTTTTGGGTGATATGTGTGCAGAGCTTGACACCATGCTCGAGTACGGCACAGAAAACGCGGAGGATCTCAACATGATTCTCTCCGGCATGAAGGAGATGGTTTTCAGCTTCGACCTTGTGCAGCTCAACGATTCCATCAAGCTTCTCGAAGCTTATCTTGAAGAGAACAAGTAATTTAAGAGGAGAAAACTATGTCACAGTCCAGTATAACCACCGCCGCCTGCCCCAACTGCGGCAAAGAAATGGAGTTCAAGCTCTGGCAGACCATCAACACCGAGACGGAGAATGCCCGTGAGGATATAATCAGCGGCGCACTTTTTGACTTTACTTGCCCTGAGTGCGGCAATGTGGCAAGAATCCAGTACCCCATTTTGTTCAACGACCTTGAAAACAATGTGTGGATCTGGTGCTATCCTGAGGATGCTACCGAGGAGATCATGCCTGTTATTAAGGCTGCAAAGGCCAAGGGCGTCACCTGCCGTCTGGTGCACTATCAGGAGGCTCTCAGCGAGAAGGCTGCCATTTTCAAGCTGGGTATGGACGACAGAATAATCGAGCTTATGAAGCTTGCTGCCGGCGCCCAGGTGACCGAAATCATGTCCGGCTGCGAGCTGGGCCCCATCGTTTTTGCTCTGAACAAGGAGCAGCAGCCCTGCTTCCTGTTCAAGGTGGATGGCAAAACCAACTTTATGGATATGAGTCTTGAGGAATATGAGGAGTTCAAACGCATATTCGGCGCTTTGCTGGCTGATGACGACAGTCTTGTCATCGATGCACGCTGGGTGATGGGATTCATGCAGGGTGGTACCGCTGTGGAGAGTGATGCCTGATGGTACGCGAGATAATGAAGGACGAGGCCTTTCTGGCCCAGCCCTCAGTACCGGCCACGGCTGATGATATTGATATTGCCCGTGATTTGCTGGAGACACTTATCGCCCATAAGGACGGCTGTGTCGGCATGGCGGCAAATATGATTGGCGTTTCAAAGTGCATCATCGCTTTTGAAAACGGGGATGAGTACATGATTATGTTCAACCCCGAGATCGAAAAATACTCCCAGCCCTATACGACTGAGGAAGGCTGCCTTTCTCTCAGCGGCAGGCGGCAGACCAAACGCTATAAGAACATCAAGGTGAAGTATTATAACGAGGCTTTCCAGCTTCGCCATAAGAGCTTTTCCGGCTGGACCGCCCAGATAATCCAGCATGAGATTGACCACTGCAAGGGCATAATAATATGAAGCGTTTTTATGAAAAGCATGAGCTGGCTTTTGCTATAATCTGGATACTTGTCTACGTCAATCTTTTCAGCATGGCGGACAATGCCTCCAGAGCCATGGGCACTGAAAAGCTGATCACATTCCCGGTGGCCGCTGCAATGAGCATTGTTTTGCTCCTGTGGCTTAAGAAAAACGGCCTGTTTGAAAAGTATGGACTCTGCGCCCCCAGAGCCAGTGCCCGGCAGTTTCTGTACTACCTGCCTCTACTGCTGATCGTGTCCTGCAACGCATGGTTTGGTCTGCAGCTTAATATGAGCGTTTTGGAGAGCCTTCTCTATGTGCTCAGCATGCTCTGCGTGGGTTTTCTGGAAGAAGTGATTTTCCGCGGCCTGCTGTTCAAGGCCATGTGCCGGGACAGCGTGAAAGCTGCAATCATTGTCTCCAGCATCAGCTTCGGCATCGGACACATCGTGAATCTTTTCAACGGCAGCGGGGCGGAGCTTTTGCCCACCATGCTGCAGGTTTGCTATGCCGTGGCTGCGGGCTTCATGTTCGTGATTATCTTCCATCGCAGCGGCTCCCTCATTCCCTGCATTTTAACCCACAGCGGCATCAATATGCTCAGCGCCTTTGGCGTGGAGCCGGGAAATCCGGGCAGGATTTTTTCTGCTGCAGCGCTGTGTGTCATTTCGCTGGGCTATGCCATATATCTGGATAGAAAGTTTGGAGGCAGCGAACAATGAAAAGAATGACTGCATTTTTGCTCTGCTTGGTTTGCCTTATGTGTCTTGCGGCCTGCGGCTCAAAGGAACCGGCGGTGGAGTATTACATCAGCCGGCGGCAGCTTGAGCACAGCACTGGGGATGTTAACCTGAGCGTAACCGAGTATGACGATCAGTGGCGCATGCTCTCTGTCGACACCTATCTCAACGGCGAAATCTCCTCCCGGCTTGATTACAGCTACAGTGAGGACGAAAGCCTTGTGACGGTGAAAAGCAGCTCCAGGCTTTACGGAGAAAGTATCGCTGAGTACCGGCAGAAATTTGACGCTGAGGGTAGGCTTTCAAAGTCCGTTGCCTATAATGACGGTGAGCTTGTGGGCTCCACCGAGTATAGCTATGACGCCGAAGGGCGGGAGCGTGAGCTTGTAAGCCGTGACCCCAATGGGGAGGTATACTCAAGGCTTATATATGAGTACGATAAGAAGGGAAATCTCATTTCCCAAAGCGTAGAAACTCCCGCCTATACCTCAAAGCAGGAGCATAGCTACGACAAGGCGGGACAGCTTATAAGCACCAAAAGCTACCGCAACGGAAGCCTTGAAAGCTGCGCAGAATACACCTGGGAAGACAATGTCCGTCATGGGAGCAGCTATGATGCGGAGGGTAAGCTGATCGGCACGAACCTTGCCGTATATGACGAATTTGGCAACATTCTTGTGGAAGACAGTTTCGACATTCTCGGCACACTCCAGCTGCACAGTCAGTATGAATATATCGGCACTGACGGCAGCATCTCAAGCGGTATAAACTGATATAAACAAAAATAAAGCCTGACATTGAGTCAGGCTTTATTTTTTATCTCCATATTGCGTTGAGCTTTTTTCTGGGTACAGTGCGCTGATACTTTACATCCGGCCAGCCGAAGCACAGACAGTTGACCACCTGATCATCCTCAGCAAGACCGAGAAACTCCCGTATATTTCTGCTGATTGCTGCCATGCGCACGAAAAAGCCCACATACAGCATGCCCAAGCCCTGAGACACGGCCTGCAGCTCCATGTCGGCTGCGGCGATGGTGGCGTTTACGGTGTGGGGAGACACGGTGAGGATGATTACCGGGGCACCCTTGAAAAGGAAATTGTCATCGGAAAAGTCCATGCGGTCCCGGCTGTAGGGAGGGGGAAAGACCTTCCTGAAACTCTCCTCGTCCTGCTCATAGCTTCTCAGCTCTGCCATGGAAAGCTCGCGCAGCTTTTCAGTCTCCTCGCTGAAAACAATGTACCTAACGTTCTGGGCATTGCTGGCGGTGGGGCTGAAGCGGCCCGCCTCCAGAATCTTTTCAAGCTCGGCCTTGTCCACGCCCTGCTTTTTGAAATGGCGGATGGAGCGGCGGGTCTTGATGGCGTGGAGCATGGTATCGGCGTCGATTCCAAAGCCCTTGCCCACAGGCTCCACATCTGCCATGTCGTAGTTTTCACCCACGAAGCTGACGGCCTCGCTGGGGCAGATTGCAACACAATGGCCGCACATGAAGCAGCCCTTTATAATCTCTGCCTTGCCGGACTCAAGACTTATGGCCTTGCCCAGACAGTCTCCTGCGCAGAGCCCGCAGCCTATGCATTTTTCTTTGTCGATGTGTACCATATCAGCGCCTCACATATCTGATCTTGCAGACACCGTCACCTCTGGCAATGGTGGCGGGCAGATCCAGCTCACAGCCGTAGCTCTTGCCGATGCCCCGGTCGCCGCACATGGCGTAGTCGCAGAGACAGCTGATTTCCTCGTCGCTGCAGCCCTGCTTCTGCCAGGCTTTGACCAGAGGACAATAGTGGAAGTCAATGTCCAGATGGTCATCGTCACAGCGGAGAATCTGCATCTCAAATACCCACTGGGCAGCCTTGGAAAACAGAGTCTTTTTAAGGCCCTTCAGGCTGGTGGTGCCGCCTTTTTTCACAAGGTTTCCGCCCTGATAAAGGCCGCAGCGCATGATGGCATCAGGTGCAAATTTCTCAGCCTCAAGGCCATGCTTCTTAGCCTCGTCCAGCAGCAGATACATCCACAGTGCCCGGTGCTCCAGCTGCTCGCGGATGGCAACGATAAGGGGATTTTTGATCTTAGGTTCGTTTACAACTTTGCTCATTTTTCTACCCTCCATGATATTTCAAAACAAACTCATCTGAGTATCTTTTTCTTCAAATTCATTCAAATAAGCAAAAATTTCATCGTTATTGTGCATTATCCCGGCGCTTTCACAGCGCTGATGGAACAGGGCTGAAAGCTCATGCTTACGCGGGCTTGCAATCTCATAGGCATTGCCCCAGCGGCGGATGTATTCATCCTTCAGGCCGGGAAAATGTCTGTCCAGTGCATTATAAAAATATTCCCGGTTCCCATCACGGAGCGTAAGGCCCATGCCAAAGTTGATGATGCCCCGGACTTTGGCCTGCTCACAGTAATCCAGAATGCCGTTTATGTTTTCTGCGCTATCGTTTATAAGCGGCAGGATGGGGCAAAGCCATACTACGGTGGGGATACCTGCATCTTTCAGCACCTTAAGGGCTTCTACGCGCTTTGCGCTGCTGCACACTCCCGGCTCAAGGATTTTGCAGAGCTTTTCATCAAAGGTGGTCAGGGTCATCTGTACCACACATTTTGCCTGTTCATTGATGGCCTGAAGCAGATCAATGTCCCGCAGCACAAGGTCGGATTTCGTTATCAGTGTGGCACCGAAACCGTACTTATGTATCAGCTCCAGCGCCTGGCGGGTGTAGCCCAGCTCCTTTTCCAGGGGCATATAGGGGTCTGACATGGAGCCGGTACCAATCATGCAGACTTTGCGTCTGCGGCGCAGGGCATCGACCAAAAGGCTGAGTGAGTTTTCCTTGACCTCAATGTCTTCAAACTCATGCTCCATGCCATAGCAGTGGCTGCGGGAGTCGCAGTAAATGCAGCCGTGCTGGCAGCCCCGGTAGAGATTCATGCCGTTTCGGGCAGAGAGTATGCTTTTGGCCTGAACATAGTGCATGAATATCCCCCCTTAGTTATAAAGATAATAACACAGGCTTAAAAAAATAAAAAGCCTCCCTTGTTAAAGGGAGGTGGCAAAACCGAAGGTTTTGACGGAGGGATTCAAAAAACAATGATTCTGAATCCCCCAGTCAGCTTCGCTGACAGCCCCCTTTAACAAGGGGGCCTTTAAATTTGTCGCATTAATGGGTCTCGGTCAGCTCGCGGTAGTAGGCAAAGAGTTCTTCCTCAGTCTCGAAGGTTGCAAGGTACATCATGTCTGCCATTGCGCCGGAGAGTGCCTCGGGAACGCGCTCTGCAATCTTCCTGCAGTGGCCGTACTTTGCCATGATGGCATCGTGGTCCATGACGAAGTTCTTGCCGTCGCGGCGGCCGCAGAAGCCTGCAAAGTGATGGGGACGGCTCATGTCCATGGTGCTCTCATCGAAGGCGACCATGTCAGCCCAGA